>CAYXMJ010000018.1:0-6109 GCA_964465915.1 uncultured Acidimicrobiaceae bacterium
ATCACCTACGACGGCCGCGTGGTCAACCCCCGCAGCCGACAACTGCTCGGAATGGAGGACTCCAGCGCATGAGCCCCGAGTTCATCACCGGCATCGTCGTCTTCGTCCTCGCCGCCTTCGTCGGTCTCGAGGTGATTTCGAAGGTGCCACCCACCCTGCACACCCCACTGATGTCAGGGGCCAACGCCATCTCAGGTATCACGGTCGTCGGAGCCATCACCGCGGCCGGGCTCGGCTCCGGCACACTGGCTGCCGTGCTCGGCTTCTTTGCCGTGGCCTCGGCCATGATCAACGTGGTCGGCGGCTTCATGGTGACCGATCGTATGCTCGAGATGTTCAAGAAGAAGCCGGAGCGCAAGCGTGACTGAGCTTCTCTATCTCGGCTCCGCCGTTCTCTTCATTCTTGGACTGAAGCAGCTCGGTTCGCCCCGCACCGCCCGGCGTGGCAACACGCTCGCCGCCGCAGGCATGTTGGCCGCCATCGTCATCACGCTGATCGACCAGGACATCACCAATTGGGGAACCGTCATCGCAGGCCTCGTGGTCGGTGGTGCCGTCGGAGCCGTCTTGGCCATCCGGGTGCAAATGACGGACATGCCCCAACTCGTCGCCGCCTTCAATGGATTTGGCGGCATCGCCTCGACGCTGGTTGCCCTCGTTGCCGTCGATCAGGCCGCAGGCGTCTTCGACGTCGAGACCGGCATCACCGTGGTGCTCTCGCTCGCGATCGGCACCGTGACGTTCTCCGGCAGCTTCGTTGCCTTCGGCAAACTCCAGGGCATCCTGCCGGGCCGGCCACTCGGCTTCGCCGGTGGGCAGATCCTCAATGCCCTGCTCGCCATTGCCATCGTCGGATGCGGCATCTGGGCCGTCGCAGCTGATTCGACACTTGCCTACTGGCTGGTCGCAGCCGCCGCCCTCATTCTCGGTGTCCTCGCCGTGACCCCGATCGGCGGGGCCGACATGCCGGTCGTCATCTCGTTGCTCAACTCACTGTCCGGCGTGGCCGCTGCCATGGCCGGCTTTGTCGTCGGCAACCAGGCGCTCATCATCGGAGGAGCACTGGTGGGAGCGGCCGGCTTCATCCTCACCATGCTGATGGGCGAGGCGATGAACCGCTCACTCGCCAATGTCTTGTTCTCCGGTTTTGGTACCGAGGGGACCGGGCCCATCACGACCAGCGACAAACCGGTCAAGTCGGCAACCCCCGACGATGTTGCCATTGCCCTCGCCTATGCCGACAGTGTGATGGTGGTGCCGGGCTACGGCATGGCCGTCGCCCAGGCCCAACACGCGGTACGGGACCTCGCCACCGTCCTCGAAGAACGTGGGGTCGAGGTCAACTATGCCATCCACCCGGTGGCGGGCCGCATGCCGGGCCACATGAACGTGTTGCTCGCCGAGGCCGACGTGCCCTACGACCAGCTGCTCGACCTCGAACAATCCAATCCCAAGCTGCCGCAGACTGACGCCGTGCTGATCATCGGCGCCAACGACGTCGTCAACCCGTCGGCGCGCGACGACGCCGGCAGCCCCATCTATGGGATGCCCATTCTCGAAGTCGACCACGCCCGCACCTGCATCGTCATCAAACGCAGCCTGTCGCCTGGCTTTGCGGGGATCGACAATCCGCTGTTCTACCTCGACAACACGATGATGCTGTTCGCCGACGGCAGAGATGCCGTCGAGAGCGTCGTCACCGCCCTCGCCGACGTGTAGCCGTGGAGTTCGCAGAGGTCGTCAAGCGGCGCCGGATCGTCCGCAACTACACGGATGAGCCGGTCGATGAAGCCTCCCTGGAACGTATCCTTGCCGCGGCACGGCGCGCCCCATCGGCCGGCTTCAGCCAAGGCCAGGCCTTCGTCGTCGTCACCGAGCCGCAGCGCCGCCGCCGCATTGCCGAGCTGGCCGACGAGCCCGCGTATGTTGCCAATGGGTTTGATCCGTGGATCTCACGGGCACCGGTCCATGTCGTGGTCTGCGTGAGCGAGAGGGTCTACCGCGATCGCTACGCCGAGGCCGACAAGGTGGCGGAAGGTAAGGCCCAAGATTGGCCGGTTCCCTACTGGTGGGTCGATGGGGGGGCCGCCATGATGTTGCTGCTGCTCGCGGCGGTGGATGAGGGGTTGGCCGCCGGATTTCTTGGGTCGCACGCCATGCCGGAACTGAAGCAGGAGCTCGGGATTCCCGACGAAGCAGAGCCGATCGGCATCGTCACTATCGGCCACGCCGCACCCGACCGCCGCAGCGGCTCACTGGCCCGAGGCCGCAAGGATACCGCCGAGGTCGTACACCATGAGGCCTGGTAGCGGTTCAGAAGCGGCGGACCACGGACCTGACGTAGGCCTCGAGTTTGGCCCGGTGTGGGGTCAGAACCCCGCCGTACGGCGGTAACGCCTGGGGCAACGTCTCGATGACGGCAAGCAAGTCGAAATACGGCTGATGGTCGTATCCACCCGTCAACGCCGCATGGGTTCCCAGGAAGGCGTCGGCAACGGCAACGTCGTAGAGCCTGGCCAAGTTCACTCTGCAGTGGGCCAGATCCATCGCCGACGGGCCAATGGAGGCGGGCTCCCAGTCGATCAACCCTGACGTCAAATCCCCCAGCCACAGCACGTTGCCGGGGTGAAAGTCTCGGTGGATGAACGAGTAGGCCGATTCCGGGGCGGGGCCGCCAGCCGTGTCGAGCACAAAGCTCCACAGGGCCGGGTCGGCACTCCAGATGGGAACGTCCAGCTCGTCGACGTTGTTATGGGTCGAGAACGGCCGTACCTCGGTGCCAATCGGCACCACCACCTCATGGACGGTGGGCAGCAATTCCGCCATTCCCCGGAGCCAGACTTCGATGGCGGGTGGATCTAGCACCACCGCGCCGGGGAGCCGCTGCATGATGAGGGTTGGCTCGCCCGCCTCGCCGCCGGATGGGTCGGCGGCGACTAGCCGGGGGGCCGGAACGTTCGTAGCAGCGAGCAATTCGAGGTTGGTCGCCTCCCGGGTCACCGCGCGCACCTGCTCCTCGGGTGGTTCCGCGGGAAAACGCTTGACGACAAACGAACCCATCCCCGCCTTGCCCAGCGCCGCCTCAACGGTGTGGACTGCGTTGAGATGGGTTCCCGAGACGGAGTCCATGCCGACGATCCAGGCATCGGCCCCCAGGGCCTCTTCCACCCAGGCCGCCACCGAGGGCGGGAGCAGGCTCAGGAGTCGACTCCTGCCGCGAGAGCCGCCTGTTCGAGGTCGGCGACGAGGTCTGCCTGACTCTCAAGGCCGACGGAAAGGCGAATCAAACCGGGCGGAGCCGTGGGGTCGGCTTCGATGCGGTGTTCGGCGAGCGATTCCACGCCACCCAGCGACGTCGCGTTGCGGAAGAGCCGCAGGGCCCGGACCAGCCGAGCGGCATGTCCCTCTGACTCGACCTCAAACGAGAGCACTCCACCAAATGCCGCCATTTGCCGGACGGCGACGCCGTGACCAGGGTGATTGGGTAGGCCTGGATACCAGACCCGGCGAACCCGGCCCTCCAGATACTCGGCGATGGCGAGGGCGGATGCCGACTGACGCTCGACCCGCAGCGGCAGGCTGCGCACACCACGCAGCGCCAGCCAGGTCTCGAGTGCTCCAGGAATGGCTCCGTCGTCACGGCGGATCTCGCGCAGCTGCGCCGCAACCGCAGCGTCGCCAGATACTGCCACGCCACCCATGGCGTCGGAGTGACCGGCGATGAACTTGGTAGCCGCGTGGACGACGAAGTCCGCACCAAGGTCGAGCGAGCGCTGCAGTACGGGGGTAGCGAATGTGGCGTCGACCACGACACAGACGTTGCGCGAGTGAGCCTCAGCTGCCACCCCGGCGAGATCAGTGATGAGGCACTTGGGGTTCGAGGGCGTCTCCACCCACCAGACATCGCCGGCGGCCAGCTGGTTGGTCGATGTGATGTCCCAGCTTCCGTGCCCGGCCTCCCGGGAGACCAGGGATCGCACCCCGTGGTAAACGTCCTCGGGGAGGGCAATCCGGCCCGGGCGAAGAAACCGCAAGACGGCGGCGACCGCGGCCATGCCCGACGGGTACACCACGGCGCTGCCACCCTCGAGCGCAGCCAGGACGGCCTCGAGCCGTTCGGTCGTCTCATGCGAGTCGCGCCGGTAGTACCGCCGCGTCCCCTCCTTGGCGAACGTAGTCGCCGGCCGGATCGCCGGGGCGATGTCAGGGAGCTCGGCGAGTTCGCCATCGGCGTGCAGGGCCACTGTGGCCGGATCATCGTCCATGCAGCAAGGCTAGGGCGGTGCGGTGCCGAGCGATCAGTATCTGGGCAGGAATCCGGGCGGACCCGGCCGGGGTGACAACGGAGGCCGACCGCCAAGCCTGCTCTGTCCGAACCAATGTGCCGAAGCCGGCACCAGGCAGGTAGCATCTGAGCCGATTTCACGTCCCGGGGGGAGCCCATGAATCTGTTGATCACGCATCGGTCGCCGTACGCGCCACACGTCGAGTTCGTCGAACGAAAGGGCGTCGGCCACCCCGACACGATCTGCGACCGACTCGCGGAAGAGCTCGCCCAGCAACTTGCGACGGCATATCTCGAGCACACCGGCCAGGTCCAGGCGTTCAACGTCGACAAGGCAGTGCTTGCCGCCGGATCGGTTGATGTCGGCTTCGGAGGCGGCCGCCACACCAAGAAGTCGAAGCTGGTCCTGGTGGGCAAGGCCGACTTCAATAGCGGCTACCGACCGGACAAAGAGGCGCTCGCAGTCGAGTACCACCGCAAGCTGCTGGAGATTCTCCCGGACGCCGATCCCGATGCCTTCGAGGTTGAGGTATGGCTCAGTCAGTCATCGGTCGACCTCCAAGAAGTCGTCACCAGGTCGGTGGCCTCCGCACCCCTGGCAAACGACACCTCATTCGCCGCAGTTTCACTCCCCCGCTCACCACTCGAGGAGATGGTCCACCGGGTAGAGGCAACGCTCAACAGCAACGAGTTTCGGGCGACCGTTCCGATCGGCCGCGATATCAAGGTCATGGGGGCAAGAAGCGACGACAATGCCCGTCTCACCGTCGCAGCACCCGTCATGGCTCGATCCGTGCAGAACCGTGCCGAGTACGCGGATGCAATCGGCAAGGTCCGCGAAGCCTCCGTCCGTATTGCGACCGAGATTCTCGGCGATGACGTCGCCGTCGCCGTCAACCAAGCGGACAGCGAAGGCTCGGAGTACCTGACCCTCAGCGGCACATCAGCCGAGGCAGGTGACGATGGCCAGGTTGGCCGGGGCAATCGCTTCGGCGGGTTGATCACGCCGTACCGCCCGATGAGCCTCGAAGCCGCCGCCGGCAAGAACCCCGCAGCGCACGTCGGCAAGACCTATCACGCCGTCGGCCATGACGTCGCCACTCGCCTCATCGCCGAGTCCGATATCAGCGAGGTCACGGTGCGCCTGCTGTCGTCGATCGGCCACCCGGTCACGAACCCCCAGGCGGCCCACATCGAGGTGTGCGGTCCCCATGACGAGGCCCATGTAGCGGCCGTCGTCAAGGACTGCTTCGAGGATTGGGACGGCGTACGCGACCGCCTCATCGCCGACGAGTACGAGCTGTTCTAGATCCGCATCGGTCTTAGCCCGGAGCGGTTGGAATCGGTTCGCCACCGCTACGGCATCGGTCCTTGCAGTATCGACGCCTCGGCCTGATGATGGGGTGGACGAACAGGGTCACCGCATGGTCGAGTCGGATCGCGCCACCATCAGCGAGCCAAGCTTTCGGGAGCGGCTCCCGGACCGCCTCGCGGTGTTTTTTGCCGGGCTCGTGGGGGGGACCGCCGTCGGGCTGATCGCCGGGGTCATGCTCGGCGCCCCGGTGGCGACGGCGTTTGGCTACACAATGGTGATTCTCGGTGCGATCTGCCTGCTGGGTGGCGGGCTCACCGGCGGCGGATACTCCGTCTACGGCCCAGGTGAAGGCGTCGGCCGCAACCACTACATGCGCGGCGACGGCAACAGGCTGGCGATGGACCACCTGCGCAAGGGTTACGACCGCCCAGCGGCCGACCCCGGCGCGTTCTGGTTGGCCATCGGGGGCTCCCTGTACGTCGCAATCGGGCTGCTCGCCATCGTGGTCA
>CAYXMJ010000018.1:6209-11286 GCA_964465915.1 uncultured Acidimicrobiaceae bacterium
GCTGTGGCACACTCCCACAATGACTCGCTGCGACGCCCTTTCCATGGACAACGCCGATCCACTGGCCGGCTATCGGGACCGCTTCTCAATCCTGGACCCCGACCTGATCTACCTCGATGGCAATTCGCTCGGTCGTCCCACGCGCGACGGTGTCGAACGGATCCAGAAGACGCTTCACGAGGAGTGGGGTCGCGGTCTGATTCGCTCCTGGCGAGGCGAGTGGATCGGGCTTCCGGAACAGGTCGGCGACGTGCTCGCCCCCGTCGTTGGCGCGGCACCGGGCGAGACGTTGATCACTGATCAGACGTCGGTGAATCTGTTCAAGCTCGCCTCAGCTGCCCTCGCTGCGACCGGACGCACCGACATCGTCTCGGACAGCTCCAATTTCCCATCTGACCTGTACGTGCTCGACGCGGTGGCCCACGCCGCCGGCGGACAGTTGCGGATCGCCTCCGCGGATCGGACAACAGGACCCACCGTCGATGACCTGGGCCCGCTGCTCGACGAGCATGTTGGCGTGGTTTCGCTCTCCCACGTTGGGTTCAAGACCGGCGCCCTCGCCGACTTGGGTGCCATCACCGCTTCGGCCCACGACACCGGGGCATTGGCGTTGTGGGACCTCAGCCACTCGGCTGGTGTCGTCCCGGTCGGCCTCAATGGCCACAACGTCGATCTCGCCGTCGGGTGCACCTACAAGTACCTCAACGGCGGGCCGGGAGCCCCGGCGTTCCTCTACGTCCGGCATGACCTGCAGGAGCATCTCGCCACGCCGATCCCCGGATGGTTCGGCCACGCCGACATGTTCGCTTTCGACCCCACCTACTCCCCCGCCGCCGGCATTCGCCGCTTTGCGGCGGGGACGCCGCCGATCCTCGCTCTCCGTGGCGCCGAGGCAGGCATCGCGCTGAGCGCCAAGGCAGGCATCGCGGCGACCCGGGCGAAGAGCGTTCGACTCACCGAGTTCCTCATCACCCGCTACGACGCGTCGCTGGCGCGTCTCGGGTTCGCCCTCGGCTCGCCGCGGGACCCGAATCAGCGCGGCGGACACGTCTCCCTGCTCCACCCCGACGCCTACCCCATCACCCAGGCACTGATCGACCGCAAGGTGATACCCGACTTTCGGGCACCCGACACGATTCGCCTCGGCCTCGCCCCGCTCTACACAACCTTCACGGACGTGTGGGACGCGGTCGAGGTGATCACCGACGTGGTCGCGTCCGGGGCATACCGGGAGTACCCAGCCGAACCTGAGGGCGTGACCTAGCCGACCGCGTGCGGCCGCCCCCTCCGTCTGTGGCCTACGGTCTGCGTCGCTAGTGCTGTGACCAGAAACGTTCGCTGGTTGGCGGGGGCGCAGGCGACAACTCGACCAGCAACCGCAGGTTGCTGGTCGACGCACTAGCTCGATTCGATGTCTCTCAGGGCGACTCTGGGGCCATATCTGGGTTCTTTGATGGGAGAGCCCTTGAGCAGCACGAGCACCCGGCGGCGGTGGCCACGGTAGGGCTCGAGTAGCTCGAGCATGCGATCGTCGTCGCCGCGTGCTTCTCCGGCCAGTGCCCACGAGACCAGGTTGGGCAGGTTGTAGTCGCCGACCGGCACGGCGTCGAGGTCGCCCCAGGCGATCCCCATGACGTAGGCCGCCGTCCACGGGCCGACACCACGCACCGCCTGCAACCGTCGGTACGCCTCATCACGCGGGAGATCAACGACCTCCTCGAGTCGCTTCGCTCGCCGGGCGACCTCGATCAGGATCGATGCTCGCTTGCGTTCGACGCCAGAGCGATGCAACTCCGAGTAGTCGAGTTGTGCGATCACCTGAGGCGTCGGCGGCACCCGCAGATCCCCAGGCCCCGGGGCCGGC
This sequence comes from uncultured Acidimicrobiaceae bacterium, assembly GCA_964465915.1. GTDB lineage: Bacteria > Actinomycetota > Acidimicrobiia > Spongiisociales > UBA5794 > CAVPHV01. The sequence continues at coordinate 8,074 of CAYXMJ010000018.1, forward strand.
TCCCCATAGGCGGCGACGATCCGCCGGTGGGACCGCTTCGACTCGACCCCCGTCACCAATTGGGCCAGCACCGTCGGCATCGCAGCCTCGAACACTCGGCCGGTCCTGCCGAGCCGCAGCCCGCTCGCACGGCGGTGCAGATCCCGCACGACACCCGGCGAAGGATCAAACGTATCGAGGTCGTCGTCGACGCCGATCAGGTCGGGGACACACTCCAGCACCCAGCCGGCGCCGGGGCCCCAGGCCTCCGCATCCACCGAGCCGGATCCAAGCCGGAGATGCAGCGTGGCCGGCCCGTCGGGGGTCGAGGTCGCCCGCCATGCCTCGGTCGCAGTGACCGGCACCCGCTCGAGCGCGGGTGTCCCCAACGCACGCATCGTCAGCGGCAGGTCCAACGGTGCCGATAGCGGGATCGATCGTGTCGCCATGAGCCCGAAACCTACCCGACGTCACCGATCGCAACACCGACCGGCTCTATGGTGTTGGTCGGCGTGGCGGCAACCGACGGGAGCGGACGTGCCCGAACCTATGATCCGCCTCGAGGCGGTTGGTAAGCCCTACGCGGACACGAGCGAGCCTGCGGTCGATGCCTGTCGCTCGGTGTTCCCGAAGGCGAGATCGCCGTGCCGGTCGGCCGACCGGGGTGCGGCAAGACGACGGCCCTCAAGACGATCAACCGGTTGATTCGCACACAACGGCGGGGCGCCCCGCATGCTCTGCGGTACGGTGCTGCCCACAACGCCATGCTCAGGTCTTCCCGAGTCGGCGCCGATGGATGACAGACCAGACCACACAGCCCCGAGGAAACGATGACCGACCGAAGCAATGAAGAACCGCTCTCGAGCGAGGAACTTCTTCGTCAGGCGCGAGGAGAGTTGGTGCGTCCCTCGACTCCAGATGCCCTGGAGGAGCCGGAATCGACACCTCCCGCGGCCGAAACTCCAGCTCAGCAGGCGCCGCAGCCCGAGGCTCCTGCGACCGAAACAACGGCGCCAACCGGCGACGAGCCCTTGATACCTGCCGATTTCCAACCGGCCGCCGCCCGCGGCCGGCCGGCTCCCCCAACGGGCTACGAGGCGCCTCCCCTCAACCCCGATGACGGGCCGGTCACCACCACCGAACCCGGCCTCGGCTCGAAGCTGTGGGCGAAGCGCGGATGGATCGTCGGTGGGGTCTTCCTCGCCATCCTGGGGATCTCGTACCTCAGCCGCAGCACCTCGATTGAGGACCTCAGCGCCGGCGATTGCTTCAACGATCCGGGGTCGGAGGCGATCACCGAGGTCGACACGGTCGACTGCACCGAACCCCATGACTATGAGATGTTCGCCTCCGTCCTTCTGGTCGGCAACGACGGGTCGTGGCCAGGTGACTTCGAACTGTTCGAAGAGGCGGCCGATGCTTGTTTCGAGGCGTTCCTGGACTACACCGGGGTCTCCTTCGACGACGAGGTGTTCATCTGGGACTACACGACGTTCATCCCCGAGCAGGAATCCTGGGCTGAGGGCAGCCGCGACGCGCTCTGCACCCTCTATCAAGTCGATGCGGAATTGAACCCGGTGCCGGCAACCACCTCAGCGCGCGCCGGCGGCTGACCCCCGCCGATCCCGGCTCGGCTACCGTTTCCAGGATGAGACGTAGCCCCATCCCCGCCGCCCTCCTCCTGATCCTCGCGACGATTGCACTTGCCCCCGGACTCGCGGCGGCCCAGGAGCCCACCGGGCCCGTCGAGTGCGGCGTCTACGAAGGTGTCGTGTGTGTCGGCTGGTTCACCGACGAGCCGGGTGTCGTCGCCGATCCGCAACGGGTCGAGGACGCCATCGACCGCCTCGTCGGCCGCTACGGCAACGACATCGCCATTGTGATCGTCACCGACAGCCGCGGTCAGGACCCACTGGCATTTGCCACCAACCTGGGCAACGCGTGGGGCGTCGGCGACGCGACGCGTGACGACGGGATCGTCGTGCTGGTCGACCTGGACGCACAGTTCACTGCCATCGTGACCGGCCCCGGGGTCACCATCCCAGAGGACGCAGTGGCCGGTGCCGGCAACAGCTTCTTTGGTGTCGGCGACTTCGAGGGCGGGACCCTCGCCATCGTCGGCAGCCTCGAGCAGGCCCTTGCGGTGTTCCACGGTGTTGCGGTCGACCCCGAAGTGACCCCAGTCATCGCCGAACCCGAAGACGAAAGCGGCTCGGGCTGGCTCGTCCTTGGAGGCTTGGTCGGTGCTGCGGCCATCGGCGGTGGTCTGGCCGTCCGTCAGAACGCCCGCAAACGGGACCGGCGCGAGACCAAGCGACGTGAGGAACTCATCGACGGCGACCTCGAGAAGCTGGAGCCGGCCGGACACGAGTTGGCCCTCCTCACCGACTTCGCCGTCCCGTTCGCCGGCGACGCCCCGCCAACGACGACCGGCGACGCCATGCGCTCGTTGCGAGCCGTCGCTGAGGGCCGCGATCCCGGCGACATCCCCGATCTGGAAGCGGTGTGGGCCGAAGGTCTCGTTGTCATCATCGATCGTGACCGGCTGTTGCTCGAGACGGCTGAGCCGCTCGAATTGCTGGCCTCGGGGGAACGGGCGCTGTTGGAGGGCGCACTGCAGCAAGCGACTCACGACGCGCTCGAGGTCGATTGGAAAAAGCCAGAGCTCTTTGACGTCAAGCGAAAGGACCTCGACCGCGTCATCACGGCGCTGCGTCCGCACCGGGTCGCCGCGGCGCGCCGTCGCACCGCCGAGACCATCGCGGCCTACCTGGTGGCCACTCCCCTGGGCTGGATGGCGCCCACGGACGCTGGCGAACGGTTTGTGCAGTCCGCGGCGGCCTTGGACCACGAGGCCTCGCTCTCCGCATCGCTGAGCGAGCTCGAATCTGTGTACGCAAGGGCCAAGGACAAGACCGACCGGCTCGAGACCCTCTACCGCAAGCTTCCCAGCAGCACGACCCGTCCTGCCGTCGCCGCCGCACTGGCGGACCTCGAGACCAGCATCGACACCTCCTATAGCGACTACGAGCGCGTCCGCAAGCAGTTGGAGTCGGCGGGCGACGTCTTGGCCCGCGATGGTCTCGACATCCCTGCGATCGCAGCCCTGCTGCTGATGAACAATGATGAGGCGGACGTCGACGAGTTTCTCGACGCCTATCGCCAAAACCGGGGCCGAGGCTCTGAACCCGACGAGTCCGTCGAGTACGCCCTCGCCGGGCTCCAAGAACCGGG
>CAYXMJ010000018.1:11386-14755 GCA_964465915.1 uncultured Acidimicrobiaceae bacterium
GCGATGGGCTTGCAGGGCAGCTATGCCGACATCGCTGCGGCCTTTGGTGCTTCCGACCCGCGCGGGGCGAGGGTCTTCGCTCTCTCCTACGCCGCCCAACGCCAGGCACTGGCGCGCAGCACGATCGACGACGCCGACCGGTTTGCACCAGAGCTCGCCCACGAGGGAACCCGGGATCAAACCGACACGTGGACCGGACAACCCATCCCCCGCGGTCTGTACAACTTCGACCCGTTCACCTTGCTGTTCTATCACTGGGTCATCACCAAGGGCCATCACGGCAGTTACGGCTGGGAGCCGATCTATCGAGATCAGTCATGGTCCCAAGACCGCGGCTCATGGTGGTCCGGCGCCGGCGGGTTTGGCGGCTGGGGCGGCGGTGGCGGCTTCTCCGGTGGCGGCGGCTCCTCGTGGGGTGGTGGCTCCTGGGGCGGCGGTGGTGGCTTCGGCGGATTCGGCGGCGGAGGCGGCTTCTCTGGTGGCGGCGGAAGCGGCTGGTAGCGGTGGCAGATCAAATCACCAGCACCGCCAATCCGCTGGTGAAGTCGCTGGCGCAACTCAAGGATCGGCGCGGTCGCGCCACAGCCAACCGCTTCCTCATCGAGGGTGACCGTGAGCTGACCAGAGCCGCGGCCGCGGGGATAACGATCGACCAAGTGGTCGTTGCCCCCGATCTCGCCGGCGATGCCGACCGCGACCTCGCCGCCACCCTGGCAGGCTCCGGGGCCGAACTGATCGAGATGGGGGCCGGCGCCTTCGGGCGTATCTCGTTGCGACGCCATCCCGACGGACTGCTCGGCGTCGCCCCCATCCCCCCAAGGCCGCTCGACGATCTCCTGCTGGGTGCGGATCCGCTGGTGCTCGTGATCGAAGCCGTGGAGAAGCCGGGCAACGTCGGGGCCATGTTGCGCACGGCAGACGCCGCCGGCGTCGATGCCGTCGTCGTCGCCTCAGAGGTTGCGGACCTGTGGAACCCCAATGTGATCCGGGCCTCACAAGGCGCCGTGTTCGCCATCGCCGTTGCGACGGCATCGGCACCAGCAGCCCTCGGCTGGATCAGCCGGCACGGGCTGCAGTTGGTCGGCGCCTCACCTGAGGCGGACCGCAGTCTGTGGGACGCCGACCTCACCACGCCTACCGCCATCGTCGTCGGTGCCGAGGATGCCGGGCTCACCACGACGTTCCGGTCCCCGGAAGCGACGGTCGCCATCCCAATGGCGGGCGTTTCCGACAGCCTGAACGCGTCGGTAGCCGCCGCGGTGATGCTCTACGAGGCGGTCCGCCAACGCGAGGGCCCCGACCGCTAGGACAGCGGGGCAAACAGGTCGACCGGGTTGCCGTCCGGATCGAAGACCGTGGCGTACCGCTGGCCCCAAAAGGCGTCAAACGGTTCCAGGTGACTGCGATAGCCGTCGCTCATCAGCTGCGCATAGCTCGCGTCAACCTCTGCGGCCGTGTCACACAAGAAAGCCAGCCCCATGCGATGGCCGCCCAGGGCCGGCTCCCAGGAAGAGAAGCTCTGAACCACCTCGACGGTATCCCACGCCAGCCGCAGACCACCGGGAAGCGTGTACTCGACGTGGCCCTCGTCGTCGGCTTCAGGCGGAATGTCAAGGCCCAACCGCCGGTAGAACGCCAATGCCCGCGGCATATCTGCCACCACAAGACCGATGAGATCGAGACGTAAGCCCATGTGCCCTCCTAAGTCGTCGGACTGAGGCTACCCCGGGCGCCTGTGGAGCCTCAGCCGATGCGACACTGGTCGAGTCGACGTTTGAGCTCGTCGGTGTCCAGGGAGCCGGTCGCGCCGATCAGCACCAGGTCGGTGCGTCGGGCCCGCTCTCCCCAGGCTCCCAGCGAGGCAACGGTGCTGCGTCGTCCCACTGTCTGGATGACGAAACGTTCGTTGGGATCCTCAGCGGCGTATACAAACCCCTTGCAGCGATAGACGGCGGCCGGCAAGGTCCGGATGACCTCTCGGAGGTCATCCAACGAAAGCTGCTCCGTACTGGTGTAGTGCCATGTCACGAATCCTGTCCCCTCGGCATGGGGGTTGTCCGCTGTGCTCAGATCGTCGACCACCCCGGGGTCCAACCTCCCAACGGCGAGCAGGATCTCGAGCGGCACATCGCAGTATTCCGTCTCGACGATCCGGACGCGGTTGAGCAGCCCGTCGATCCACCCTCGGAGCGCCTTGGTGTATTCCGGCCCGACGAGGTCGACCTTGTTGAGGATCACTAGGTCGGCGAACCCGATTTACCGTAGCTTGAGCATGGCAACTTCTTGATCGTCGCGCTCGTCGTAGACGCCGTCGGCATCGACGAAGCACGTGATGCTGTCGAGCCGAAGCAAGTCCTCGTATTTTGCATCGAGGAAGGTCATCACCACATCCTCGGGGTCGGCGATACCGCTGGCCTCGAGAATGACGTAGTCGATTTCGCGTCGCCGCAGCAGCAACTCCTCCAGAGAGGTGACGAGGTCGTCGCGCACCTCGCAGCACACACAGCCGCTGGAGAGGTTGATCGTGTTCTCCTCGACACCCTCGATCAGGTCCGCGTCGATGTTCACCGCACCGAAGTCGTTCACCAGCACGCCGACCCTGAACCCATGATCGCCGTTGAGGATCCGATTGAGCAGCGTCGTCTTGCCGGCGCCGAGGAACCCGGTCAGCAGCGTCACCGGCACCGGGCGACCCGTCGGAGACGTGATGGGCTCGGTTCTGGCCCCAGGGGAGAGAATAGGATCGGTCATTGGGCCGACGTCAACGCGAGCGGGATGCCGCCGAGCGGCACCCCGCTGCGCTACGACTGAACCTATCCGTCCTCATCGACGTCGATGCCGCGCGCTTTCAGCATCTTCTGGGGGTCAATGAACCAGCCCTCGTCCGGCCAGGTTTGCGTGGGCGGGCGATAGGCGTCGTCTGGGTAGTACAGGTGCGGATCAATCTCCATGTCCCGCAGGAACTGCTCCTGCTGTTCCTCGCGCGGCAACTTGGGCCTCGGAATCTCGATCTTGTCCGGCATCGGAACCCCCGGTGGGAACATCATCCGTGATCCATCGATGCCACCGCGGCACCGTCCGGCAACGCGGCCTCGCGCACCCACATCGCGTCCTTGGTGACATTGAGGATCTGCACGTCGGGACCACCCCACATGAACAGGCCCTTCCAATGCGCCCTGATCTCGGCGATGGCCTCGGCGTCAGTTGTTCCACCCCCGGCCTCGTAGTGGTTGATGGCAGCCATCCGCGGCTGCGCCTGCTCGAAGAGGTATCCGGCGGCGTAGCACATCGTGTGCCAGGAGTCGATGGTGTACTGCACCACGTCGGGCGGCATGCCGAACTTGAGCGCCTGCAACGAAGGGGTGTCGA
>CAYXMJ010000018.1:14855-26999 GCA_964465915.1 uncultured Acidimicrobiaceae bacterium
GGCCGGTAGCTCCTCGATCGCGTCGTCCCGGTCGCACCAGCGGCACACGATCCGGTCGATGTTGCGTTCCAGGATCTCTTCCTCGTCGATTGCGATCTCCCCGCCGAGGGTGGCGTGCTCGAAACGCCGCCGCCGCACCGTCTCATAGACATCAAAACGGGTCTTGTTGCCGCAATGCGTACAGCGATAGCCGGTCCCGTCGCTCATGGCTTGCGCAGCTCCCACAATCCGTCGTCCTCCAACATGCGGTTGATGGTCTCGAGCCGATCCGAAGCCTTGCCGTGCGTCACCGCCCCTGTGGTGCGCACCTGGAGCACCGGACCGAGGCGATACACGCTCGGCACGCCGACAACCCCGAGTTCGTTCCCCTCCCTGATCGAGATCTCGAGGAGTCGGCGACCCTCTCCGTCCACCTCGGCCGCCGTCACGATGTCGGCATCAATGCCGGCGACTCGACAGGCTAGGGCGATGGTGGCGTCGGCTCCGGGGGGTTTGTTCTCCTCATGCACGGCGACCAGTAGTGCCTGAAGGAAAGCTCCTTGTTTGGTCGGCATCACCTCACGCACCCACTCGTAGGCCGCCTGGGCTCGCTCCTGACCGGTGAGCGGGCCTGCGCCGACCCCGCCGGCCACCCAGCTGCGCCATCCGAGCCGAATCTGCACCCGCTCCTCGAAGGCCCGGGCAATCAGCTGGTAGAAGCGCCAACTGTCCCCCGACCCAATGTCGAAATAGACCCGTCCCGAGAATTCCATGGCGCGCAGAGTAGAACACCGCGACGGCCCCAGATTCGGATCCTTGACATCGAACATATGTTCGCTCTACGGTGAACGGTCCGGTGGGCAGGAGGACAAGGTGGCCGGTGGCCGACAGCAGACGTTCGACGACATGGGAGCACCGCTCCACGAAGTCCCCTTCTGCGTCCTCGACCTCGAGACGACCGGGGCAACGGCCGCCTCGTGCGAAATCACGGAAATCGGCGCCGTCAAGTACGTGGGCGGCGAACTGGAGGGGACGTTCCAGACGTTGGTGAACCCCGGCGTGCCCATCCCTCCGATGATCACGGTTCTCACCGGAATCACCCACTTCATGCTCGTTGAAGCGCCGCGCATCGAGGAGGCGCTGCCCGCGCTCTTGGAGTTCATCGGTGATGCCGTCATCGTCGGCCACAACGTCCGCTTCGACATCTCGTTCCTGAACGCAGCCGCCATCCGGCTCGGCTACGGCAAGCTGCCGAACCGCAGCGCCGACACTCACGCCCTGGCTCGTCGCCTGGTCCGCCAGGAGGTTCGCAACCTGAAACTCAGCTCGCTGGCGGCGCACTTCAGGTCTCCGGTAACCCCGAACCATCGGGCACTCGAAGATGCCAAGGCCACAGCTCACGTGTTCTGGGAGTTGCTCGCCAGAGCCGGGTCGCTCGGCGTCAGCCACCTCGAGGATCTGATGCGACTGCCGACCGCCCGGGGCAAGCCGCACTACCGCAAGATCGAGTTGACCGATTCGTTGCCGCGTGGCCCCGGGGTCTACTTCTTCCGCGACCGCGACGAGACCGTCATCTACGTCGGCAAGGCCAAGAACCTGCGCTCGAGGGTGCGGTCGTACTTCTACGGCGATGACCGCCGTTCGGTCGAACAGATGCTGCGCGACCTGACCGCCATCGACCACATCGCGTGCGCCACCGAACTCGAAGCGGAGATCGCAGAGCTGCGACTCATCCACGCCCACCACCCCCGTTTCAACCGCAGGTCGCGTCCACCCAAATCCCCACATTGGATCAAGCTGACGGACGAACGCTTCCCCCGCCTGTCTTTGGTGCGTCGCTACTGCGCCGACGACGGCTGCCTCTACCTCGGGCCGTACCGCTCGCGCCGCCACGCCGAAATGGTGATGCATGCGATCTGGGATGCGGTGCCCATTCGACGCTGCCTGACCCGTGGCGGCGCCCGGAGCGCCGCCTGCAACTATGCCCAGCTCGGTGTTGCGGTCTGCCCCTGTGACGGCAGCGTGACCGAGGAGGCATACGCCGCCGTCGTCACAGGACTCGAGCACGGCGTGACCACCGACCCTGATGCCCTGCTGGCACCGCTCACGGAACGCATGGTCAACCATGCCCGCAATGAGCGTTTCGAAGACGCCGCAACGCTGCGCGACCGTCATCGCGCCCTGGGGCGCAGCTTGGAGCGGCGACGAGCCTGGCAGGCGCTCCAAGGCGCTGGAATGCTGTGGGCCGAGGACGACAACGGCGACAGCGTCCTCGTCGACAACGGCCGGCTGGCCTCGGCGTGGCGCGCTCCCGGTTCGCCGCCGCTGATGCGAATCGCCGGTCACGACACCGCACCCGCTGCCGTCCCGCCATCGGTGGCGGTCGCCGAGGAGGCTCGCCTGTTGTGGCGTTGGCTGGAGCGTCCCGGAGTACGGATCGTCGACGCCACCGACCCGTTGGCGATGCCGGCCATCCCCGTCCCCCGTCTCGACTCGCTCGCCGGCTGACCGATCGGAGGGTGGAACCCCGGGCCGACGGCGCTACCGGTGCCAACGGCGTCGGGCGGAGTAGCCTGCATCCTCATGCGATTTGTACTGCGACCCGGCACCGACCCCCAGGCCCGCGCCGACTCCGCCCTCCTGACCGTGATGGGTCTCCCCGGCGGTGGTGTCATCAAACTGGGGAATACCCACGCCGTCGTCATGCCCGGAGACGTCGCGTCCGCCAACAGCCTCACCGTGGGACCGCGCACCCTCCACAATGCCGGCCTCTCCGTCGGCGACAACCCCAACGTGCAGCGGGCGCCTCTCCCCCAGGCGTCGCGGGTCGTTCTCTCCTCCACAGACGAACAACTCGATTCCCGCCATCTCGCCCGCTCGCTCCAGGGCACACCGGTCACGATCGGCGATTTGGTGGTCGTCCGCGCCTCGTACGGGGACAGCGGAGCCACCGGGGACGTCGAACTCGAGGTGCTCGATGTCGTGCCCGGCCCCGCCGGCATGGTTGGCAACGGCACCGTCGTCTACGAGCAGGGAGAAGCCCCACCCGCCGTAGTCGCTCAACCGGAGGGCCAACCGGCCGGCGAAGCGCCGACCACGGCTGAAGCGCTACTGGCCGGATTGGATGACGAACTCGAGACCATGACCGGCTGGCTCTCGCTGCTGACCTCACCGCAAAACCTGCCGAGCACGTGGGCCCTACCCAAGGTCGCCGGCGTACTCATCGAGGGACCGGCCGGTTGCGGCAAGTCGGAGCTGGTCAACGCCGCGGCGGAAGCGGCCGGCGCCAGAGTCCACGAAGTCTCACTCGAGTTGGTCTTCAAGCCGGACAAGCTGCTCGAACTGCTCGAGAAGGCGGTCAAGACGACCACCGGTCCTGCGGTCATCTTTGTCGACCGACTCGATGCGGTCGCCGGCGACGACGCCATGTTCCGCAACCAAATGACCGCCATCTTGCGCTGGTTCCTCGACGCCGTCGCAGATCGCCCCCGCCTCGCCTGCGTGCTGGCTATCTCATCGGTGACCAAGCTCCCCGATGCCGTCGCCGGCTCCGCCATGCTGCCCCGCACCCTCTCGATCCCCCCTCCCGACCTCGAGCGGCGCACGTTGCTGTTCGAGTCGGCGCTGGCGCAAGTGCCAACCGCAGAGATCGACTTCACGAACCTGGCCAACCGCACCGCGGGGTTCTCTGGCGCGGACGTCATCTCAACCGTGGTGCACGCCTCGGCCCTGATCGCGGCCGGCGGCGGCGAGGTATCGGAGGATCTGTTGGCGCGGGCCATCTCCGAGACGACACCGTCGTTGGGCACCGCGTCACTCGGCGAGATTCCGTCGTACGGTTTCGAGAGAGTCGCCAACCTCGACGAGGTGAAGCAGCGTCTCACCGAATCGGTGATCTGGCAGATGCAAGAGCCGGAGCGCTTCACCAGGCTCGGCATCGAACCACCGAAGGGCCTGCTGCTGCACGGTCCTCCCGGTACCGGCAAGACGTTCGTGATCCGGGCGCTCGCCCACGAGTCGGGTGCGGCGTTCTTCACCATCAAGGGCGCCGAGTTGCTCGACAAGTACGTCGGTGAATCCGAACGCGGCGTGCGTGAGGTCTTTGCCAGAGCGCGGGCAGTGGCTCCGGCCATCTTGTTCTTTGACGAGATCGATGCCCTGGCGCCGGTGCGCGGCAACTCGACCAACTCAGTCACCGACTCAGTCGTCGCCGCACTTCTCACCGAAATGGACGGCGTCTCCGAACGCGGCGACGTCTTCGTCATTGGGGCCACCAACCGCAAGGACCTGGTCGATCCTGCACTGCTGCGACCCGGCAGGCTCGAAACCCACCTCTATCTGGGTTTGCCACCGGCTGAATCGCGCCGAGCGTTCTTTGGCATTTCGCATGTCCCTTTCGCCGACGACGTCGACGTCGAACAACTCATTGCAGGCACGGACGGGCTGTCGTTTGCCGAACTATCCGGCTTGCTGCGTGAGGCTGCCCTGCAGGCATTGCGACGGGACTCAACGGCCATCGCCGTCACCTGGGACGATCTACAACTGGCGATGGAGCGCTACACAGCCGCAAGCAACTGAGTCGGCTCCATGACCGACGCCAAGGAAGACCCCATCCTGCCGGCCCTCAGGTTCCGGTGGCGGCGTGGAGTGCGATCTCGATCATGTCGGCAAAGGTGCTCTGCCGTTCCGCCGAACTCGTCGACTCACCCGTCCGGATGTGATCGCTCACCGTGAAGATGGCGAGGGCGCGAGCACCCGTCTCTGCAGCAACACCGTACAGGCCCGCCGCTTCCATCTCGATGGCGAGCACACCCATCTTCTCGATGGTGTCGACCCGGCTCATGTCGGGGTGATAGAACAAGTCACTGGTGAACACATTCCCCACCCGGACCGTCTTGCCCTGTGCGATGGCAGCATCAACTGCCGCACGCAACAAGCCGTAGTCGGCGATGGCGGCGAAGTCCATGCCCTCGAACCGAGCCCGGTTCACCCCAGAGTCGGTACAGGCACCCTGGGCGATGATGACGTCGCGGATGTGCACGTCGGGGGCGATCCCACCACAGGTACCAACCCGAATCAGGTTCTTGACGCCATAATCGGTTACCAGTTCGGTGGCGTAGATCGACGCCGACGGAATCCCCATGCCGGTCCCCATCACCGAGACGGGTGAACCTTGGTAGCTCCCGGTGAACCCAAGCATGTTGCGAACGGCGTTGACCTCGACGGCATCGTCCAGGAATGTCTCGGCGATGTACTTGGCCCTCAGTGGATCACCGGGCAGCAGGATCGTTTCGGCAAACGCCCCGTCGTCGGCAGAAATGTGTGGTGTAGGCATCTCGTCCCTCTTGTCAGCAGTAGACCGAGCGCCCATGAGGCGTCGGGCCACAGATCGAATCCCCCCATCTCCCACCATTCAACCACTCCACGACACAATGGCGCAGTTTCGGACCTCAGCCGCCGGCAGTGTCGAGAGCGGCGAGTGCCTCGGCCACGGTGAAGCGCCCCTCATAGAGGGCTCGACCGACGATGACCCCTTCGACCTCCAGGGGGCGCAGAGCCCGCAGATCATCCAGTGTGCCGACCCCGCCGGATGCGATCAGCCGAATGTCGGGCGCCGCCGCTGCAGCCTGTTCGAGCAACTCGACGTCGGGGCCATCCATGGTGCCGTCGCGCGCGATGCCCGTTACCAGGGCCCGGGACAAACCGGCCGCGGCGAGGTCACCAAGCACCGCCCCAAGATCGCGCCCGGCATCGAGCCAGCCTGCGCCCTGCGCCTTGCCGTCGCGCACATCGATGGCCGCCACGATCTGCTCGGGACCAACCGCAGCCAGCATCGCTCCGAGCGTCTTTGGATCCCAAACCGCCGCCGTGCCGACAACGGCTCGAGCGGCACCAGCCGCAACCGCGGCGACAACCAGCCCGGAGGTTCGCAGTCCCCCGCCGACCTGAAAACGAATCCCGGCATCGCCGAGGGTCTGCCACAGGGCAGGGTCGGATCGGCCGTCTCGGGCGCCCGCAAGATCGACCACGTGCACCAAATCGGCGCCTTGGTCCATCCATGCCTGGGCCTGGACCACCGGGCTCTCGCCGTATACGGTCACCGCGTCAAAGTCGCCCCGGTTGAGCCGGACGACCCGACCGTCGAGCACATCGATTGCCGGGATGAATTGCATGTCGTTCATCACCTTCAGATTTCCTTGCGTATTAGCATGTTAAAACGCTAGCGTGATAACCGCTACTACCGAGACCGGGGACGATTCTGCATGGGCCTGCCGATGACCGACGATGACTGGCGCAATGAGGACACCGCTGCATTGTTCGACGCCATCCTCCTACTCAAGAGCCGAGATGAGGCGGCGGCCTTCTTCCGCGACCTCTGCACCCGGCGCGAACTCGAAGAGATGCGCCAGCGTTGGGCCGTGGCGCGACTACTCACCACCCATCTCCCCTACCGGGAGATCTCAGACCAGACCGGGGTCTCCACCGCAACGATCACACGCATCAACCAATGGCTCCAACACGGCGCCGGCGGCTATCGCCTGGTGCTCGACAGGCTTGGCTACGGCGAGGACGACCAATGAGCGACCGTATCCGACTCGCCGTCCCCAACAAGGGGCGGATGGAGCAGCCCACCGCGCGCCTCCTCAGCCAGGCTGGACTCATGTACGAGAAGACGCCGCGGTCGCTTTCGGTCCCGGTGCGCAACGTGGCGATCGAGTTGCTCTTCGTGCGTACCGAAGACGTCAGCGAACTTGTCGCCGACGGCGGGGCGACGCTGGGCATCACAGGCTTGGATTTGCTCACAGAAAGTGGTGCCGATCTCGAAGTGATGACCGAACTCGGCTACGGGCGATGCCGGCTGACGGCGGCCGTGCCCGCCTCCTCGTCCATCACCGAGGTCTCCGAACTCACTGGACTTCGCATCGGCACCGCACATCCGCGAACCACAGACCGCTTCTTCGCCGAGCAGGGCATTGCGATCACCACCGTGCCGCTGCGGGGGTCGGTCGAAGTGGCCCCCAAGCTCGACGTGGCGGACGCCATCGTCGACCTCGTCTCGAGCGGCAGCACCATGCTCATCAACGGTCTACGGCCCATCGCGACGTTGCTCGAATCCGAAGCGGTGCTCGTCGCCGACCCGTCCGGCACGGCCGTCGAGGTGGTCAATCAGGTTGCCACCATGTTGCGCGCCGTCGTGGCCGGTCGCCGCAAGCGCTACGTGCTGATGAACGCCCCCCAGGCGGCGCTGCCGGAGATCGAGGCCATCATCCCCGGATTTGATGCGCCGTCGATCGTCCCGCTGGCGCACAACGGCAAAGTGGCGATCCACTCCGTCGTTGATGCCGCCGACGTCTGGGACGTCCTCCCCCAGCTGAAGGCTGCCGGGGCTTCCGGCATCCTCGTTCTCCCCATCGAGCAGCTGATTCCCTGAGGAGACGCCAATGCCCATTCGCCGCATCGAGCTCGCCGACGCCACCGCTGACGAAATCGCAGCCATTGTTGATCGGTCTCCCGTACCCGATCGAGCCGTGCGCGCCCAGGCCGCGGCCATCGTCGACGAGATTCGCCGCGACGGCGACGAGGCGCTCCATGCCGCCAACACCCGCTACGGAGGCGGTCTCCCCATCGAACGGATCAAGATCTCCCCGGCTCGCATGGCCGTCGCCTACGAAGGTCTGTCGCCGCAACTGCGTGACGCCCTCGAGGATGCCGCCGGCAACATCAGGGCCGTCCACCGCGAGCAGCGGCCCGTCGACCACCTCGTCGAGCCCGTGCTCGGGGTACAGGTCAAGCGCTCCTGGTCGCCGCTGCGGCGGGTCGGGGTGTACGTGCCCGGCGGCCGAGCCGCCTACCCGTCGTCCCTGATGATGGGGGTCATCCCGGCGCAGGTAGCGGGTGTCGCCGAGATCGCCGCCACCACCCCGGCGGGCCCCAACGAGGAGCTCAACCAAACGCTGCTCGCCACCGCTGCGCTGCTCGGGATCACGGAGATGTACGCCACCGGTGGCGCCCAGGCAATCGGCGCACTGGCCTATGGAACCGAGACCATTCCCGCGGTCGACAAGATCGTAGGACCGGGCAACAGCTGGGTGACCGCCGCCAAGCTGGCCGTCTTCGGGGACTGTGGCATCGACCTTCCGGCCGGACCCAGCGAGGCGCTCGAACTCGTTGATGACACCGCAGACCCGCAAGCAGTCGCGGCCGACTTGATCAGCCAGGCCGAACACGGCCCCGACTCCGTTGCCGTGCTCGTCACCACCGACCCCACTGTGGCCGACGCGATAGCTGCCGCGGTCGAAGGCCTGATCGAGCGGCTCGGACGAGCCGACACCATCCGTGAAGCGCTGGCCGCCCATGGGCTCATCGTCGTCGCCGGCTCCATGGACGATGCCATTGGGTTCGTCAACAGGTTCGCTCCCGAGCACCTGAGCATCCAGACCGCGGACGCCGAGGCCGTCGCCGACGCCATCCCTGAGGCCGGATCCGTCTTCGTCGGGCATTGGTCGCCGCATTCGGCCGGCGACTACGCCACCGGGGCCAATCACGTACTGCCCACCGGTGGGTTGGCTCGCGCCTATGGACCGCTGTCGGTCGAGGACTTCGGCTCCTGGCGGCAGGTGCAGACCTTGACCGAGGCGGGCCTCGCCGAGATCCGAGCCACAGTCGGTGCCATCGCCGCCGCCGAGGGTCTGACCGCCCACCAACTGTCGGTTGATATCCGGTTCGAGGCGTCACCGTGAGTTTCCCGACCTATCAATGGCAGCCAACCACGGCCGAGATCGCTGATACCGCGGGGATCCCGCGAGACGCCGTCGAGCGTTTCGATCACAATACGTCGCCCGTCGCGACTCCGTGGGCGGTCGATGTGGTAGCCGACCCCGCCGTTCACCTCAACGAGTATCCGGCGGCCTCATACGTTTCCTTGCGCAACGCCGTAGCCGCCGCGGCCGGTCTCGAACCAGCACAGGTGGTCCCCGGAGCGGGAGCCGATGAGCTGATCCTGCTGGCGGCTCGGGCTTTGCTACTGCCGGGCCGGCGGTCGGTTCTCACCACCCCCACCTACCCGCTGTACGCCATCGCCACGGCCCAGGCTCACGGCAGCCTTGTGTCGGTCCCAGCAGCCACGCCCGACTTCGAATTCCCCGCCGACGATGTCATCGCCGCAGCCCGAGACGCCGATCTGGTGTGGCTGTGCGCGCCATCGAACCCCATCGGCAATCGGCCGGCGGACACCGACCTAGAAGCGGTGATCGCCGCGACGGACGGCACCGTCGTCATCGACGCTGCCTATGCGGAGTTCTGCAGTGACGACTGGTCGGGCTGGGTCGACCGGTTCCACAACCTGCTCGTGCTTCACACCCTCTCGAAGGCCTACGGCATCGCCGGCACCAGGGTCGGATACGCCCTCGGTCATCCCGACCTCATCGCCGCCATCGACGGGGTCCGACCCCCCGGCAGCATCAGCAGCCTCTCGGTCGATGTGGCCCTGGCCGCCCTCGCTCACCCGGACCGCATGGCGGCGCAGGTCGTCGCCATCGCTGCGGGGCGAAGCGAGCTGGCATCTCGACTCGAATCCCTCGGATTACGGACGCTCCCCAGCCAAACCAACTTCGTGCTCTGCGAGGTGGGACCACACGCCCATGCCCTGCAACAGACGCTGATCGACGAGGGGCTCGTCGTTCGCAAGTTTGCCGCCGACGGACCGCTCGCCGAGTACCTCCGGTTCACCGTCCGGAGTCCCGCCGCTCACGACCGCTTGATCGACTCCCTGAGAAGGAGCCTGTGATGGGACGCACCGCCGACGTGCACCGCAAGACACTCGAGACCGATGTAAGGGTCGCCATCGACCTCGACGGCTCCGGCCGGTGCGAGGTGGCGACCGGGGTCGGTTTCTACGACCACATGCTGGAGGCCCTGGGCCACCACGGCCTGTTCGATCTGGCAATTGCCACCACCGGCGACCTCGACGTCGACGAGCACCACACGGTCGAGGACACGGCGTTGGTCCTGGGCGGCGCCTTTGCCGAAGCTCTGGGAACCCGGGCCGGCATTGTCCGCTACGGAGACGCCACCGTGCCGATGGACGAGGCGCTGGCCACCGCTGTGGTCGATGTCGGAGGCCGTCCCTATGCCGTCATCGACCTGCCGTTCACCACCGAGCGCATTGGCGCTCTCGGGACCCAGATGATCCCGCACGCCCTCGAGGCCTTCGCTCGAACCGCCGGGTTCACCATCAACATCGCGGCGCGCGGGCACAACGATCACCACATCGCCGAGGCCGCCTTCAAGGCGCTGGCGCGGGCGCTGCGAGCGGCCGTTGCCATCGATCCGCGCCGTGAGGGCATCGCATCGACCAAGGGGACCACGTGACCCGCATCGCCGTTGTCGACCACGGAGCAGGCAACCTCGTGTCGATCGCCCAGGGCCTGCGACGTTCCGGCGCCGAGGTGACGGTGATCGACGGACCGGGCCGCTTCGACGAGTGCGACGGCATCGTCCTGCCCGGCGTGGGCACCACGGGTGCAGCCATGCAACGTCTTGACGCCGCCGGCCTCTCCGACTCGCTCCGGGAGTGGCCGGGTCCCTTGCTCGGGATCTGCGTCGGCCTGCAGTTGTTCTTCGATTCGTCCGCCGAGGACGGCAGCCATGCCCTCGGGCTCATTCCCGGCGTCGTCCGTGAGTTGACCGACGCACCCCGGCTGCCCCACATTGGATGGAATGACGTGGCGCTGCGCCCCGATCCGGTCTTCGCCGGTATCGATGATGGGGCGACCTTCTACTTCGTGCACAGCTACGCACCCGAGCCGGCGAGCGATTCGGTGGTGATCGGCACCAGCGCCTACGGGCGCCCTTTCACGTCTGCAGTGCGCAGCGGCAACCGGGTGGGCGTGCAGTTCCACCCCGAGCGCAGCGGCGTCGCCGGCCTGCGCATCTTGGGCAACTTCGTTGCGGAGTGTGCGGAGGCGACCCGTGCTGCGTAAACGGATCATCCCCTGCCTCGACGTGCACGACGGCCGAGTGGTCAAAGGCGTCCAGTTTGTCGACCTGACCGATGAGGGCGATCCCGTCGAGCTGGCCGCCCGCTACGTCGCCGAGGGCGCAGACGAGATCTGCTTCCTCGATATCACTGCATCTAGCGAAGCTCGCGACACCATGCTCGATGTTGTGCGGCGGACCGCGGAGAACGTGTTCGTGCCGCTCACCGTTGGGGGCGGGGTCCGTTCCGTTGGCGACATGCGTGCCGTGCTGCGCGCCGGTGCAGACAAGGTCACGGTGAACACAGCCGCGGTCGAACGGCCCGATCTGATTGCCGAGTGTGCGGCCGCGTTCGGGTCGCAATGTGTCGTGCTCGCCATCGACGCCAAACAATGCGGCGAATCGTGGGAGGTCTATACCCACGGCGGGCGCACCCCAACGGGGCGCGACGCAGTTGAGTGGGCAGTGGCCGCCACCGGACTCGGCGCCGGCGAGATCCTGCTCACGTCGATGGACCAGGACGGAACAAAGGACGGCTACGACCTGGCCCTGCTGTCCACCGTACGCAACGCGGTGGCAGTCCCAGTGATTGCTTCCGGTGGCGCCGGCACGATCGCCCACTGCGTCGATGCTCTGTCGGAGGAACGCTCCGATGCCGTGCTGGCCGCCTCGATCTTCCACCGAAGGGAGATCGAGATCGCCGACCTCAAGGCCGGGCTGGCCGCCGCCGGCATCCCGGTACGGAGCGCCCCATGAACTCCACTGACGTCCGATTCGACGGCGCCGGCCTCGTGCCCGGCATTGTCCAGGACGCCGACACGGGGCAGGTCCTCATGCTCGGCTACCTCAACGCCGAGTCGCTCCGCCTCACAGAAGAAACGGGTTTTGTGACGTTCTGGAGCCGGTCGCGCCGCAGATTGTGGCGTAAGGGAGAGACGAGCGGTCACACGCTGTCGGTGGTCGATATGGCCCTGGACTGCGACGGCGATGCCCTACTGATTCGGGCCCGCCCGGCCGGTCCAACCTGTCATACCGGTGCCGTCTCGTGCTTCGGCGACGCTCCGGACCGTTCGTTCGCCGAGCTGGATGCCCTGTGGGCGGTGATCGCATCGCGGGCAGCAGAGCGACCCCCGGATTCGTATACGACCTCCTTGCTCGAGGGCGGCGTCGATGTGGTCGGCCGCAAAG
>CAYXMJ010000019.1:0-4812 GCA_964465915.1 uncultured Acidimicrobiaceae bacterium
CTCAGCGCGAGCGACATTCGCCGCCTCCACCCTGCGCTGCGCGAGGAACACCGCAGCCTCGACTAGAGGAAGCGTCCCACTGGGGTTTTGTCCTCGCGGTCGACGTCAACCGACCGGCAACAGAGGTTCCAACATCCAGCATCTGAACGCCTACCGATGACACCCGAGACGGCCTCTCACCACGACATCGCCGTTCCCGCGACCGCCAATGGGGCAAGCCTGTGCCGTTCGGCCCTGGGTATCCGACCAACAGCGTGATACGGGTGCGGAAGCGAAGGGGGAGTCATGCGCACCGCCGGTTGGCCAACGTCCCTGATCCTGTGTTCCGCCTTGCTCATCGCCTGCGTGGCGATGCTGATCCCGATCTCAACGGCTGATGCTGCCCCACCGCTGTGTGCCGGGAAGCCCGCCACGATCGTTGGTACCCCCGGTGATGATCTAATCAAGGGAACAGCGAGGGCTGACGTGATCGTCGGTCGCGGAGGCGACGACCGAATCGTTGGCAAAGGCGGCAACGACACGCTCTGCGGTAGCCGCGGAGACGACATACTCGTCGGCGGATCCGGTGACGATCTGATAGTCGGCGGCGGCGGATCAGATTGGGTCAGCTACAGCGCCGCTCCCAACAAGGTCACTGTGGACTTGGCCGCCGGAACGGGCACGGGTTGGGGGACCGATACGCTGCGTTCGATCGAGAACATCACAGGCTCTCCCCACGCCGACCGTCTCTCCGGTGACGACAGACGCAACGTGATCAAAGGAGGCGAAGGCTACGATCTCCTCATCGGGGGAAAGCGAGCCGATCATCTCATCGCCGGCGCCGGTGGCGCCACATTGGACGGCGGTGGCGGCAACGATGTCCTCACCGGCTCACCCGGCAGCGACCGCCTGCACGGTGGCCCCGGCAACGACCTCCTGAGAGGCCGTTTGGGTGACGACTGGATTGGCCCAGGGCGAGGCGATGACGTCGTCATTGGTGGCGGCGGCGAGGACGGGGTCGACTACGCAGGCCCGAAGGCTGTGATAGTCAACCTCGGCACGGGCACCGCGTCCGGGTCGGGCACCGACACGCTCGCAGGCATCACAAGCGTCATCGGAAGCGACCACGACGACGTGATCATCGGCAACTCCGCCGACAACTTGCTCGACGGTCACCACGGCAACGACCTCATCAGGGGAAGGTCCGGCGATGACACTATCTACGGCGGACCCGGAGGCGACATGCTCTTCGGAGGAACCGGCAACGACGAGGTCGTGGGCCGATGGGACCTGGGGTATGAGCCTTGGTTCGACCTGCTTCCCAACACGCTGCACGGCGGGCCCGGCAATGATCTCGTGGTTGGGTCGAGCAGCGACGACTTGGTCACCGGCGGCGACGGCGACGACGTGTTGCTTGGACTCGAAGGCGACGACGTGCTCGAAGGAGACGAAGGCGACGACATCCTCAACGGCAACGGACTCGGTGACGTCTTTCCGAACGGCGACGACACGCTAAACGGGGGCCCCGACGACGACGAATGCTCCAACGGCGCGACGTACGAACTTTGTGAGGTAATCCTCTAGATGCAGCTAGCCAGAAGTAACGCTCACCACGGATCTACTTGACCCACTCTTCCCAGCGAAGTGAGTCGTCGACCATGATCGGTCCGGAGCGGTCGCCGACCTGCTGAGGCTCGCCGCCGCCGCACAACGCGGCCGCTCCCTGCTCCGCCCCGTCCACCTCCCCACCCTGACCCGAGCCGGGTTGGTCACCCACGACGGCAACCGGGTCATGGTGCGCACGACCATTCCTCGCCTCAGCGCGAGCGACATTCGCCGCCTCCACCCTGCGCTGCGCGAGGAACACCGCAAGTTGTGACCGGGATGCCGGGGCCTTGGCCCCATCCCTTCTCGCCAGCGATGCCGAAACCAGACGCGACCCGGGGGGCAGTCCGCGTGCTCAGCCAGTTGGCTTGATGTTCTGATTCTGCCGGAAGAGATTCTGTGGATCGTATTGGTTCTTCAGGGCGACGAGACGCGCATATTTCTCGCGCCCATAGGCCCCCTGCACCCGGTCCTTCCCGTCGTCGTGAGACATGAAGTTGATGTAGCCACCGCCCGCGGAATGGGGCTGCACCGACCTCCAGAACGAACGGACCCAATTGGTGTGGTGGTCCGTGGCTTGTGGGTCCTCCCAGCCGGCGCTGATGACGAGCGAGTAGGCGGCATCTCGCTGGGTGTATGCCGTGTCGCCCTCAGCAACACGGCCGACTTCGCCACCCAGTTGGAAGAGGCCGACAAAGGCATACGGGGAGGAAACCTGCTCCGCGTGATACACCAGCGTCTCGATCAGCTCAGGAGTGAGGTCAGGGAGATTCTCGGCCTTCTCGTAGTAGTGGAGACCGGCCGGAACACCCTCATCGAGAACCGACTGGTGCGCGACGAACGGTGTCGGTCCGATGGTATCCATCAGGGGCGTACCGTAGTTGCGGAGCGGCTCGAGCACTCGCTGCCCTTGTTCGATATCCCCGGACCAGCACACCCCCGTTCCCGCGACCTTCACACCATGGAGCTCGGCAGGCACAGATGGAACGGGGGGCATCATGCGGATGACCCCGATGGTCGTCAGCTCGTCCGGGGCATCGGCCGTGTAGTTGGCGTAGAACTCAAAGAAGTCCGTGGCTTGTTCGACTGAATGGAGCACGAAGCCCGCGAGAACCGTCGGACCCACCGCGTGAGCCCGATACTCAAAGGTCGTGACGATGCCGAAGTTGCCGCCCCCACCGCGCAGGCCCCACATCAGGTCACCATGCGAAGCGTCGTCGACACGGACGAGTTCACCGCCCGCCGTAACCATTCGGACGCCGATCAGGTTGTCGCACGTGAGCCCGTGTTTGCGCATCAGCCAGCCCAACCCGCCCCCGAGCGTCAGCCCGGCGATCCCTGTCTCGCTTACCGTCCCGGCTGGTACCGCGAGGCCGAATTTCTGGGTGGCGCGGTCGAGGTCCCCAAGCAGCGCGCCGGCCCCGGCCGCAACGGTGCGACGGGTCGGGTCTACGTCGATTGAAGTCATCAGGGACAGATCAATGACTAGCCCGCCGTCACAAACCGCGTGGCCTGCGATGCCGTG
The DNA here is from genome assembly GCA_964465915.1 of uncultured Acidimicrobiaceae bacterium. GTDB lineage: Bacteria > Actinomycetota > Acidimicrobiia > Spongiisociales > UBA5794 > CAVPHV01. The sequence continues at coordinate 3,110 of CAYXMJ010000019.1, forward strand.
ACCGCCTCCGCGGACGGAAACGCGCAGCTGGTTGGACCGCGCAAAGCTCACTGCGGCGACCACATCGTCCTGGTCTACACATCGAGCGATCAGCGCCGGCCGGCGGTCGATCATCCCGTTCCAGAGCGCCCGAGACGCGTCGTACCCGGTATCAGCCGGCCGAACCAGGCGGCCCTGCAACGCTGCAGCAAGGTTGTTGACCACCGCCTCCGAGAGATGCAGGTCATGACCGTCGATGGTCGCAGCCATTGCGTCCTCCTCCAGTTCGCGAATTGGCCCCTCGATCTTGTGTGGACATCGATCACACGGCTAGGACAAAAAATGGACTAGATCTGGAATGCGTCGAGCGCGACACTCGAGCGATGAAGACATACGCCCAGTACTGCCCTGTCGCTCGCACTTCGGAGATTCTGGCGCAAAGGTGGACCCCCATCATCGTTCGGAACCTCCTCAACGGACCAGCCACCTACAGCGCCCTCGCAGACCAGGCACCAGGAATCCCACGAAGTCTCCTCACCAGCCGACTCCGAGAACTCCAATCCGTCGCATTGGTCGAGAAGACGAGCAACCCCTCCGGAGCCGGGACCGTCTACGCGCTCACAGAACCGGGTGAAGACCTCGCCGGGGTGATCGATGCAATGGGCACCTGGGGCGAACGGTGGCTCGAGGTGACTCCTCAACACGCCGACCCCGTCTACTTCCTCAACTCCTGGATCAACAGCTACCTCGACCGTGACGCTCTTCCCAAACAGAAGGTCGTCGTTCGATTCGAGTTCAGCGACCAACCACCAAAGACCAGCCCCATGTGGGTCATCTTCGACCGGCACGATCCCGAGGTCTGCCGAAGCAACCCCGGCTACGACGAGGACCTCGTCGTCAAAGGCGAAGCCGTCGCCTTGGCCGAATGGCATCTGGGCAGAACCGAATGGGCCCAGGTCGTGAGCAGCGGGCGTATCACCATCAGCGGCGTGCCCAAGCTCGCACGAGCCCTCCCAACCTGGAACAAGAGAAGCCGCTGGATCAATAGTCCACACCCCCAAACCACCCGGACATGACCGGCACATCTGCGATGTGCTCGATCCGTTGATCGCGCGGTTCACTTGGAAGACACCCAACCTGCAGCCTCTACCGACCTCCGCCGCCTCCGCCCGGCGCTACGCCGAGGAGCAGCGCGGGATGTGACCGCTCCCGCGCAAAGCGTCGAGTAAACCAACGCCACACATATACTCCCGGCTCGCCACTCGGCGTTCCCCCTTTATCTCTCTGTTGGGTGATCGCGCCGGCTCGCCCTCGTTCCCCCACTCAAGGAGTGACCAATGCCTCTCCTCATGCATCTCATCCTGGCTACCGCGTTGACGTTCCCGACCGCCGCACCTGCGGACATGGTCGATGCGGCCGCGACTCATCGCACCGAAGCGGTGCTTTCTGAGTTGCACAAGGTCAACGGCCCACATGCCGGCGATCGGCCTGGCAACGTGGACCAATGGCGCAGCCTCGTCGAGGAGTACTTCGCTCCTGGCGAAGTCGAGCGCGCCATGCAGATTCTCGAGTGCGAGTCCCACGGCGACCCCTACGCCAAGAACCCTCGCTCCAGCGCCGCCGGCCTCTTCCAGTTCCTCCAGGGCACCTGGGACCATGCCGCCACCCAACTCGACCTCCCCGACTATGCCGAGGGAGGTCCTTACGATGCCGCAGCCAACATC
>CAYXMJ010000019.1:4912-26780 GCA_964465915.1 uncultured Acidimicrobiaceae bacterium
GAGGCTGCGGCTCTGTTGCGGGATCGCTCAGAGATTCTGATCTTCTCGGGAGCCGGGATCTCGACCGAGTCCGGCATCCCCGACTTCCGCGGCCCAAGCGGCGTCTGGAAGACCACCGACCCCGCCGACTTCACGCTGCAGCGCTACCTCGCCGACCCAGACTTCCGGCGCGACTCGTGGGAGAAACGGTTCACTGCGACAACGCTCCACGGTGCGGAACCAAACCCGGCCCACCGAGCCGTCGCCAAGCTGTGGAACCGCGGGCGGATGATTGGCTGCGTCACCCAGAACATCGACGGCTTGCACGCCACCGGCGGGCTGCCGCTCTTCGCCCTGGCTGAGCTCCACGGCAACGTGCACGGCATGATGTGCGTTCGATGCAACTCACGGCCGGAGCGCACCGACATCGAGCAGCGATGGCACGACGGCGAACCGGACCCCAAATGCGAAGGGTGTGGCGGCATCCTCAAGACCACGACGGTGCTGTTCGGCGAGCAACTCCCCGAGCGCGACATGAATCGTGCAACGCTCTGGGCCGCTGCGGCGGATGCGGTCATCGCCGTCGGTACCACCCTCTCGGTCTACCCGGCGGCCTTCATCCCGATGGACGTGGCGTCGCGGGGCATGCCGTTCGTGATCGTCAACGAGGGCCCCACCGAGATGGACCACACCGCCACCGTGCGGCTCGAGGGCAAGGCCGGCACCCTGATGCCGCAACTGGTGGACGCGCTCACCGACGCTGACTGACGCCGTTCGACAGTCATGCTATCGAGGCGGCGGCCACCTGCTCCGCGGGCAACGACCAGTTGCAGAAGTCGATGCGGTCCGAGGGACCAAGCGACTGATACAGATACGCTCCAGGGGCCGGTTCTTTGTCGGAGCCGATGTAGCTGAAGCGCCCGCCAAGCTCACGCTGGGTCTGCAGACAAGCCTGCACCACGGCACGGCCCAGCCCCATCCGGCCGAAGTCGGGGTGGGTGCAAACCGGGTCGATGCCGCAGACGCCGTTGACAGGATCAAGCGTGCCACGGCAATACGCCGCGATGCGCCCCTCCGGGCTGCGGGCGAAGACGCTCAGTTCGAGCCGGAAGAGCGGGTTGGACTCGAGACTGGCCAAGACCGTTTCGACGTCGTGATCGGTATCAAAAGCCAACTTGATGCACTCGGCGATACCGGCATAGTCCGCAGCGCGATCGTCCTTCAGCGACTCGATCGTGAATCCATCCGGAATCGACCCCGGCTCCGTCGGCTCACTCAGGTCGAACTCGAACTCGTACCCCGTCTTCAGCTGCTCATGCAGACCCGCCGCGCCAAACACCGACCGCAGCCATTGCGCCGCGGCGGCGATCTCGAAGCTGAGGCCCAATCCGAGTTCACCGTGACGCGCCAGCAGCCGGCCGAGTACCCACTGAACCGCGTCCGGATCCTCGACGGGCGTGATGATGCACTCATCGTCACGCCCGTACTCCGCCACCGACACGGCTCGGATCCCGGTGCCATCTCGGAAGATCCGGCAATTGTCCTCAAACCAGCTGGGGTTGGCTTCCATGCGCAGAGTGTTGGAGCCCCACCTCCAATCTGTGAAGCGCCCTGTATCCCACCCCCAGGTTCTCTGGGCAGTTGGATTCACGTGCCGGAAGAACTCGATCACCTCGTCGAGGTTTCTGCCGGTCAAAGGCTCGTCCGCGAGGTTCATGTCGTCGATGTTACGACGCGGCCGTCGAGATGATGCCGGCCTTCACGGCACCGGTCGGCGGCACCTCGGCTTCGCGATCTCTAGGATGCATCAAGTCCTCGAGGACGGGACAAGCCCAACAGTCGGCCCATCCGGCGCCGGGTCCATACCCCTCCTCGCCGTCTACGAAAGGGACGTGTTGTGCGACGAAGAAACGTACTCATCATCTTGATAGTGGCCTTTGCACTTGTCGTTGCCGCTTGCGGCGATGACGATGACTCGGGCTCGGAAACCACCACCACCGCAGCACCAAGCGGCGGGGAGGAAACCACCACCACCGCAGCAGCCTCAGGCGGCGGGGAGGAAACCACCACCGCAGCACCAAGCGGCGATGTGACCACGATCGGATTCTGGGTAGCGTTCTCCGATGAAGCCAGGCTCGGCTTCACGGAGGAAAAGGCTGCTGCCTTCAACGCAGCGCACCCTGAGTACAACATCGAAGTGACCTCCTTTGCCAGCTACAACGACGCATTCGACGCTGCCGTCCTCGCGGTCGACAGTGGTGATCCACCGGGCATCATTCACTTCTTCGAAGCTGCCACCCGTCAGGCCCTCGATGCAGTCAGCGCCGATGGAGCGCCGATCTTCAAGTCGGTGACCGACGCCATCGCAGGCCGTACCGAGATCCTGGGCGAGCCGGTCGTACTTGACGACGTCGTTGACGCTGCCCGCAACTACTACACCGTTGATGGCTCGTTCTATTCGATGCCGTGGAATACCTCGAGCACCGTCATGTTCAACAACATGCCGATGCTCGAAGCGGCCGGCATCACCACTCCGCCCGCAACTTGGGCTGAGGTTGAAACGGCATGTGCCGCCATCATGGCCCTCCCCGACGCTCCGTCCGGGTGCATCACGTGGCCGAACCACTCGTGGTTCGTCGAGCAGAGCCTGGGCCAGGTTGGCGAATTGCTCGGCAACGCGGACAACGGCCGGTCCGACCGCGCCACCGAGGTATACCTCGAGTCCCAGGGCATGATGGACTATGTCAACTGGTGGAAGGGTCTGGACGACGCCGGCTACTACACCTACACCGGTGTGCAGCGTGACTGGGACGGCACCTCAAATGCCTTCCTGGCCCAGGAAGTCGCCATGCTCATCTACTCCAGCTCCGACACCACCTTCATGACCGAAGAGGGTGCCGCAGCAGGGTTCGATGTCACAGCCAGCTTCATGCCCCGCAACGGCGACACCGACTACGTCGGCAACCTGATCGGTGGCGCCACGCTGTGGATGCTCGACGGGATGACCGAAGTGGAGCAGGATGGCGCCTTGGCGTTCATGAACTTCTTCTCCAATCCGGAGAACGCAGCCGAATGGCACCAGATCACCGGCTACATTCCGATCACGAAGTCGGCAGAGGCTCTGCTCGAATCTGAGGGCTGGTACGCCGAGAGCCCGAACAGCAAAGTGGCCTCCGATCAGTTGGCCGCGGCGCAGAACACGCCGGCCTCACTCGGCGCTCTGCTCGGCAACTTTGTCGGGATTCGCGATGTCATCACCATCGCCATCGAAGACATCCTGGTGAACGACGTCGACGTCGCAACCCGATTGGCAACCGCCAACGAGGAAGCCAACAAGTCGCTCACTGAGTACGAGCAGCTGTTTGGCAGCTAGTTGATACGGGATGGGGGCGGCGCATCCGCGCCGCCCCCATACGACGTCAACAATGATTCCGAGCCAAACCACACGATTCGACTGCTCCAGCCGATGCTGATCGCTGGCCTCATCGTCGCCGCGATCGCTGGGGCGCTCTACATGATGCAGGCCTTTGGCCGCTCGTCGACGCGCATGGCGATCGGCTCAGGTGCCGCAGCCCTCGGCGCCGCGGTAACCCCAGTGCTGATGGACCAGTGCGGGTTCGCGGCAGACACGACCGCGGTCGACCACCTCTTTGCCTACGGCCTCATGGCGGGTGGGGCCTGGCTCGCCCTGGTCATCACCAAGGCCTTCTTGCGGCGTGGCGAAAAGAAGTCCACCGAAGATGCGGCCTTCGCCGGCGAGATCAGGACCGGCGGTTTCCGGCTGGGTTGGTGGGTTCCGTGGGCGCTCCTGGCGCCGACCCTGATCATCCTGGTCATCTTCCTCTACACCCCGGCCGTCCAGACCTTCACCCTCTCGACCAAGCTGGCCCGCCTCGGCGCTCCGCGCGAAGTCGAAGTGTGCTTCTCCAACTTCACCGAGCTGCTGATCCCGAACGCCGTAGCGCTTGTGGCGTATCCGCTCATCTCGCTCGCCCTGATCTTTGGAGCCCGCTTCTGGCTGAATCGAAGCGAGAAGGGCACCATCGGCCACACCCTCGCCGAGGTCGCCTCGATCTTGGCTGCGCTGTCGGTGTTCGTTGCGCTGTACCTGATGTTCTCACCGGGCGGCGGGGGCTCCGTCGCCTACCGCCCGGTCTACGTCACCACCCTCATCATCTCGGTTGGCATCGTTGTCTTTGGGATGACGGCCGGCCTCGCCGTGGCGGTTCTCGCCTTCCGCGGCATCAGGGGCGGCGGCGCCTATCGGACGATGCTCGTCTGGCCGTACGCCATCTCGCCGGCCGTGGCCGGGATCTTGTTCTTCATGATCCTGGATCCGACCGCCGGCATCGTGAACCACCTCGCCGATGTTTGGTTTGGCGTCGACTTCCCCAACTACCGAGAAGACCCGTTCCTGGCTCGCTTCGCCATCATCATGGCCAGCAGCTGGAAGATCATCGGCTTCAACATCCTGTTCTACCTCGCCGGCCTCCAGACCGTGCCCCGCGAACAGATGGAAGCGGCGGCTCTCGACGGCGCCTCCGCCTGGCAACGGTTCACCAACGTGATCATTCCGGCCCTTTCACCAATCACCTTCTTCCTGCTCGTTACGAACCTCACGTACGCCTTCTTCGAGGTGTACGCGACGATCGACTTCATGACCAGGGGAGCCCCGGCGGGGGCAACCTCGGTGGCGATCTACGAGATCATCCGAGTTGGCGTCAACAACGGAGATCTGGGCCGAGGCGCTGCCCAATCGGTGCTCCTGTTCGCCGCCGTCATCGGCGTCACGATGTGGCAGTTCCGCACCAGCGGCGAGCGCGTCACGTATGGGGGGGCCTAGATGACCTGGCACACCGTTGGAGTACAGAAGAAGGGCTTCGCTCGCGGCCGCTCCTGGCCGTTCCATATCGCGTTGGTCATTGTCGCCTTCCTGATTGCCTTCCCACTGCTGTACGCCATGTTGATCTCGACCCAGACCAACGCCGAGATCTTCTCGTTTCAGCTCAAACCGGGCAGCGCCCTCAAATCCAACTTCGAAGACGTCTGGGTGAGCCGGAACTTCGGACGAGCCATGTTCAACTCGTTCCAGCAGTCGATCCTGGTCACCTTCGGCAAGACAGTCACCGCGATGCTGGCCGGGCTTGCCTTCGTCTACTTCAAGTTTCCCGGCAAGTGGATTGTGTTCTTCTTCGTGCTGGTCACGCTGATGATGCCGACCGAAGTCATGATCCTCGCCATGTTCCAGTTGGTTGCCGGTTTCGGCTGGCAGGACAACATGGCGGCGATCGTGGTGCCCTTCATCGCCTCGGCAACGGGAGCGTTCCTGTTCCGACAACACTTCGCCAACATGCCGGCCGAGCTACTCGAGGCCGCCCAGATCGATGGCGCGTCACCACTCCAGTATCTCGTGAAGGTGCTCATCCCGCTGTCGTGGAGCGTGATGGCGGCGTTCTTCGTGATCCAGTTCGTCTACACCTGGAACATGTTCCTCTGGCCGAGCCTGATCATTCGCGAGGAGTCGCTGCAAGTGACCCAGGTCGCGCTGCAGACGCTCACCAACTTCGGCGGCGCGCTCACCTACGGTCCGCTGATGCTCGCCGCGGTGCTGGCATCGATCCCGCCGGCGATCGTCTTCATCCTGCTGCAGAAGCCCTTCATGAGCGGTTTCACCTTGGGTTCAGACAAGTAGAAATGGACGGCATGCTGACCCTCGCAGAATTGAAGAACCGGGTTGACGAAGGAACCATCGACACCGTTGTCGTAGCGTTCACCGACCACTACGGACGCTTGCTCGGCAAGCGGTTCGATGCGGGGTTCTTCGTCGATGACGCCCATCGGGTCGGCACCCATGCGTGTGATTACCTGCTCACCGTCGACATGGAGATGGAGCCGGTCCCCGGATACCGCTATGCCAACTGGGAACTCGGCTACGGAGACTTCCACCTCGAACCGGACTTCACGACCCTGCGGGTCGCCAGCTGGCTCGACCGCACCGCGCTGGTCCTGTGCAATCTGGCCGACGACTCCACCCACCAACCCGTGGCGGTAGCGCCGCGCTCGATCCTGCTCGCCCAACTCGACCGAGCCAAGGCAGTCGGCTACACCGCCAAGGCTGCGTCCGAACTCGAGTACTTCCTCTACGAGGAGTCGTACCGCGAGGCCGCAGAGGGTGGCTACCACGACATGTCGCCGGTCGGCTGGTACATCGAGGACTACCACTTGCTCCAGGGCAGCAGGGAGGAGTTCTACAACGCCGACGTGCGCCGCCACCTCGCCGCTTCGGGCGTCCCCGTGGAGAACTCGAAGGGCGAATGGGGACGCGGCCAGCACGAAATGAACATCCGCTACGCCGAGATCCTGGCCATGGCCGACCGCCACACCGTGATGAAGCAAGCCATGAAGGAAATCGCAGATGGTAAGGGTGTCTCCATCACCTTCATGGCGAAGCCACACACCAGCGAGGCAGGATCGAGCTGCCACGTCCACGTCAGCCTCTGGGAAGGCGACACCGCAGCGTTCCCCGGCGATATCGACCTCGGCCCGGTGCATGGCTCGGACGCGTTCCGCTGGTTCCTGGGCGGCCTGATGGCGCATGTGCCCGAGGTCATGCCGTTCTTCGCGCCAACCATCAACTCCTACAAGCGGTTCCAGGAAGGTTCGTGGGCGCCGACCCGGCTCGCCTGGTCACATGACAACCGCACCGCCGGGATCCGAGTCGTCGGGCAGGGTGACGGGTTCCGGATCGAGTGCCGCTTCCCCGGCGCCGACTGCAACCCCTACCTCGCCTACGCCGCGCTGCTCGCCTCAGGCCTCGACGGTTTGACCAACCAGATCGACCCGCCGCCCGCCTTTGAAGGCAACATCTACGAGGCCCAGGAACTCTCCCAAGTCCCGCGCACGTTGCGCGACGCCATCGACCTGTTCGCCGGCAGCACGTTCGTCCGTGACGCCTTCGGGGCCGACGTCCAGGAGCACTACACCCATTTCTACCGCACCGAGCAGCAGGCCTACGACGCCGCAGTCACCGACTGGGAGCGGCAGCGCTACTTCGAGCAGATCTGACCCGGCCGTAGTACGCCGCGGCTCGGGGCCGCAGCGCCACGGCCCCCACTAGCCTCCGGGCATGGCACGCACCTATCAGGACCTCGTCGCTGCGGCACTGCGGGATGTACCCGAGGTGACGGTCGCGCAACTCGCCGCCCGCACCGACGGCCCGACGCTGATCGACGTACGGGAACCCGACGAACACCTCCTCGGCATCATCGAAGGTGCCGTCCCCATCCCGCGCGGCATTCTCGAATACACCGTGACCGAGAAGGTGCCCAACCGCGAAGCCGCCGTCGTCGTTTACTGCTCTGCAGGCCACCGGTCGGTCCTCGCCGCTGCCGTGATGCAACAACTCGGCTACACCAACGTGGCTTCTCTTCAGGGCGGCTTCAACGCTTGGAAGCAGACCGGGCAAACCTGGAGCGAAAGCGACGGACTGACCATCGAACAACAAGCTCGCTACAGCCGCCACCTCATCCTCCAAGGCGTAGGCGAGACGGGCCAACAGCAACTGCTCAAAGCCCGAGTGCTCCTTATCGGCGCCGGTGGGCTCGGCTCCCCGGCCGCGTTGTACCTCGCCGCGGCAGGGATTGGAACCCTTGGAATCGTCGACGGGGACCGCGTCGACGCCTCCAATCTGCAGCGGCAGGTCTTGCACGACATCAACGGCATCGGTCGCCTCAAGGTAGAGACGGCGGCGGGGCGCCTCACCGCCCTCAACCCCGACGTTTCCCTCGAGGCCCACCCGACCCGGCTCACAGCCGACAATGCCATCAACTTGATGAAAGGCTACGACCTGGTTGTAGATGGTTCCGACAACTTCCCCACCCGCTATCTCATCAACGACGCCTCCCTCCACCTCGGGATCCCTGTCGTCCACGGATCGATCTTCCGTTTCGAGGGCCAACTCTCGGTCTTCTCCCCCTACGAGGGACCCTGCTACCGGTGCCTCTTCCCCATGCCACCCCCACCCGAACTGGCCCCCTCGTGCGCCGAGGCTGGTGTGCTCGGAGTCTTGCCGGGCATCATCGGTTCGCTGCAGGCAATGGAGGCGATCAAGCTCATCCTCGACATCGGCGAGCCCCTGGTGGGGAGCCTGCTCACCTACGACGCACTCGATGAGCACTTCCAAACGCTGCGGATCGAACGCGATCCTGCGTGCACGGCATGCCACGATCCTGCGAATCCGCCCACCCTGGTGGACTACGACGAAACCTGCCTCCCCGTCCCCTGACCAACGGTCGTTGGATTCTGGCGATACCCTGTTAGCTTGACCGACGGGTCAGGGCGGAGATGTACGCAAACGTAGGGCGACATCTCCATGAGCAAGTATGTGATTCCGTTTCCGCGACGGATTGTTGCTGTCGCAGCCATCTTTCTCCTCGCGCCCCTGCTCGTCGTACTACCCGGCCACGACCCCGAGGCCGGGGCTGCCGATCAGGACTTCACCTTTGAGGGCGGTGGTTTTGGACACACCGTCGGGTTGAGCCAGTACGGCGCGTATGGGATGGCGAAACTCGACGGCGCCACTTCGGATCAGATCCTGGCTCACTACTTCACCGGCACGTCGACCGAGGAACTCGGTCAAGGCGCCGCAGCCGCTCAGCCGCTGTGGGTCAACCTCGAGAACGAGGCCAAGTCGCTCACTCTGCGCCCACGAGCCATCTCCTCGCGGGGCACACCTCTCGTCGTCACCCGCGGCGACGCCACCTATTCCGTTGCGGTCGGCGACACCATCCGAATCAGGATCGTCGAAGCCGGCACCTGCCGTGTCACCACCGGGGACGTCGACGAAACGGGGAGCTGCGACCTGGATCTGTCGTGGGACGGCGACAACGACAAACCGACAACCCGCGTCGCCATCCACCGGGTCAACTACTCATCGGCGAACAGTGCGGGGGCGCCGTGTGAGCTGCTGGACTGGAACGCGGCGCCCAGCGTCAACCGTGAGTGCGCCTATGCCCACGGCGAACTCCACATCCGGCCCGACGGCGACTCCGCAGCGTTCCACCTCGTCCTGGAAATCGACATCGACGACTACGTCCTGGGAGTATCGGAGATGCCGTACTACTGGGGTCGCTCCGGGGGCTATGAGGCGCTCGAGGCCCAGGCCATTGCGGCCCGCTCGTACGCCATCAGCCGCCAGGTCGAGCGCGGCAACCCGCAGAACCGCCCCGGATGCTGGTGCCAGGTCGTCGATACCGGGGTCGATCAGCGCTACGTCGGCTGGGGTCACAGCGGCCTCGGCCAGCAGCAATGGCTCGACGCTTCCCGCGAGACGGCCGGCCTGGTTGTCACTCACCCCAGCGTGCAGCGCGCCGGCAAGCGAATCGCCATCGGCGCCCTGTACGGCTCGTCGAGCTACGGGCGAACCGAGCCGTCCGCCACCGTCTACGGAACAGACCGCCCCTATCTAGTGAGCGTCGATGACCACTGGAGCATCGACCCCGCAGTCGGCAATCCCCGCGCCACGTGGACCAAGACTCTCTCCAGCTCGACGCTGGCGGCAGCCGTCGGTGTTCCCGCCGGGCGCAAAGTTGCCGAGGCCGAGATCATCGAGTGTTCACCCTCAGGTGCAGCATCCCGGGTGAGGTTCACCGACTCAGAGGGTCGCCAGTCGACCCTCACCGCCCAAGCGTTGCGCTCGCTGCTCGGACTCAGTTCCCCCCAGCTCACCGCCATCAACGGTGTAAGCCCCTGCGACGGTCTCGGCGACGACGGCGGCGGGCCGGGCGACGGAGGCCCCGGTGACCTCGCCGCCCTCGACCTGGAGATCGACGACAACAACAGCGGCGACAGCAGCGGCAACGGCGACGGCCGGGCACAGTGCAACGAGACGGTCGAACTGCGGACTCGCATCGGCAACAGCGGCGACAGCGCAGCGACGCAGGTGGCGGCAACGTTGTCGACCGATGACCCCTATCTGTCGATCGTGCACAACACCACATCGGACTACCCCGACATCGCCGCCGATGGCTCGGGCATCAATCGCAACGACTGGGATCTCGCCATCGGTCCCGGAGCCCCCGACGGCCACGAGGCCGTGATCGAACTGAGCGTCACCGCGGCACAAGGCGGGCCGTGGACGCTCGAGTACAGCCTGCCGGTCGAGTGTGAAGGTGGCCCCGGAGCAGGCTCGCTCGCGGTCGCGTCCATCACGGTGGACGACGGATCCACCGGTGACAGCGTCGGCAACGGCGACGACCGAGCCCAATGCGGCGAAACCATCGAGCTGTACGTGACGCTGGAGAACCAGTCCGGCCTCACGCTCCGAGGGATCAGCGCAGAGTTCTCAACGAACGACTCCAAGGTCGCCATGCTGCACAACGTGGATTCGGCGTATGCCGACATGGCCAACGGCAGTCGCGGTCGCAACCAGAACGACTGGGACATGCGAATCGCCGGGTCAACTCCCGATGGCCACATCATCAGCGCCACGCTCACCGTCATCGCTGCGGGGGGCGGAGTCTGGGCTGTTCCGGTGGAGATCCCGGTCGAGTGCGATGACGGTGGAGGCGGCGACGACTCTCCAACCGTTCTCGAGATCGCCGGCACCACCGTCGATGACGGCGTGCGCGGCGACAGCAGCGGCAACAATGATAAGCGCGCCCAATGCGGCGAAACCATCGAGCTCTACATCGCCCTCGAGAACACCGGGGCGACAACCGTCGCCGGGCTCAGCGGCGATCTTGCGACCGGTGATCCCTACTTGCGGCTGCTGTACAACCGCACCTCGCCCTATCCGGAGCTGGGACCGGGGGATGCTCGCGACAACAGCGACGACTGGGACATGCTGGTGGCCTCCAATGCCCCCGACGGACACACGGCCCACTACACCCTCACGGTCACCAACGCAGCGGGCGAGCGGGTCGCGCTCAACGGCACGCTGCAGATCGACTGCGGCGGCGGTGGAGGCGGCGACCGCGGTGGAGGCGGCACCGGCGATGTGCGCGTTGGTGCCTTCACAGTTGACGACGGCGTGCGCGGCGACAGCATCGGCAACAACGACAAGCGCGCCCAATGCGGCGAAACCATCGAGCTCTACATCGCCCTCGAGAACACCGGCACCGGCACACTGCGGGGCGTCACGGCCGAACTGATCGACCGCAGCGGCCAATCCGGCCTACTCCACAATGCCACATCGAGCTATGGAGATATCGGCGCCGGTCGCGCCGTTGAGAACGACAACGACTGGGACATTTGGATCGACTCGGGCGCCACCGGCACGATCAGCTACCGATTGCGAGTCTCGACCCCCGCCGGGTTTGTCGGGGAGTTCCCGATCGAGATCCCGGTCTCCTGCGGCTAGTGGCCGACTAGATCACGCACGGTCCGATGGACCGCGCCCATCGAGCCATCACCACCGCCTTGCCGGTTTCGTGTTTGGAGATGGCCGGCGCGAGCCGAGCCAAGCCCCCGATAGGGACGCAGGCGACAACTCCACCAGCAACCGCAGGTTGCTGGTCGAAGCACTAGCCGCGGGCCATGTCCTGCACCAGAGCCACCATGGTACGCACCCCAAAGCCGGTCGCCCCCTTGGGGATGTAATGCTCAGCCTTGTCGGCTCTCGCCGGCCCGGCGATGTCGAGATGGACCCAGGGGGCATCATCTACGAAGTGGGCCAGGAACAACCCGGCGGTGATCGCACCCCCAAAACGACCACCGGTGTTCTTCACATCGGCGATCGGGGACTCAATCAGCGCTGCGTACTCCTCTTCGAGGGGGAGCGTCCACACGTTCTCGCCGGCGCGGGCTGCCGCTGCCGTGACTGCGGAGACGGCATCGTCGTCATTGCCCAACAAGCCCCCGATATTCGCCCCGAGCGCAACCTTGCACGCGCCGGTCAGCGTGGCGATGTCCACGATGAGGTCGGGGTCTTCTTCGACGGCCAACGAGAGTCCGTCGGCGAGCACCAAGCGCCCTTCCGCGTCCGTGTTGAGCACCTCGATCGTCTTTCCGTTGCGAGCACGCAATACATCGCCCGGGCGCAGGGCGGAGCCACCGGGCATGTTCTCGGTGAGCGGGGCGATGGCGGTGACCTTGACCGGCACATCAAGGAGTGCGATGGCCTGCATCGCTCCGAAGACTGCCGCGGCCCCGGACATGTCGGTCTTCATCGTCTCCATCGCTGCGGGGGGCTTGAGCGACAAGCCCCCGCTGTCGAACACGATGCCCTTACCGACCAGCACCACGGAAGCCTCAGCTCCCTCGGGTTCATGTCGCAGGACAACCATACGAGGCGGGTTGGTGGCCCCGGCGGCAACCCCCAGTAGGCCGCCAAACCGCTCCTCGACGCACGCCGCCTCGTCGTAGACCGTGACTTCCAGTCCGGTGTTCGCGGCAATCTCCGCGGCTACCGCAGCCAGGTGGGCGGGCGGTTTGGCGGAAGCCGGTTCGTTGATGAGGTCTCGGGCGAGGGCAACACCGGCTGCCAGCGTGGATCCGCGATGGGCCGCGTCCATCGCGGCCGCGGCCGCGGCCGCCAGTTCCAGCGCTTCGGTCTTCGCCGGCTTCGGGTCGCTGAGGTACTTGTCGAAGCGGTACTGGCCGGCAATGAACCCGAACGCAACGCACTCTGCAGCGTCGTCGATTTCGATTTGGTGCAGCGTCGTCACCACCGTGGCGTACTTGCTAACGGCGCGACCAACGCTCCCCGCCGCACGGCGTAGGCCCTCCGCATCAACCTCATCGCCGAGGCCGACGAAGACCACTCGCCCGAACGCAACGGCATCCCCACCGGGCACGGTCGCCATCTGGCGGGCTTTGCCGGTGAACTCCTGAGCAGCGAGGTATCCCTCCACCCAGTCGCCCAGCGCCGCCACCGCCCACTCCGCCCCGGGACCCCAGGTGAGGTCGGAAAGGACTGGGACCACCAGAACATCAGCACTCGCCGTGTCCAAGCTCTCCCCGGCAACGACTTCGATCATCTCTCGTCCTCCGTTCGGCTTGGCACCCACTCACCCTCAGCGGCGCGTGCCAGCATGTACAAGTAGTCGGCCAGGCGGTTGAGATAGGGCACCACCTGGGAGGCCTCCAACCCCCCGGCGGAGGCGTACGAAACACAGCGACGCTCGGCCCGTCGCACCACCGTACGGGCGACGTCGATGGCCGCGGCAACGTCGGTGCCACCGGGTACGACGAACTCGGTCGGCATCCCGGTCTCGGCAACAACCAGGTCGATGGCAACCTCGAGGTCGCCAACCATCGACTCCGTCACTCGCGAAACCCCGTCATCGAGCTTCGCCCGGTTCTCGGGAGCCGTGGCCAGCTCTGCAGCGACCACAAACAGCTCACGCTGGAGCCGCAGCAATTCGTCGGCTATTCGACCTTCGGCGCCGGCGCGCGCCACACCAAGGGCAGCAACCGCCTCGTCCACTGTGCCGTAGGCCTCAGGCCCGGCGGCGTCCTTGTCGACCCTGCCGCCGTAGAACAGTCCGGTGGTGCCGTCGTCGCCCTTCTTCGTGTAGATCTTCATGACGAAGGAGCGTACCCGGCACCGCGGCCAACCCGGCTCACGACGAGCCAAACGCCAGCAGCCGCCCGAGCACCACGACACCAAACGAGGTGAGCACGGCGAGGTAGCTCAGGCCGGTGGCGGCCATCACCCCGGTGTAGCTCGGCTCCTGCAACGAGTACCAGACGGCTACCAGCAGCAGGAAGGTCATCAGAGTCAGGGCGACGAACGCCCAGCCGAGAATGGCGTCCGCCGGCATCCAGTCGAGCGCGCCGTTGAGCACCATGTAGATGAAATCGATGAGCAAGCCGGCACCGGCGACAACGTCGAGGCGCTCCAGCGCCGATCGGGGCAGGCGAGGGTCGACCAGGTACCAGTGACCGAGCATCATCGTCGCGGTCACACCACCGAGGAATGCCATGCCGGAGAGCACAGGAACCCAGGGCGAGTCGGCCCCGGCGGCCAGACCAAGCGCCACTGCCGAACCGGCAAAGAACGCCGCCGCCAGCGGGGGGCGACGCCCCATCAAGGCGCCGGCGATCGCCAGGACCGCACCGACGTAGGCGAGGCGTCCTGAGCCTGCAGCGCCGGCACCGACGCCCAACACGGCAACGACCGCACCGGTCAGCCACGAGTAGCCGGGACCAACGATGCGCCACCAGGCGACGACGGCGCCGCACGCCGCCGTCCCGCCCGTCCACAGGGACAAGACGAGTGCCGGGTTTACGTCCAAATAGGCCCCTCCCCTGCTCGCCCTACGCCAGCCATTGGCGGATTTGCCCCGCCACGGCGTCGGGAGTCAGTCCGTACTGCTCGGCGAGCACGTCGGCCGGGGCCGAGGCCCCGAACCGATCGATGCCGATGTTGAGACCTGCGGCACCGGTGATGACGGACCAGCCGAACGTCACGCCCGCCTCGACCGAGGCGACCGGAAGTCCCTCGCCGAGTATCTCGGTGCGATACGAAGCACCCTGCTCGAGGAAGGCACCGACACACGGCATGCTGACGACCCGCAACGAAACGCCCTCGGCAGCCAACAGATCGGCTGCGGCCAACGCGGTGTGGACCTCGGAGCCGGTAGCCACCACAACGGCACCGTCGCCGTCACGAATGATGTAGGCGCCGCGGGCAACCTCTGCGCGACTCTCGTCAGCCGGCACCGGGAGTCCCTGCCTGGTCAGGATGAGCGCGGTCGGCCCTTCGGTGCGGTTCATCGCCAACTCCCAGGCGCCGGCAACCTCTGCCGGCGTCGCCGGGCGCACCACCCGGAGGTTCGGAATGGCACGCAGCGCCGCCACGTGTTCGACCGGTTGGTGGGTCGGTCCGTCTTCGCCGAGGAAGATGCTGTCGTGGGTCCACACCCATACTGACGACGTCCCCATCAGCGCACCCAGCCGGACTGCACCACGCATGTAGTCGGCGAACTGGAGGAACGTCGCTCCGTACCCGCGCAGTCCGCCGTGAATGGTCATGCCGTTCACGATGGCACCCATTCCAAATTCACGGACGCCGAAGCGGATGTTCCGCCCACCGCGGTCTGAGGCCGAGAAGTCTGTCGAATCCCCGATGAGCGTGTTGTTCGAACTGGCGAGGTCGGCGCTACCTCCCATCAGGTCGGGCCGCATCGCCGCCAACTCCTGAATGACGGCACCTGAGATCTGCCGGGTAGCGACGCTCTTGCCCGCCTCATACTCGGGGACCGGAACCACGATGGGACCTGGTTCGAACTGGGCCGTCCAGGCGGCTTGGCTGTCGGCGTCGGCGGATACCTCGACTGCGAACCTGCCGGCCCACGCCGCATGGGCCTGACGTCCCCGGTCCATGGCAGCACTGAAGAATTCGTAGACCTCGGAAGGAACCTCAAACGGCTCGAGGTCCCATCCAAGCGCCTCTCTGGTCAGCGCTAGCTCGTCAGGTCCGAGTGGAGATCCATGGGCGCCGGCGCTGTCCTGCTTGTTCGGGCTGCCGTACCCGATGTGGGTCTTGCACGAGATCAGGCTCGGCCGATCCTCAACGGCGACGGCAGCAGCGATGGCCTCGGCGATGGCGGGCTGGTCGTGACCGTCAACGGTCAGCGTGTGCCAGCCGTAGGCATCAAATCGGTGTGGCACGTTCTCCGTGAAGGCGAGCGAAGTCGGCCCGACAAGCGAGATGGCATTGTCGTCGTACAGGTAGACGAGCTTGCCGAGCGCAAGGTGTCCGGCGAGGGACGCCGTCTCCGAGGCGACCCCCTCCATGAGGTCGCCATCTGAGACAAAGCCGTACGTATGGTGGTCGACCAGGCTCGCCCCAAACTTGTCCCGTAGGTGGGTTTCGGCCAAAGCCATCCCAACGCCCGTCGCAAACCCCTGCCCAAGAGGACCGGTCGTCATCTCGATGCCGAGGTCCGGCTCGATCTCGGGATGGCCCGCAGTCGGCGAGCCCCACTGCCGGAAGTTGCGGATGTCATCCATCGTCAGCGGGAAGCCGGCGAGGTGGAGCGCGGAATAGAGCAACATCGAGCCGTGGCCGTTGGAAAGAACAAAGCGGTCTCGGTCGATCCAGGTCGGATCGTCCGGATCGACCGTGAGGAACTGGCTCCACAACACCACCGCAAGGTCGGCCATGCCCATCGGCATCCCGGGATGCCCGGAGTTGGCCCGTTGGACGGCATCCATCGAGAGAGCTCGAATAGTGTCGGCGGCGAGTTGTTCGATGCTCTTGGTCACAGAGGCCTCCAGAAGTCGGTGCTGTGGGGCCAGGCTAGTGCCGTGTCATCGCGGCCAACCGATCCGAGTCCCCGCTGAAACGGAACGTTCGGTGGAGGTGCGCTGCACGATGCCGTCGCTGGTGACAAGAACATTGGTGTTGTCGCAGCCTCCGGCTTCGTAGGTCTGGTAGTTGGTCCGCAGAGCGACGGGCCGCACTTCCTCGCCGGAGGCGGTCTCGGCCGAGAAAGCACTCCACTGCGCCGCGGCCGGAGGGTCATCGCAATCGGCAAAGACCTCCGACCACACCACCGGATCGGCCAGCCGGGACCCGCCCGCCCACAGTTCACGCACCACGGTGAGCCTGTTCCGCTGCAAATCCTCGACGGTGCCAACCCATGCCCCCGGTCGATCGGCCGCCCCGGCGATCCGCAGTCGATACGAGGTGCCGGCTTGCCACAAGAAGTCCCTGGTATTGGCGTTATTGAGCGAACTGGGGAGGTCCGACATCGAACCGTCGAGCTCTCCCCCACCGCGCCGCGCGGCGCGGTAGCCACCCCAATTGACCGCAGTGCTTCCCGGGTACCCGGGGTGCCACTGCAGGCCAAGATGCGCTCCTCCGGTCGGTGTGTTCCCATCGACAAACCCGGCCTGGAGCGCCCAGAAATACAGCCGGTTGACGCGAGGCGGCTCGACGATCGTCAACACGACACTCACCGCGGTGATGGGTTCAGACCGTGGCATCTCCCAAATGAGGTGAAACGACGAAGCACGATTGGATGACGTCGGCCGGCCGGAGATACGACGCCCGGGCGTGCTGCCGAATAGACGGCCGAGGAAGGCTCTCACTCGATAACGGGCTCGACGGGCGCCTGGTAGCTGGGCATCACGATATGCCGCCGCCATCGGTCGGCATCGCCGGACCAATCGAGAGCATCGATCTGGACCTGGGATCGGCGGCCACCGGTCGCCCGGAAGAGATCAAACAGGGGTGCTCGGACGACGGCGGCCGGCTCACCGCGACCGACCGGATAGCTCCTCTCGTGATCCGTCGGCTCGATCCGCAGCACCGGAAGACCCATCGCCGAGCCGACGAACCGCAGGAGCGAGACGTGGGAGCGCATTGCGATCAATACGGCCGCAGAGTCCCGCGCCCCGGGCTCGCCAACGGCACCACGAATATCGTGCTCGTGGAGCGCAATGTCGGTCACGACGACGTCAGGCCAAGCGACCGCAGGAACGGGCCCAAACGCGGTCATGAGCGGATCGGGCAAGCCGGTTTCGGTGGGATTGGCCAGGATGGGGACGAGCAACGCAGCTTTGTCGTCCCACTCGGCGAGCAGTTCGGCGACCGAAACCTGCCGCCGGTCGTCAACCTGGACCGCCGTCCACGGGTCTGAGGCGTACCCGTCGAGATCGCCGCTCCCCCAGTCGGATGCGAGGCCCGTCAGGTGAGCGACGACGTCGCGCACCCGCCAGCCGGGGCAGGTGTCGACCGGGACATCCGGATATCGCGCAACGAGCCCGGCAACCCGGCCGTGAGCGTCTTGGTAGGCGGTGACATGATCCATCGCGCCAGTGTACGGACCCGATATCGCCGTTGCTCGGAACCATCGGGCGGCCTACCGTGCACCGTCGTGGACAACACGAGCACCCCAACCCCCGAGATTGGCGTGGCACCGACGCCCCCGTCGGCAGCGATTGGCGACCTGCTGCGCAGTGCAGACCTGCCCGCCGACGACCTCGGGCGCCACAAGACAACTACCGTGTGGACGGCGACGGTCGATGGCCAGATCCAGGGCGCCGCAGCTCTCGAGCAGTATGAGTGCTACGGCCTGCTGCGGTCGGTCGTCGTCGCCGAACCGCACCGCGGCCAGGGCTGGGCTCGCCTTCTGACTGAGAAGGCCCTCTCGGCAGCCCGAAAGGCGGATCTTGTTGCGGTGTACCTCCTCACGGAGACCGCAGCCGACTACTTCTTCGGCCTCGGCTTTGTTGCCATCCGTCGCCGGGCGGTTCCCCCCGTCGTCCGCCAATCAACCGAGTTTGCCGAACTCTGCCCCGACACCGCCATCGCCATGGTCCGCGAACTCCACATCTGAACAGCGTTCGAACACATCGGACCAGAATGGGCACATGACCAACACGACCCGGGCGCCCAGATCCATCACGCCTCGCTTGACATGACCGAAGGCTCACTGACGACCGACATTCGGGTCGCCAGCGGCGGGCTAGCCCACGAGCAGGGCACTGATCGCGAGGCAGGGCGCAGACGGCCGACCACCGGCCGCTCTAGCCGCCCGTGTCGAGATCGGCGACAAGAAGGCGATGGTCGGAGCCGGTGAGAGGGACGGAAAACACGTCGGCGATGCTGATGCCGCGAACCATGACGTGGTCGATGCGCAGCAGCGCCCGACCGGTGGGCCGCAGGCTCCAGGTGGGGTCGGCCCGCTCGCCACGAGCCGCAGCCGCGACCCGAGCCGCATCAGGCATTGCTCTGGCGAGACGTCGATAGACCGGCCACCCGGGAGCGGCGTTGAGGTCACCCAACACCATGGCGTCGTGACCATCGGCGTGTTCGATGATGCGGCTGAGCTGGTGCGAACGCTCCGGCAACGACCGCCACGGCGGGAAGACCATCGGGTGCGTCATATGGACGTTGAGCACCTTGATCGTGCGGCCCAGCTCCGGCCAGGTGCCGGGATCGAGAGTCGCAACGGTCGCCGGCCGGCGCGGCAGATCGAGCATCTCGCTGCGCACCGGTCGACACGTCCCGATGCCGAGACCTGAGGACCCTTCCTTGGGATGCAACGCGCCGTGCTCGAAATGGGCGGCAACCACATGGCCCAGCTCGGGGGTCAGCTCTTGGAATGCACCCAAGTCGGCCCGAAGCTCGGAGAGCAGCACCGCCAGGTCGGTTGCGGGGACCCTGCCCCGATAGAGGTTTGCCGAGACAACTCGCACCTGGACACCCCAACTATGAGAAGAATGGACGAGCTGCCAGACGATAGGCCGCTTCGGCTCAGAAGGCGGCCGCGCTAGACGGTGACGGGTCGGTGCGGCAGGCGGCGATGATGGTCCCCGTCCGGCTGCCGGTTGGCAGCCGACCTCACGAAGGCCGCAATGACGATGCTCCCCACCGCCGCCCAGGCGCACCACAGCGAGATGAGACCGGTCCCTTGCAGCCAGGACAATCCGGCGACCACCACAACGTTCACGGCACCGAAGGTGACGAGGCGTCGGTGGCTCGACATGAGTAGCGGGACGCAGGTTGCCACGACGTACAGCACTACGATCAGGCCGCCGTGTTCGAGGTCAATCGAATAGGCGATGTAGCGCCCACCGATGGCTGCCTGGACCGGGCCTTCGGCCAATGCCAGTGCCAGCACACTCGCCGCGACACAGCCGGCAATGACCGAAGGTAACATCCAACGCCTCCGACGCACCTCGGGCTCGATACCGATGACGCTGACGGGGACCAGAAGCGGAACGACCACGAACGCCAGGGCCAGGTACAGCATGACCGCCGATTCACCGGTGGCAGGGTCGACCCTTCCCTGCAAACCCCACCACGCCACGGCTTCGACTAGTTGGTGGATTCCGAGCACCAACGGAATGAGGGCAAGCCCGAGATAACGCCGACTGGTCGCGTGCCGCACCGCGTCGATACCCAATACACCGACAACGATCCCTGCGGCGACATCCACCTCCGGGGAAAAACACAGGAATGGACCTGGCAGCAACATGATCGCTCCTGAAGCCGCTAAACGATCTTTCCGAGTTCTGCCCCAAACCTCGCGCCGGGCGCAAGCGTGCGGTAGGGCCGATCGTCTCAGCCGGAACGGTCTATCGGCGTTAGCCGACGACGATCAGCTCGCGCGGTGATCGGTTGAGCCGATCAACCCCTTCGTCGGTGCAGATCACGATGTCTTCGATCCGCACCCCGAACCGGCCGGGCAGGTAAATGCCCGGTTCGATGGAGAACGCCATTCCGGGTTCCAGAGATTGGGTGTTGCCCGAAACCAGGTAGGGGTCTTCGTGACCATCGAGGCCGATCCCGTGGCCGAGCCGATGAATGAAATAGTCGCCGTAGCCGGCGGCGGTGATGATGTCGCGCGCCACCGCATCGACGGCCTGAGCTTCGATCCCCGGCTGCACTGCGTCGGCACCGGCGGCTTGCGCCTGTCGCACTACCTCATAGACCTCGCGATAGTCCGCCGTCGGCTCTCCGACGTGGAAGGTCCGCGTCGTGTCGGAGTGGTAGCCGTGGACCGTCCCCCCGAAGTCGATGACAACGCTATCGCCGGGACCGATGACACGCTCGTCGGGCTCATGGTGGGGGGAGGCACCGTTTGGCCCCGAGGCCACGATGGCGAAGTCAACCGTCTCGCAACCCTCCTCCCTGGTCATGTCGATCACCTCGCGGGAAAGTCGGCGTTCGGTCTTGCCGGCGAAGTGGTGCGTCGCCAGCCTTGCGGCCACTCGGTCAACGGCCTCTGCGGCACGCCGTAGCAAATCGATCTCGGCCGGCTCCTTGATCAGCCGCAGCGCAGCCGTGAGGTCGCGGGCCGAGGTGAACTCAGTTGCCGGCAGTGCTGCCTGAAGCTCGAGCAGGAACACTGCCCAGGTGCGGTCGCCAATTGCAGCCACGTTTCGAGACCCGATCAGGTTCCCGACGATCTCGATCGGGTTCTCGGTCTCGCCCCAGGCCAGTACCTCAAACACATCGTCGTGTCGCTCCACCCGCGGCGCCTCGAGTCTCGGCACGACCAGCGTGGCATCTCCGTCGCGGGGTATGACCGCCATCGTGAGGCGCTCCAGCGGCATGGCTTGGTACCCGGTGAGATAGGGAAGCTCGGATCCCAGCGAAGCAAGCAGCACGTCGATGCCGAAGCGCTCCATTGTCACGCGGCATCTCGCCACCCGTCCGGCGTAGTCGAAGCTGGGCACCTCGGTCATGTCGTTGCTCCTGCCAGAGAGTCGCGGGCGTGATACGAGGACCGTACCAGCGGGCCTGATTCGACGTAGGCAATACCGAGCCGCTCCCCTTCTTGGCGGTATCGGTCGAATTCGTCGGGATGCACGTAGCGATCGATTGGGCGGTGGCGCGCAGTTGGTCGCAGGTACTGGCCGATCGTGACGATGTCGACGCCCACGGCGCGCAGGTCGGCGAGGGCGCCAAGCACCTCGGCCTCGGTCTCGCCCATGCCGACGATTAGCCCGGACTTGACGCTCCCTTCGGGACGCAACCATTTGGCGCGAGCCAACAAGGTCAGCGATCGCCCGTAGTTGGCCGCCGTTCGAATATCACGCTGCAAACGCAGAACGGTCTCGGTGTTGTGGTTGAGCACGGCTGGTTCGGCGCCCAGAACCGTCTCCAGCGGCGCCGGCTCGCCCTTGAAGTCGGGAATGAGCACCTCGACATCGCAGTTGGGGACCCGAGCCCGAATCTCTTTGATGGTCTGCTCGAAAATGAAGGCTCCGCCGTCGGGCAGATCGTCACGATTCACCGAAGTCAGGACCGCATGCCGCAGCCCGAGGGCGGAGACCGCCTCGGCGGCGCGAGCGGGTTCACCAACATCGACCTCGCCGGGTCGACCCGTCGTGACATCACAGAAGGCGCACGCCCGGGTGCAGCGATCACCGAGCAGCATCATGGTGGCGGTCCCGGCCTCCCAGCATTCGTAGATGTTGGGACACT
>CAYXMJ010000020.1:0-2618 GCA_964465915.1 uncultured Acidimicrobiaceae bacterium
TCGGGAACGATCGGGACCACCCGCGACCCGAACTTCTCGTCGCGGGCAAGGTTGCGCAACAACCGAGTGAACGCGCCGGTAGTGGAGACCTCGTTGGTTCCCGAACCGGCATCGAACTCCGAGAAGGCCTTGTCGTCGGGCATTTCAAGTGGCCGGCGGGTCCGGGTCACTCGGCTGGGGAGAGCCCCATCGAGTGCCTTGCGCCGCTCCCTGAGGTATTGCACCTCCGGCGAGTCGATCGGGGGTCGGTAGTACGGAATCTGCCCGCTCTCGAGCACCTCGTCCGAGATATCGTCCTGGAGCCCGAGGTTGTCACGAAGTGCAACCAACTGCTCGGTCGTGAGCTTCTTGACCGAATGCGTGGTGTTGCCACCTTGGATGCCGGGTCCGAGTTGCCAGCCTTTGATGGTCTTGGCGAGGATCACCGTGGGCGCCGATGTCGTTTCGATCGCTGAGCGGTAGGCGGCATAGACCTTCTTGTAGTCGAGCCCGCCGCGGCGCAACGCCCAGATCTCGTCGTCGCTCATGTCTTCAACGATCTTGCGCAGGCGGGGATCCGGACCGAAGAAGTAGTCGCGCACGAAGGCGCCGTTCTCGGCCTTGAAGCGCTGGTATTCGCCGTCGATCGTGACGTTCATCTTGTTGACGAGCACGCCCTCGGTGTCACGCGCCAGCAGCGGATCCCAGTTTGACCCCCAAATCACCTTGATGACGTTCCAGCCGGCGCCGCGGAACACCGCCTCGAGTTCCTGAACGATCTTGCCGTTGCCGCGTACCGGCCCGTCGAGGCGCTGCAGGTTGCAGTTGATCACCCAAACGAGATTGTCGAGGTTCTCCCGGCCGGCGAGCGAGATCGAGCCGAGCGATTCCGGTTCGTCCGTTTCTCCGTCGCCGAGGAAACACCACACCTTCGACTCGGAGGTGTCGTCGATACGGCGATCGTCGAGGTACTTGAGGAACTGGGCGTGGTAGATCGAGTTGATCGGACCCAACCCCATTGAGACGGTTGGGTACTCCCAGAAGTCGGGCATCAGCTTGGGGTGTGGGTAGCTGGACAACCCTCCGCCGATCTCACGCCGGAAGCGATCGAGATTGGTTTCGTCGAGCCGATGCTCCAGGAACGCCCGGGCGTAGACGCCGGGGGCGGCATGGCCCTGGATGTAGATATGGTCACCGGGCAGCCCGTTGTCCTTGCCGCGGAAGAAGTGGTTGAAGCCGACCTCGTAGAGCATCGCCGAGGACGCAAACGTCGAAAGGTGGCCGCCAAGGCCGTCGGCCACCTTGTTGGCCCGGATCACCATGACCGCAGCGTTCCAGCGGATGATCTTGCGGATGCGGCTCTCGATGTACTCGTCGCCGGGGAACCACGCCTCGTGTTCCGGTGGGATGGTGTTGATGTAGGGCGTCGACACGGAGGCCGGTACGCCGACGTTCTGGGCCCGGGCGTGCGAGATCATCTTCGTGAGCAGGAATTGGGCGCGCCGCTGACCGTCGCTTTGGATCACGGTGTCGAGCGAGTCCAGCCACTCCTGGGTCTCGGCGAGGTCCGTGTCCGGTATCTGATGGTGGAATCCGTCGATGATCATGCCCCCAGGTTACCGATACCGGTTGGGCAATGGCCGTCCGGCGTGGCTCAGGTCTCGCTCAGGACGGGTTCGAGCCAGCGATGTCGGGTCGCGGCGTAGCGCACCAGCATCACCACTGATGTCACGGAGGCGACCACGGCGAACAACATCAGCGGCACGTCTGCGTAGAACCACCCGTAGTAGCCCCAGAGCAAGCCCTCAGCGAGGGCGATTCCCCAGGTGCCCGGCGCAATGCCGCGCGGGGTCGGGCTGCGGTAGGCGCTCCACACACTGGGAGCCGCTTGTACCGCGTGCGAAAGGCCGAGCACGATCCCCAGCGCCGGCCAGCCCCCAACGGCGGCAACCGCCAGCAGCGTGACTCCCCAGACGGCCCCTGCGATCACCGGTGTCGAGGTCTCCACTCCGGATTGAACCAGGAGGGCGAATGTCATGGCGTACGCCGCGGTGACGAGCACCGTGGCGGGGACCGTCAGCCACAACCCTTCCTGGGCAAGGTACGCGGTCCATGCAAAGTTCGTCACGAAGCCGAACGCCGCCCAGGTGGGCGAGACACCTTCAACCAGACCCGTGCGATACAGCTTGAGCATCTGGGGCACGAGTGCCAGCACGGCGAGGACCGTTCCGGCGATGGCGGCAGCGGAGGCGAGCAGCATGAGGCGGGCAGTCTATGCGGTTGTTTCCAATGCAAAACGGCCCCGGAGGGGGCCGGGGCCGTCTTGCCTCAGAACGAATCCGAGTGGATCAGCTCTCTGATGGAGGTTCCGAGGGACCCCCGTAGCACTTGTACCAGCTCAGGACGAGTTTGCCCGGGAGGTTGTCCCACGCCGTGATGAGGTCGCCGTAGCCACGCACCCAGTAGTGCTGGGTCTTGCCCTTGCCGACGGCGCGGGCATCTTTGGTAACCATCCCCGTGCTGAACGTCACCTCGATCGTGCCCGGGTCAGAGTGCTTCGGCGCCTTGTTGTGCACGAAGTGCCACAGGCCTTCGCCCTCACATTCGATGTTCTGGTGCTTCTTCTTGAGTTCCGTGAC
>CAYXMJ010000020.1:2718-24668 GCA_964465915.1 uncultured Acidimicrobiaceae bacterium
ACGAAGGAGACTTGGTGCTGAGCTATGTATCTGGGCCGTCGACCGAACCGCTCATCGGGCAGACGATTGGGGACAACCTCGACGCAACCGCCGGTCGCTACCCCGAAACTCTGGCCCTGGTGTCCCGCCACCAACAGATTCGATGGACCTACCGCGAGTTCCTGGCCGCCGTCAACGAAGCAGCGCGGGCCTTCGTCGACCTTGGGGTATCCCGTGGTGACCGGGTGGGAATCTGGGCTCCCAACTGTGCGGAGTGGGCCGTCACCCAGTATGCGACAGCCAAGGTCGGGGCGATCCTGGTCAACATCAACCCTGCGTACCGCACTCACGAACTGCAGTACGCCCTCGACCAGTCGGGAGTCAGCGTTCTCGTGAGCGGCGAGGCCTTCAAGTCCTCGCGTTACCTCGAGATGATCGAGCAGGTGAGGCCCGAAGTCCCGGCACTGCGCAGGGTGATCGCTCTGGCCGGCACCGCCGACGAGACCTGGGCCGAGTTTCTGGAGCGATCGGAGCGCGTGTCGCCCGAGCGGCTGGCGGCTCGGCAAGCGGACCTCCAGTTCGACGACCCGATCAACATCCAGTACACCTCCGGCACCACCGGCCGACCCAAAGGCGCCACCCTCACTCACCACAACATCCTCAACAACGGTCACGACACCACAGGTCTGCAGAAGATCGAGGCGGGCGACCGGATCTGCATCCCGGTGCCGCTCTACCACTGCTTCGGGATGGTGATCGGCAACCTCGGTTGTACGACGAGGGGCGCCACGATGGTCTACCCGTCGCCGTCGTTTGAGCCGGCGGCGACATTGGAGGCGGTGGCGGCCGAGCGGTGTGTCTCGGTCTACGGGGTGCCGACCATGTTCATCGCCATGCTGGAGGACCCAAGCTTCGCCGAACACGACCTGAGCTCGCTACGTACCGGGGTGATGGCCGGGGCGCCGTGCCCGATCGAGGTGATGAAGCGCTGCATCAACGACATGCACATGGCCGAGGTGGAGATCGCCTTTGGCATGACCGAGATGTCACCTGTGTCGTTCCAGAGTCGGGTCGACGACTCCATCGAGCGTCGGGTATCGACGGTCGGTCGAGTCATGCCCCACGTCGAGTGCAAAGTGGTCGACCCTGAGACCGGACACGTGGTTCCGACGGGAGTCGCCGGGGAGATCTGCACCAGGGGCTACTCGGTGATGCGCGGCTACTGGGAGAACCCAGAGGCCACGGCGGAAGCGATCGACCGAGCCGGCTGGATGCACACCGGCGATCTTGGCGTGCTCGACGACGAGGGTTACCTGGTGATCTCGGGCCGGATCAAGGACATGATCATTCGCGGCGGCGAGAACATCTATCCGCGCGAGATCGAGGAGTTCCTCTTCACCCATCCCGCCATCGCTGATGCCCAGGTGATTGGCGTGCCCGACGAACGTCTCGGCGAAGAGATCTGTGCCTGGGTGCAGCTGCGTGAGGGCGAAACGCTGACATTGGAAGACCTCAGAGAGTTCAGCAAGGACCGCATCGCCCACTTCAAGGTGCCGCGCTACCTGTACGTCGCCGATGAGTTCCCCATGACCGTCACCGGCAAAGCCCAGAAGTTCAAGATGCGCGACCTGTCGATCGAGCGCTTCAACCTCCGCCGCTGAGAGTCCCCTCCGGCAGCAAGCCGGGAGGGGGCAGCGGCGCGGCTAGCGGCGCCTGTCAACCCGGGTGAGGCATGTTGGTTGTGTTCTTGGCGGGCGTTGGTGGCCTCCTTGGGTGGTTTGATGTGGACGGTGTCGGGTAGCGGCGGCGGTGTGGGTGGGCGTGGACGAATCGTTCGGGATGCGCCTGGTAGGTGGCGTCGAGCATGACGGTGCGTTGGGCCCGGATCTCGTTGGCGATGCCGTAGTAGACGGAGGCTGGGGTGTGGAACCCGATGCGGAGTGGCGGTGCTCGAGGTTGTCCCAGCCGAAGAAGCCGACGCGGAAGTCTCGGGCGTCGTCGATGCCGGCGAACCGGGTTGTGGATGTCGCTGGAGGCGTGCGGAGGGTCGTTTGCCTCTATGCGTGGCGTGTGCGTTGTGCAGATGTGGGGATAGCGGGGGAGCCCACAATCCGGTGGGGGACCTCACTACTGGGGAGGTTGGATCATGCGTGGCCGTGTCAACTGGAAACAAGTTCGGACATTGATTGCAGCGTGTGCAGTCGGGGCGGTGATCGTGTCGGTTGTGCCGGCGGCGGCAGCCGTAGGCGACGCGTTTGTTTTGGGGGAGCGGAACGCGGCAAACGCTACGACCTTCCTGAAGGGTTCTACAACCAGGAACCTGGTGATCACCAACACCAACGCTGACGGTGTCGCCCTCGACCTCGTAGTTGAACCTGGGAACCCTCCAATGGCGGTGAACTCGAGCGGGAAAGTCAAGCTGCTCAATGCGGACAAGCTTGACGGCAAGTCGTCGAACAGCTTCCTTCGGAAATCGCAGGGTCCTCGGGCTGCTTACGTGGCGAAGAACAACCTGCCCGACGGCAACGACGCCAAGCCAACGACGCTACTGAAAGTGACGATCAAAGCTCCAGGAGCGGGAGTGCTCCAGATCAGTGCAGCTGGCGACTCGGCGGCACGCTATCTCGACACGTGGAGCCAGTTCTCGTGTTGGATAGCCGTCGATGGCAAGAAGCTTGTCGGCTCCGAGCAGTGGATTCTCGTGGCGGCCGGCAGTGGCGACCCCTGGGAAGCGGCCAATTGGAACGAGAACTGCGTCACGGTGGCGGCTGCCACCGTCACGAAGGGAACGTACACGGTGAACTTCCGCACCAATGCGCATTCGACCTATACCGAGTTCTTCGCTGGCACGCTGAGCGTCTTGTGGGTTCCCTTTGACGGCACAGGTGCCGTGCCCATGGAGTTCACGAACCTGACCGAAGCGGACGTAGGGTCTGCGCCTGCAACCCATGGTGAGGAAGGGCCCACCCTGGAGTCACTTACCCGGTAACACCGAGGCGATGACGGGGCCAGTTCGACGTGGGGTCGGGGGTCGATGCATTGTAAGGGGAGCCGGCCGATCCGTTGCGGCCTGGCGCCTTGGTTGACGTCGCCATCGTTGCGTCGTCCCTTTGCTCATCGCGCCTGGTCGACGTCCCACGTGACTGCTAAGTGGTACCCCGCCGTTTCAGATACATCTCGGAACTGTCGATGCTGAGCTTCACCCACATGGGAAGGTGATCGCTCATCTGCTGGGTACGCCAATACGTTTGGTAGTACGAACGTTTCGAGCCGGTGCCGGTCTCGGGTCGAGGTTTGCCCTTCGAGTTGACCTCGTAGGCGTCCCCCATGTACTTCTTGTACGTCAATTGGTCGGCCTCGTCCGCAACGAAGACCGTGTCGTAGAAGTCGAACACCCCGGCACATCCAGACGGCTTGTTGGGGTCGGCAACCTGGAAATCGGAACGGGCCTTGAACGCGATCTGATCGTAGAGCTTGTCCTTCGCCACATTCGACCCCGGTATCGACTGCAACGGCGGAGGGATGGTGAACCCGGCGTTGGTGATCGCCTGGTACGTCGCGTCGCTGCGCGAGAAGATGTTGAAGTCGCCAAGAAGCACCAGGTTCTCCGACCACGTGTTGCGTTGCCGGGCGCGTCTACCGAGCATGTCCGCAACCTGTTGGATTTCTCTCACGCGTTCCGGAGGTTCGGCGTCCCGCGACCCATAGAGGACGTGCACCGTGGTCAGGATGAAGCTCTGCCACCCGGCTCGGAACCCGGCCATGAACGGCGTCCGCACGA
The DNA here is from genome assembly GCA_964465915.1 of uncultured Acidimicrobiaceae bacterium. Lineage (GTDB taxonomy): Bacteria > Actinomycetota > Acidimicrobiia > Spongiisociales > UBA5794 > CAVPHV01. The sequence continues at coordinate 6,479 of CAYXMJ010000020.1, forward strand.
CTTGGGCCACCGGTTCGTAGACCGTCTTGCCACCAACCTTCTTCTCGAGTGGTGGCAGTACCAGCTCTCCAGCAAGTCCCCCGAAGGTGACCTTGCGGGTGTCGTAGAGGAACGCCATCCGCTCATCATTCCCCCGCCTGCCATCAGTCACGTCCGAGTACAGGTGGTGCCAATCGGACCCCAACACTCGGCGGAGACGCCGTAGTCCGCCCAGGTTCCCCTTGAGTTCCTGGATCGCTACCAAGTCGAATCGGTTGATGATCTCCGCCATGTACAAGATGGACTCATCGAGCCGCCACCCATAGGACTCCGTGTCGAAGTCCCTGATGTTCCACGTCGCCAGGATGAGACTTGAGTCGGTGTCCTTCTGCGGGATCTTCTTGTCGAGGCGGGCACGCAGAGCGAGCAAACGCTGCGTCACGCGCTTGCGCTCCGTCTGGTTCATCCGGTCTAGGCATTCGCTGTAGAACGGCATAGCGCAAACCTACAGACCCGGCGCTGGCGCTGGCGCCGACACACCGATCTGCGCTACCCACCAACACATCAGCCGCATGTTTCCGACGGGTGTCGTCTTGTCCTCGACGTGCCGGAATGGTCGCTCTCGCGCTCTCATTGCTCAAACTCTCCCGACTTGCTGTGGGGCCACGTTTCAACCGGATTCGCGTCGCTCACGCCTTTCTTGCGGAACCGATTGTTGTCAGATTTGTCGTGTGCCATCCGGAGTCGCACGCTCTCATGGACGGCCGCACCGGGCGGAATCACTTTGCGATGCGAGATCCCGGTCAGTGCCCAGACCTTTCCCATCGGATGGACCGTGCCGTAGGCATGCTCCGTCGGAAGATGCCGGTATGGGGCGAATGCGACTTCGTCGATGTCGAGGCCGGCTTCGATCGCCTCGGTGGTGATCCACTGCAGCGCGATGTCGGCAAGATCGTGCTCCGGTTCGAAGGTGCCACCCACATCGGAATGCACCCCTGCAAACCACACCTCCTTCATGTCACGGTCGGGTAGGGCCATTTGGTTCTCGGAGACGATGTACGCCTTGTACTGCGCTCGCCACTCATCCAGCGAACACGCGTGCCGCACCACGTCGACGCTCTTCAACAGGCGCGTATACGGAAGCTGCAACCGGCGCCGGAACCACCCAACCGCCTTGACCGTGTCCCACACCCCCAGGAACGTCACCGGGTGCCCCCACTTCGGGAACTCTGGACGACAGAACTCGGCGGTGAAGCTCTTCACCAGATCCCAATCAATGTCCTTTCCGTGCCCCTTCCAGAACAGCTTCAACGCATACGGAATCAGGTTCTCCTGATCCGGCGGCAACAACCCCACCACCCGAAGCATGCCCGCCAACGCCCGCACCGTGTAAGCGCCGCGACTGAACCCGAACAGGAAGATCTGGTCACCCGGCTCCCAGTTCCGCACGATGAACGTGTACGCCTCTACCACGTTCCGTTTGATCCCGTACCCGAACACCAGCCCCAACACCCGCGTGGTTTCCCGCCCCGCCGCGGTCAACGCGCGAGGAGACCCCTCCGTCCCCACCCCAGGGTCGTAGAAACGAATCTGCGTCTCGGTCTCGCGCGTCAGCGCGTGCAAACGCACCACATTCGTGTTGCCCTTGGCCTTGAGCTGGTTCCCCGTTCCGTCGCTGAAGATCACCAGACTCTTTGCCACCGGATCACCCCCTTTTCCGGCCGCACTGCGCACCCCTTCACGTTACCGACCTCTACCGCCACTGATCACCCGCCGAAATACCCTTGCTGCGGTGGGTCGTCAGCGACCGACTCGCACCACCTGGACTCCGGCACCGTCCCAACCGGCCAAACCGGTCACCCCACGGGCGGGGCCAAGGTATTCCTGTATCGGCGATAGGCGATATGTATGGCTGCTGTCTCCTCTGGGGTTGACCCGGTTTGACGGACACGGAACCGAGCCCACCTCCCTCAGCAGCCTGGCTGCTTGCCGGGGCAGGGCATGGATAGCGGGAACACTACCCTGCGGGTCTGCCGTCGGAGATGCTCCCAGGCTTCTCGGGGATTGGCGAAACCGCAGGTTGCCGCATAGCGGACGACCTCGGCGACCGCATACGGCGTCGCAAACGAAGTGCCGCTCCACTCGGCGAGGCCATCAAATCTGGCCCGGCTCGGGTTGCCCGCGCCTTGATCTTCTCCGTAGACGAACTCGACGTCGGCCATGTAGTCGCTGCGGTGATGGACTCCGGGCGCCACTGCCCGGACCCAGCGGCCCCGATTGGAGAACTCTGCCCATCCGGACGTGGTGTCGGCCTCACGTGGCGAGGTGTTGAAGGCGCCGACACTCATGACGAAATGACGAAACTCGCCCTCGGCGGCGAAGGCGGCCGGGTAGAACCGCTCCTTGGTGCTGTCGTTGCCGGCGGCAGCGGCAAACAGCACATCCGGGCGGCGCTTGATCCAGCGGCGCATCGCTTCCCGGAGGGCGGGTACATCGCCCTCGTCGGCGTATGTGCCGAGCGAGAGGTTGATCACCGCGACCCGGTCGTTTCCGAGGACCTTGTCGACATCCTCGATGATGTCGGCCTCTTCGATGATGAAGGTGTGACGGGCCAGGTCCCGAGTCACCACGTCGCGGACGTGGACCTCGAGGTTGGGGATCATTCGCTTCAGGATGCCGCCGATGAATCCGCCGTGGCCAGAGCCGGCGAAGTCGACGACCTTGTCGCCATCCGCGTCAGAGATCTCGGGTTCGGTCATCGCAGTGAGGGTGAGCCCGGAGCCGGTCTCGCCAAATAGACCGGTGTCGACCACCGCGACCTGCCAGTCGATGTCGAGTTCCTCACACATCGGATCTGGTTCGTCGGTGGGGGTGGGGTCGTCGCCCGGCCCGATTCGGGGGGTTGGCGCCAGGGTGAGGATGTGGTTGAGGCTCACAAATCCCTCGTCGCCGAGCCGGCGATTGAGGTCGTGGGCCAGTTGTGGCGCACAGACCGTGATCTTGTCCGACAGGTGGATTTGGGCCAGCGTTTCACCCTCCTCGACTCGCACTTCGCAGCCGGGAAACAACCGCTCCAGCAGCGCAACGACTGCTCTGGGCTGATCGGTGAGCAGCACGCCGGGGACGTAGAACACTGCAGGATTCTGGTCGGCATACGGGTCGATCAATCCGGTACGACCGTACCCATCGAGTTCTCGCAAGCGGCGGGCGATGGCAGCGGCGACCGGGTCGTTGTTATTTGCCGGCTCGTTCATGGATGTCCCCCTACTCGAGCCCGGATGACGCACCCGGGACGCATCTACTCGCTTCGTACGCGAACCTACAGGAAACCAAACAAGTTATGGGTACGAATTATGGAAGAAGCTGTATCTTCGCTCGCGGCCGAAGCCGAGGAACTGGTGACAACGGCCAATGCCGATCCGCAGACTGCCGTGGAGGCTGCAGACGAACTGCTGGCCCGCCCTGAGGCGGCGCGAGACATGCGGGCTCAGGCCATCGCCTTGCGTGCCCGCGGTTTGGCCGCGGCCAACCTGATGGAACTCGACCAAGCGGTCGAGAGCCTCGAGGCGGCCACGGCTGCCGCGGCGACCACGGGTGACCCTCGCCTGCTTGCCACCGTCCAGATGACCCAGGGCGGGGTGCTGTCGTGGGCGGGGGAGAGCGGGCGGGCCCTCACCATCATGTCGGAAGCCTTGGCGCAGTTGGATGGCGTTGAACGGGCCCGGGCTCTGGTCCAGCGGGGGGCCGTCCACTATCGGATCGCCAACTTTGATGCGGCGCTGTCCGACTTCGACGCCGCCTTCCCATCGCTGGAGGGCCGGGACCAGATGTGGCTCGGCAACCTGCTGGTCAACCGGGCTCTGACTCGGGCGTACCTCGGGTCGCTGGCCACGGCCGAGGACGACCTGCTGGCGGCGCGGACCGCCTATGAAGACCTGGATCAGCTCCTGCCGGTGGCGCAGTGCACCCAGAATCTCGGATGGCTGGCGGTTCGCCAGGGCGACCTCCCGAAGGCGCTGCGCTATCTCGACGAGGCGGAGGGGCAGTTCGACTCCTTTGCCGGCAATCCGGCTGAGGTCTGGGTCGACAGAGTCGAGGCGTTGCTACTGGCCCACCTCACCGATGACGCCGTCGACCTGGCCGAGCGGGCCGCAGATAGCCTCGCATCCGGCGGTCACGGCGCCGGACATGCCGAGGCCCTGATCCGTGTTGCCCAGGCGGCGCTACTGGCCGGGCAGCCCGGTCGGGCCGAGGCCTCCGCCCGGGACGCTCGCCTCCGGCTCGAGGAACAGGATCGTCCCGGTTGGGCGGGGCATGCCGAGCTGCTGGTTCATGAGGCGCGGTATGCGGCCGGGGAGGCGACTGTCGACGACTTGGCCGCGGTCGATCTCTTGACGGGGTGGCTCGAGGCCGCCGGTCTCGCCACCGCGTCCGCCACCGCTCAGGTGCTGGCCGCCCAAATCGCTCTCGAGCTCGGCGACGCGGATGGGTGCCGCCACCACCTCGAGGCCGTCGCCCAACAGCGCTCGAATGCCGCCGTGGACCTACGAGCGCGCATCTGGCTGGCGACCGCGCAGCTGCGCCGGGCCGAGGGCGACCGGCGCGGCGCGTTGGCTGCTGCAGCCGCCGGTCTTGACGTTGTCGATGAGCACCAAGCCGGGCTGGGGGCAACGGAGACCAGGGTCCACGCCGCCGGTCACGCACGCCAACTCGGTGCGCTCGGAGTGGAGCTGTCCTGGGAAGGGCAGCGGCCGACACCGGCCCTCCGGTGGATGGAACGGACTCGAGCGGGTGCTCTGCGGTTTGCTCCGGTGACGCCACCCGACGATGCCGAGCTTGCCGTCGAGTTGGGTGAGTTGCGGGAGGTCGAGCGAGAGCTGCGGACCACGGCGCTATCGGGCGACGCCGGCGATCTCGAAGAGCGTCGCCGCCGGCTCGAGCTCGCCATTCGTCGTCGCACCCGGCGGCTGCTCGGGGCAGACACCGCCACCGAAGCGGTGGACGTCGACGCCGTCGTCGGCGCGCTCGATGGCCGCCGTCTCATCGAATACGCCGCCGTCGACGACCGGCTCGTCGCCGTTTCGGTTCACGAAGGCAGGGCTCGACGCCACGATCTGGCATCCGTACCCGATACGATCGCGGCCCTCGACCAACTGCGGTTTGGGCTTCGCCGCCTGGCGCGTCCGGGAGGCAGTGGCGCCTCACGGCGGGCCGCCCGGGACATGGTCGATGATGCGGCACGCCGGCTCGACGACCTGCTGCTGGCACCAATCGGCGCGGATGGCGAAGACCTCGTGGTCGTGCCACCCGGCCGGTTGCATGCCGTTCCGTGGGGCCTCCTGCCGAGCTGTGTTGGGCGTCCGGTCAGCGTGTCACCGTCGGCCGCGCTGTGGCTGCGGCGCGCCGATAGAGGCCGGCCCTTCGGGCCTTCGGTTGTAGTGGGTGGGCCCAGATTGCCCGAGGCGGCGCTTGAGGTCGCCGCAGTCGGCGGGGTGTATGCCGATGCGGAGCGTTTGAACGCGGCCTCGGGCTCGGTTGACGTGGTTCGTCGTCATCTCGACGGCGCCGGCCTGGCGCATCTGGTGTGCCACGGCCGGTTCCGCACCGACAACCCGCTGTTCTCCGCCTTGGAGTTCGGCGATGGCTGGTTCACGGTCTACGAGTTCGAGCGACTCTCTTCTGCTCCCCAGACAGTTGTGTTGTCGGCGTGTGATGCCGGGTTGTCGGCGGAACGGCCGGGGAACGAGGTCATGGGGATTGTCGCCGGCCTGCTCGGGGCCGGGACCCACACGGTGATCGCCAGCATCGGTCTGGTTCCCGATGCCGCTTCAACTCGGCACCTGATGGTCGATTTCCACGAACGTCTCGCCGCAGGGGGCTCTCCCGCCTACGCACTGTCGGGGGCACAAGCCGCCGCCATCTCCGCCGGTGACGACACGGTGGCCGGTTCGTTTGTCTGTTTCGGCGCTGGGTAGCCGAACCGGGCCAACCCTGTCGGCCGACAAATCCGTATCAGGCTCCCCATTGGCGCATCGGTATCGGTGGAAGCAAGAGAGGGCAGCCGTGTATGTCTGCGAGAGCCGACCAGGTGGAAGCGGAGCGACAATGGGTAAGGTCTCAATCTATGACCGAACGTTCCATTGCCGATCTGCTCGCTGCCGTTGTGCAGGGGGACCACACCGCGTTCGACGTGATTGTCGATCGTTATGTGCGCCTGGTGTGGTCGGTGATTCGCAGCTTCCGGCTCGACGGAGAAGCAGCCAAAGATGTCAGCCAGACCGTGTGGACACGTCTGTACGTGCACTGCGGCAAGATCCGGCAGCCGGAACGGCTGGCCGGCTGGCTGAGTACTACGGCCAAGAACGAGTGCGTGCGGGTGTTGCGGGAGCAACGTCGCCAGGTGCCCACCGACATGTCCGACGAATGGGCACTGGGGTCGACTCCGGCTTCGGACGAATCGATTGTGGCGGACGAGATGCGCCGCGAGCTGTTGGAAGCGTTTGCCGACTTGTCTGCGGACTGTCAGCAACTGCTCCGGCTTCTCACCGCAGACGACGATCTCGACTACACGGCAATCGCAGAGATCATCGACAGACCGATCGGGAGTATTGGGCCCACCAGGGCGCGGTGTCTGGACCGGCTGCGACGGATCATGGCGCGCCGGGCGCCAACCGGAGACGAAGTCATGGACTCGCGGGAAGAGTAAGGAACTGATCGTGACGAAGCCACAAGACTGGAACGATGAGCAACTGCTCAGCCGACTCGGGGTCGTTCTCGACGGCGCCGACCCTGTGCCGCCCGAGGTGGTGGCCGCGGCGAAGTCTGTGGTGCCACGTCTCGAGCTCGAGTTCGACGTCGACGCCATCATGGCTGAGATCGTCTTCGATTCCGCCTCGGGCGAACTCGTCGGAGTGCGGGGCACCCAGGAGGCGACCCGGGAACTGACGCTGAGTGCTCCCGGAGTCGAGATCGAACTGGCGGTGCTGTCCGACGGCGCACGTCGGCTCGTCGGGCAACTCGTGCCGCCCCAGACCGGGACGATTGAACTCACCAGTGGTGATGAGGTGCGTACGGCACAGGCCGATGACCTGGGCCGGTTCACCTTCCAGGAGGTACCGGAGGGTCCGATTCGCCTCAGCTGCCGCCTCGATGCCGGTGGCCAGGTCGTGCAGACCAACTGGCTCGTGCTCTGACCCGGCCGCACTGGGCGCCTACATCTTGGCCTGTTCGACCTCCGTCACCGCCACACGGCCGATTCGTTTGGTGAAGTAGTAGATCCGCTTCAAGTTGGCGATCACGTCCATCTCGAACCGATAGTTGGCGACCCGGCTTGGTTCGTCCGCCATCAGCCGTTCCGCCTGGTGGAGGTTGGCCTCCCGCTCCATCTCGTTGATGGTTGCCTTCATCTGGGCGACGCGGCGGGCGGCGTCCTCGTCCTTCTGGGTGAGGGCAACCAGGGCCAGGTCGTACGCTCGATAGACGGCAGAATGGAGCTCGTCGAGGACTCCCATGGTCATCGGGCTGATCTCCAGCATCGAGTCGAGCCGCTCTCGGCCCAGGGCGACCATGTTGGTTTCGATGATGTCGCCGATCGCCTCGAGGTCGTTGGTGGCCTCCATCAGATCCATCATCTCCGCGGAGGATTCCTCGCTGAGGCGCGCCTGACCGACCTGCCCGAGGTACATCAAGATGTGGCCGTGGAGGCCGTCCACCTCGTCGTCGGCCGCCTCGATGTCGGCGAGGTCGTCGATGTCGCCGTCGATGATGGCGGGCAGGACCTCATTCAGCATGACGCGGACCCGCGAGGCCATGCGCAGCAACTCCATCCTGGCGCGCGACAATGCCAGCGAGGGGGTGCGGAGCAGGTCGTCATCCAGATAGCGCGGCTCGATGACCCCGGTATCCGGTTTGTCGGGAACCAACCACTCGACGAAGCGGGCGAACTGGTTGGTGAAGGGCAAGAAGATCAGCGCATTGATCACGTTGAAGACGGTGTGGGCATTCGCGATCTCGCGGGGCGTGCCGCCGCCGATGCCACCGATGAAGTCGCTGAGCATGCCGATGACTGGAATCCAGATCAGGACGCCGACGACATTGAAGATGAGGTGGGCAACGGCGGCGCGCTGGGCGTCACGCGGCTTGCCGATGGCGGCCAGCATCGCCGTGACTGATGTGCCGATATTGGCCCCGAGCACCAACGCCACGCCTGCCTCGAGCGTGATCAGGCCCTGCCCGGCGAGCACGATCACCACGCCGGTGGTTGCCGACGAGGATTGGACCAATGCGGTGAACATGGCACCGACCAGAATGCCGAGGAACGGGTTCTCCAAGGCGGCCATCAGGTCGATGAAGGCGTCGTAGCTGCGGAGGGGCTCCATGGCCGAGCCCATGACCACCATGCCGAAGAACACCAGGCCGAGGCCCATCACCGCTGCCCCTTGGGCGCGGCGCTTCTCCTTCTTGGGGATCACGGTCATGGCGAAGCCGGCTGCGACCAGCACCAGCGCCCATCGCGTCACATTGAAGGCGATGATCTGCGCCGTGATGGTCGTGCCGATGTTGGCACCCAGGATGACCGGGATCGATTGGACGAAGGTCATCAGCCCCGCCGAAATGAACCCGACCACCAACACCGTCGTGACAGACGACGACTGCACGATCGCGGTGACCCCGGCGCCCGTGAGCAGGCCGGTAATGCGGTGCGAGGTCAGCTTCTCGAGGATGCGACGGAGGCGGTCCCCAGCGACGACCCGCAGCGACTCGGTCATCCTGTCCATGCCGAGGAGGAACAACGCTAGGCCACCCAGCAGCCCGACGATGAGGTCGAACCAGTCGATGTCGCCCGACGATTCGGTCACGACCTCAGCGGTGGCAAACAGCAGCGACGTCACGTCATTCGTCGCAAGGAAGGGCGCAGGCAGGCTGGGGCAGCCTCGGTCACTGGTTCACTCACAGTCGTCGCGTCGTGGGTGCGAGCTTGGCAGGCTCATCTGGCTGTTTCAACCATACCGATCGACCGGGACCCGACTGGACCCTCGGGGGTCAGTCTCGGTCGTCTCGGGCTTCGTCGTAGTAGTCGAGCCGGTCGACCGGCATCACCAGTGACGTCAGCAGGTTCATGACATGCGCGGTGATCCGCTTGAGGAACCGGTAGTAGAGCGTTCGGGCGACGGCGTCTGAGGCCGGACCCTGCGACTCGTACGCGGCCTGCACGTGGTCGTCGTAGTCGTCGAGGAAACCATCGGCCTTGTCGATCAGGTGCTGGGCTCGTTCGGAATCCGACTTCTCGAAGGCATCGGCGGCATCCCCCAGCAGCCGATCGACGTTTTCGCAGTACCCCTCCAATTCGGCCCGGTCCGGTGCCACCTCGAAATCGACTCCGAATTTCGCCAGGTCGTAGAGGTTCTTGGCATAGTCGCCGATGCGTTCGGCGTCCTTCACCACACTCATGTAGGTCAGCACCAACGGCAGGTCAACGTCCCCCTGGACAGAGGCATGCATCATCAAGGTCCGGCGCACATCTTGCTGGGCTTCGTTGATGCCCTGGTCCGTTTGGCTTACCTCCTGGTTGGCTTCGGTCGACTTGCCGCCACCAAAGACGGCCGACATCGAGGTTTCAAACACAGTTCGACTATCGCGCACCATTTGCACGATCTGCGCTTCGACGGCGTCGATTCCCTGCGGACCCGAGCTCCCTCTGAAGAAGTCAAAGACCATGTTGTCCCTCCCTTAACTCAGAACCACGATACCGACGATGGGCAGAACGATGAAGAAAGCCACGACGTAGGCGATTGCGGCCCACGTGCGTCTCACGGCCAGATCGGCCAGCTTCGACGCCAGGTCCACCGGGATATACCGGATCCTCTTCCACGGATACAGGACCGCGATGGCCACCAGATTGAAGAGGGTGTGCGTCAATGCGATCGTGAGCCCGGCGATGGTTCCCGCCGCCATCGCAGCGAGGAGCGCGGTCACCGTGGTCCCGACGTTGGCGCCCAACGTGATCGGGTAGGCGTTGCGGACCAGCAGAATCCCCGAGGCCACCAACGGGATCAGAACCGAGGTAGTGATACTCGACGACTGGACCGCAATGGTCACAATCATGCCGACGATCATTCCGATCAGGCCACTCTTGGCCAGCACTGCGTTGAGGGATCGCTCAATCCGAGTGGCGACGAGCACCTTCATGTTCTTGGTGATGAACATCAACGTCAAGAAGATCAGGGCGATGCCGAGGATGATGCCGATCACGGCGACGGCGGTTTCGTTCTTGATCACCGTGCCGTAGCCATCCTCGAAGAGTCCCGCTCCCCACTTGACTGCGCCCTTGATCGGGCTGTCGAAGGTGAGGCCTTCGCCGCCTGCGATGAAGTTCGCAATCGAGGCCGCCCATTCCGATAGGAAGCCGGTGAGCAACTCCAGCGGGAGCAAGATCGCGACCGCCATAACGTTGAAGAAGTCGTGCATGGTCGCGGCCGTGAACGCCAGCCGGAACTCGTCGCTACGCCGCACCGAGCCCAGGGCGACGATGGTGTTGGTGACGGTGGTACCAATGTTGGCGCCCATGATCATCGGGACCGCCGCCGGCACGTCGATGACGCCGGCCGCGACGAGGCCGACGATGGTCGATGTGGTCACCGAGGACGACTGGACCAGGACCGTGGCGAGAATGCCAACGAATAGTCCGCTCAGCGGATTGGAGACGCTATCGAAGAGAGCATCGGTGAAGTCGCTCCCCAGCCCCTTGATGCCGCCTTCGAGCAGCTTGACGCCGACCAGGAAGAGGTAGAGCAGACCGATGACCAAGATGGCGCGAACCCATGTCGGCATGGTCTGAGCGGGTTTTGTAGCTGCAGTCTTCTCAGTCACCCGGGTTTCGCGATCTCGTGTGCTCGAGGCATCTTCGCAGCTCTAGGTAGGGACGCGCAATCCGGCCGGTCGGCAGGTTGCCGATCAACTTCCCGTGGCGGGCAACGGGGTGCGGCGGCCACCGCGACCGACCAGAACGACGCCCGCCACGGCCAGGCTGCCACCGACCACGATGGCGGTAGTGATGACCTCGTCGAGGATCACCGCCCCGCCGACCACACCAACCAACGGCGCGAGGTAGCCGGTGAGGGCGACCTTGGCAGCAGTGGTGTGAGCGCTGGCATAGAGCGTGGCGACAAACGGGAGCAGCGTGCTTCCCAGCGCGAGCAGGATCAGAATCTGCCAGGCGTTGAATGTGAGTCCGGGCAGCTCGATATCTTGCACGAGGAGGCCGCCCACGACGGCAACTGCGGCGCCCGAAACGAACATGGGTACCGAAAGGATTGCTGTGTCGTGCCGCGGCGAATAGCGCCGCGCCAGGATGCCGCTCAGCGATCCGAACGCCACCCCTGCTAGGGCAAGGCCGCCGCCGATCACGGTGTTGCCCGAGCCGTCGGCGATGCCGCTCTCGCCGGAGACGATGATGATGGTGGTGCCGGCCAGACCCAGGAGAAGGCCGACCATCTGGATCGGCCGTAGCCGCTCTCTGAGGATCAGATGGGCCAGGGCTGCCGTCACAACCGGGATGAGCGTGATGACCAACCCTTCGACCCCGGCCGAGATGTAGTTGAGCGAGGCGATGAAGAAGATTGGGGCGAGGCCGATGCGAGGAATGCCGATGAGTGCCCCGTCCCGCCAGGCGCGGCGACTGATCTTGCGGCCTTTGATCAGAGCGAACGCCACGATGGCGACGGTGGCGATCCCGGTGCGAACGACCACGACGGTGAACGTCGACGCTCCTTCAGAGAACGCAGCTCGAGTGCCAACGCCGGCGAGACCCCATCCCAGGGAAGCGGCGAGCAGAGCGGCGAGGACGCGGGCGTTCACCGGTGCAACGCTACCGCGACCGCATTGCCTGCCGGCCACCGGCGAATCGCTGCTGCGGCAGGGTCAGTTCCCGGCCACTGCGGCCAGGTACTCCTGCAGCCACTCGTCCTCGATGTCGCCGAAGCGATCCTCGACGCCGGGGAGCACCCAGAGGTGCATCATCTCGTTGGTGATCGGCATCGTGATGGACCCGGCCGGGCAGAACCCGTACGGCGAGGTCAGCCCGGCAATGGCCGGCGGGGTGAGCGAGAAGCACACATGGTCGTGGGCGTGCCAGACCGTGAGCGGACCGCCCACCGCAGGGCCGGCCTCACCAATGCCTTCCATCTCGAACATGGCGCCGAGCAACACCGGCGTACCGTCGTCGGCCACGGCGTAGACCAGGGTCTCGGGCCGTTGCGGGTTGAGGACTACGCCGTCGGCCTTGTATGCCGCGTTCTCGGCGTGGAAGCTGAGTCCATACATGTTGTCGACGTTGTATCCCGCGGCGGCCGCCGTGTCAGGATCTGCGTACTTGGCGATGGCCGCCGCAGTGGCGGCATACAACTCGTCGGCCTCCCGTTGCTCGTGGGCGGTCGGTTCGCGGTCAGCGCCGGAGGGGAGTAGTACCCCGGGAGCGGGCACATCGCCGAGGTGGTGGCCACCGCCGGACGAGAACGCTCCACTCCAGGCGGCCACGCCGAGAAACACCATCATCACAACGGTGGCCGCCGAAGCCCCAAACTGTCGGCGTCTCCGACTCGAAGTCGGCGCCATCGCAATGGCCAGGGCGGTGACTTCGATCAGTTTGGTGAACATGCCGAGTTGGTCGGGCGGTTCGCCCCCAAGCAGAGTGGATGTGTAGCCGAGGATCGAGGCGAGCAGAATCAACCGGGTCCAGCGGCGCCATGGTCTGGCGGTCAGCAGTCTCCAGGTCAGCCAGAACATCAAGGCCGCGTCGATGGCGTAGAGCGCGCTGTAGGCGGATGGCTCGTGGCCGAGCACCAGGCCGATGTGGATGGCGCCCGAGGCTCCGAGCAGCCAGGCGAGCATCCGATGGGTGGGCGAGAGGGCCCGGTAGGCGTCGACCCAGCGCGCTGCGGCAGGCTGACCCGAGCGGGCCAACCGCCGCAGCACCCAGGTCCCCACCAGAAACAGGAGCACCGTGATCAGCGCCGCATCGTGCTCGGAGATCACGGTGTACATCGGGCTGCCGACGTAGCCACTGATGACCTCGGAGGTACCCGGCACATCGTCGGTGTGGAAGGCGAGTACGCTCATGGCCGCCCCTCCGCGGTGACCGCCGCCGGCACGATGCCGAACTCTTCCTTGACATGGGGTCGGCGCAGCGTGCGCATGATGGCGATGGGGAGCACGATCCGCGTCACCGTCGGTACCAAGGCGAGGCCGCGGCGGGCGAGGAAGATCGCCAGCAGCAGGTCGATCAAGGCAAAGACGAGGATGGTGCCCTCCGCCCAGAACGTGACCTTGCGGGCCCGGCGCGAACGCAAGCGGACGCCACGTGAGGCCCACAGGGTCACGATGGCGGCGGTCAACGTCAGCAACATCAGCGGGACGATGAAGAACCCGGTGAAGGCGCCGACCAGGAAGACCTCGATGGTGGATGTGACCGCAATGCCGCCCTGGATCAGCAGCAAGATACGGACAACATCGACTCGGGTGTCGCCTGGCGCATCGGTGGTGTCCGCTGGCATGGCAGTTGTTGTGTCCATGCGCTGACTGTCGCCGGGGGCGATGAGTCGCCGATTGGTCGGAGATGAGGAGACGGTGAGACCTGGGTCCGCAGCGGCGTTCTGGTCAGTCGACCTGCGCCACGGGGATACGCACGGTGAACGCGGCGCCGGCGTCATCGTGGTTGGTGACCCGGATCGATCCGCCGTGAGCGATCACGATCTCGGCGGCGATCGCCAGGCCGAGACCGGCACCGGCCGGGCTGCGGGCGGGGTCGGCGCGGTAGAAGCGCTCGAAGACATGATCGATGTGCTCGGGGGCGATGCCGGGACCGTGGTCGGTGACGGTCATGGTGGCGGTGGCGCCGTCGTCTTCCAGCGTGACGTCGATCGGTTGGGCGCCATGTTTGTCGGCGTTGTCGAGCAGAATCCACACCAGGCGGGTGAGAGCGTCGTGGTCGCCCATCACCACCGTAGGTTCGGTGGGGGCGACTGCGATGGCCCGTCCGAGGCGGGCAGCGCGGCGCGAGGCGTCCTGGAGGACCACCGCCAGATCGACGGGACGGTGGCTGACGTCGAGTGCGGCGTCGGCCCGGGCGAGGAGCAACAGATCGTCGATCAGGTACGCCATGCGGTCCGACTCGGCCTCGATGTCGGCCAGGGCCTCCTCCCGATCCTGAGGCGAGACATCCGGGCGGTCCCGCAGGAAGCCGGCGTTGGAACGGATGGTGGTGAGCGGGCTGCGCAATTCGTGGGAGGCGTCCCCGACAAAGCGCCGCTGGGCGGCGAGGTTGGCCTGGAGACGGTCTTGCGAGTCCTCGAGACGGTCGAGCATGGCGTTGAAGCTGGTGGTCAGGACCCCGACCTCGTCGTCGGCCTTGACCGGCGGGAGTCGGCGGCTCAGGTCGCCAGTCGTACCGATCTCGTCGGTGGTCTCGGCGAGGCGGTGCAGTGGGCGCAGCGCCCGTCCGCTGACGAGCCAGCTGACGACGATGGCGGCGATGAGGGTGATGATGCCGGAGACCCACAGCACTGCGGTCAGGCCGGCGATCTGTTCCTCCGTGTAGGCCGCCGATTGGCCGGCGACGACGATGCCTGCGGTGCCGAGGTCGGACCGCACCCACGGCACCGCGTACATCCTGATTTCGGTCGACCCTTCTTGGGCGGTCACCGTCGATGATCCGGTCTCGACCGCCTCGACCACGGCGGCAGCAGGCACTCGGGGCGGCTCGCCGTCGACCTGGCCGGTGGCGTAGAGCACGGTTCCGTCCTCGGACACGACCGAAACGTAGGGGTCGGTGCTGGTGGCCAGGTCGATCAGGACCGGCGGCCGGTTCGGGAGCATGCTCTCGGCGGGGGCATCCTCAACTGCCACCACCGTGGCTGCGGCCAATTCGGCAAGGAGCCGATCCTGTTCTTCGGGAGCCGCCCGGCTGACCAACAAACCGAGCAGAACCCCGAAGCTGATCATCGCGATGGCCGTCACGAAGGCCCCGTAGAGGGCGAGGCGAAGCCGGATCTTCACCTCAAGCTTCCTTCATCACATAGCCGGCGCCGCGCACTGTCTGGAGCAGACGGGGCTCGCCGGCGGCCTCGAGCTTCTGCCTCAGGTAGCGGACGTAGACATCGACCACGTTGCTGGTGGTGTCGACCTCGAGCCCCCACACCGCCTCGAGGATCTGGATGCGGCTCAACACGAGGCGAGGGTTGCGCATGAAGTACTCGAGCATCCGAAACTCGAGGGCGGTGAACTCGATCTCGCGGATACCACGGATGACCTCCATCGCACCGACGTCCATCACCACGTCGGCGTACCGCAGAATCTCCCGGTCTGCGTCGAGCACTCGGCGGCGCAGCAGGGTGCGGACCCGGGCCACCAGTTCCTCGTAGGCAAACGGTTTGATCAGGTAGTCGTCGGCGCCGGCGTCGAGACCCACGACTCGGTCGGGCACCTCGGTGCGGGCCGTGAGCATCAGCACGGCTGCGTCGTCTCCTCGGGCACGCAGCCGGCGGCACACCTCGATGCCGTCGATGCCGGGCAGCATCACATCGAGGACGATGAGGTCGGGATCGTTCGCTTGGGCCGTCGCCAGGGCGCTGGAGCCGTCGTGGGCCACCGACACGTCGTAACCCTCATAAGCGAGGGCACGCCGCACCGAAGCGGCGATCCGTTCGTCGTCGTCGACCACGAGGATATGGGCGCGAGGTGTCATGACGGTCATGGTGCCCGACAGGATGGCACGATCTGATGAGAGAACGATGAGCAGCGTTGTTCACGGGCGTGGGTCCGGCGGTGGTGGGTGTAGAAACGGGATGGGGGCGATCGGTAGTGTCTGCGGGGATGCGACAGCTCTCCGGATTTGATGCCGCGTTCTTGAATATCGAGACGGCCACCATGCCTCAGCATGTGGCGACGCTCGTGACGCTGGAGGACAAGCCAAGGGTGGGTCGCGACGAGGTGCGGCGGGCGGTGGCGGAGCGGATCCACCTGCTCACCTCGTTTCGGGAGCGGTTGGTCGAGGTGCCGTTTGGCTTTGATCACCCATATTGGGTCGAAGATCCCGACTTCGACCTGGACTATCACATCCGAAGCGCCAGGGTGCCCCCGCCCGGCACCAAAACGCAGCTTCTCGAACTGGTGGCAGGAATCCACGCCAGGCCGCTTGATCGGGGTCATCCGCTGTGGGAGATGTACGTCATCGGGGGCTTGCGACGACGTGGGGTCGCCCTGCTGATCAAGCTTCACCATTCGAGCATCGACGGGACATCGGGGGGTGAGGTGATCGCCAAGCTGTTTGGTGCTGCGTCGGGGTCGGAGGACAACGGTACTGCGGGTCCGCTGCCCGGCGCTTCCCAGATGCTCCTCAAGGGGATGCAGGGCCTAGTGCGGCGACCGTTCGACACGATGCGGGTGGTGCGCGACTCGATCGAGCGTCGGCCCTGGATCGAACACGTCGGCCGAATGGCCGGTTCCGATCCGCGCCGCTCCGTTGGCGACGCGGAGACGGCAGCCGTGCCATACCTCCAGGCTCCGCCGACCCGCTTCAATGCAATGGTCTCGGCCAAGCGCAGCCTGGCCGTCGGCTGTATCCCGCTCGCCGGGGTCAAAACCATCAAGAACGCTCACAGCGTCACCGTCAACGATGTCGTCATGGCGATCTGCGCCGGCGGGCTGCGGCGGTACTTGTCCATGCATGATGAGCTCCCCGAGGAGCCTCTGCAAGCCGTCGTTCCGATGTCGGTCCGTTCGGAGGATGATTTCGATCTCGGTAATCAGGTGACCGGGATGATCGCCAAGTTGCCGACCGACGTGTCCGAACCGCTGGCACGACTGCGCGCCACAGCCGATTCCATGGGTATCGCGAAGGAACACGACATCGTCCCGCCCGAACTACTCGGCGGCTACACCCAGCTCACGATGCCGGTCTTTGTGACCGCCGCCGCTCGGATCGCGTCACGCTTCGACTGGGCCGATCGGGTCCGGCCACCGATGAACGTGGTGATCTCCAATGTCCACGGCCCGCGCCACGCCCTTGCCATGGCAGGCGCGGCGGTGAGCAACGTGTATCCGCTTTCGACGATCTTCGACGGGTGCGCCCTCAACATCTCGGTCCACAGCTACCGGGCCAATCTCGAAATCGGCATCGCCTCCTGTGCCGAAGCCTTGCCCGATCCCGCCCACCTGATGGCGGCCCTCGAGATCGAATACGAGGAACTGGCCGCTCTCTGAAGCGGCCGCGCCCTGGGCCGTGATTCCTGCGAATTGAGTGCCCCGACTCTCTACGCTTGGGGCAAGACAGCACGAAGGGAGACCGACCGTATGCGCAGCGACGCCACCACGGTGGACGAGTACTTGGCGAGCCTGCCGGACGACCGTCGCAAGGCGATCTCGGAGGTGCGCGAGGTGATCCTGACCAATCTGCCGAACGGGTACGAGGAAGCAATGAACTGGGGGATGATCACCTACCAGGTGCCCCTCGAGACTTACCCGGAGACCTATAACAAGCAGCCTCTGATGTATGCCGGGCTCGCCTCGCAGAAGAACCACATGGCGGTGTACCTCACCGGGGTGTACACGTCCGACGGCGACCGGGCCGCATTCGAGGAGGAGTATCGCGCCAGCGGGAAACGACTCGACATGGGCAAGTCCTGCGTCCGGTTCCGCAAGCTCGACGACCTCCCACTCGACGTGATCGGGCGGGCAATCGCTGCCTGCGACGTCGATTCGTTCATCGAACTCGTCGAGACGGCTCGGCCCGCCAAGCGGTCCGGCAAGGGCTGACCTCGGCCCCAGTCGGCAATACAGAAGGGCGGCCCCGAAGGACCGCCCTCTTGATGCCTTCCTGGCGTCAAATCTTGCTAGACGGCGACACGGTCCTTCAGGCCCTTGGCGACCTTGAAAGCGGCAACCGTGGTTGCGGCGATCTCGATGGTCGCGCCCGTCGCAGGGTTGCGGCCGGTGCGAGCCTTGCGGCGGCGAGTCTCGAACTTGCCGAAGCCGGCAATCGATACGTCGCGGCCGGCGTCCAGTTCGACGGCGATGATGCCGTGACCGGGCTCGGTGCTGAAGATTGCGTCGACGACCTCAACGGCCTTGGCCTGGGTCAGATCGGTCTGCTTGGCGAGCTTCTTCGCCATCTCTGTCTTGTTCACGCCCTTGCTCCTTTGCTGCGGTGCGGTGATTT
>CAYXMJ010000021.1:0-10355 GCA_964465915.1 uncultured Acidimicrobiaceae bacterium
AGTACATACGCCCCGCGCTCCAGGCCGACGGCGGTGACCTCGTGCTACTCGGCGCTCAGAACGGTCGGGTCTCCCTGCAACTGGTCGGGGCCTGCGGAGGTTGCCCCATGTCGACGATGACCCTCACCGCCGGGATCGAGCGCATTCTGCGCGACCGGGTCCCCGGAGTGGACGAAGTCGTCGCAGTTTGAGTTTCGATCGCAGCGGGCCGCTGCGCGGCACGCTGCAGTTCCCTCCGGGAACTGTGCTCGGTGAGTGGGTGGCCTGCGGCCGTTCGCCCATTACCCCGCCCCTTCGATGCTCTTCTTTGGGGAACGGCGTGGTGCTTGGTCGATGCATCTAGTCTCTCGGCGTGGCACGCACTACTGATCCGGCGGTATTGATTCCTCGCGCTCGGGCGGGGGATCGGCGGGCTTTGGCGCGGATGATCTCGCTGGTTGAGGACCACCATCCTGAGGGGGATCTCATCCTGGCTGAGTTGTTTCCGCAGACGGGAAGGGCGTGGAGTACCGGGCTGACCGGGGCACCGGGCGCCGGGAAGTCGACGCTGACTAACCGGCTGATCGCTCAGATTCGCGCCGCGAAGGCGTCGGTGGCGGTCGTGGCGATCGACCCTTCGAGTCCGTTCACCGGTGGGGCTGTGCTTGGCGACCGGGTCCGCATGCAGGACCACATCGACGACGGCGAGGTCTACATCCGCTCCATGGCGAGCCGGGGACACCTCGGCGGAGTGTCGGAAGCAACTCCGCGTGCCATGGCGGTGCTCGACGGCATGGGCTTTCCCGAGATCTTGGTCGAGACGGTTGGGGTCGGTCAGGCGGAGGTCGAGATTGCGGCCAACGCCGACACGACGCTGGTGGTGCTCAACCCCGGTTGGGGCGACAGCATCCAGGCGGCCAAGGCCGGGCTGCTGGAGATCGGTGACGTGTTCGTGGTCAACAAGGCCGATCGGGCCGGGGTCAACGAAACCACGCGCGACCTCAAACAGATGCTGGAGTTGGGCGGACACGGCGAATGGTGGCCGCCGGTGATCGCTACGGTTGCGTCAACCGGTGAAGGTATCGATGAACTATGGGGTGCCGTTGCCGACCACCGCTCCCACCTAGAGGCCTCCGGCGAGCTGGGGCGGATGCGGCGGCGCAGGCTGCTCAGCGACGTCGAGACTGCGGTGGCAGCTGCCGTCCACCTGCGGGTGCGGGCCACGCTCGAGCATCCAGAGTGGGAAGTAATGGTGACGCAGGTCACGGAGCGCCGGCTCGACCCGTGGACCGCAGCTCGCCGCCTGTTGGCGTCTGCCGCCTCCGAGTAGCCTGACGCTCAGGCCATCGAATGGAGGACGTCATGAGCCTGGTCGAGTACGCCATAGACGGAGCCGTCGCTGTCATCACCCTGAACCGGCCACCGGTCAATGCCCTCAACGGCGAGCTGATCGATGGCATCGATGCGGCGATTTCCCAGGTAGCCGATGATGCCATTCGCGCCGTCGTCATCACCGGCAACCGCCATTTTGCCGCCGGCGCCGACATCACGAGGTTTGTTGACGCCTTCGATGGCGACGGTGCCGAACCACAGGCTTCTGGGTTGGCAGCGACGGTCCGGCGGCTGGAGCAGCTCGAGAAACCGGTCATCGCCGCGATCCCCGGCTACGCCCTCGGTGGAGGCCTCGAGCTCGCCATGGGTGCCGACTTTCGGTACCTCGCCGACGACGCCAAGGTTGGTCAGCCCGAGATCCTGCTCGGCATCATCCCCGGCGCAGGCGGAACCCAGCGCCTGCAGCGGCTGATTGGCTACCAGGCGGCCAAGGAGCTCAACATGTCGGGACGCCACGTCGGCGCCGACGAGGCCTTGGCGCTCGGGATCGCCGACAAGGTGGTGCCCGCCGCCGAGTTGCTCGACCTTGCCAAATCAGACGCGGCCCGCTGGGCGCAAGGGCCGACCAAGGCATACGCCGCGGTCAAGCAGGCAATGGGTGAGGGCTTCGGTCGCCCGATTGGCGAGGCAATGGCGGTCGAAAGTGATGCCTTCAACGCCTGCTTCGCTACCGAGGACGCCAAAACCGGCATCCTCGCCTTCGTGAACAAAGAGCAGGCCGACTTCAAGGGCAAGTAGTTCGACGAGAAGCCCTCCACTCCGGGTCGCCTGTTGAACAATGTCAGTTCGCGCTCGCCGGGCGAACTCTGAACAGCGTTGGGTCGGTAGGGCGACCGCTCACGTCGATTGTCCAACAATCTCCTAGAACCGGGCGGCGAGGCGGGCGAGGTTGCGGTTCCAGATGGCGGTCAGCACCGGGGCCGCAAAGAACTCGGTGATAGGGCCACCCAGATACCAAGGAAAGCTGAGCTCCTCGGTCCACATGAAGCGGGTCGTGTCCCCGCCGATGTCGGTGAGGACGAACTCACCGACGCCGGTGACGAGACCTCGGTGCCGAATCGCCATTCGATGCGGCGGATCCCATTCTGTGAACTCCATGACATCGTTGAGTCGCAGCGGTCCAACTCTGGTCTCCACCTCCATCGTGGTGCCGATCCCTGAGGTTTGGGGGGTGGTGAAGGTAATGGCCGCGGCGTCGGTCATCCACTCAACATGCGTCTCGAGATGCGAGAGGTCCGCCCAGACGTCGTCGACGGGGGCGGGGATGGTGACGAACACGGTGATGTCTCGGGCCATCCCTAAACCTTAGAAGCGGCTCTCGGTCTATCCCGCCTAGAGGTGTTCGTGGAGTGTCTATCGAGCGTTTGGGTCTACGCTTTCGCCCATGGAAGCGACCTCCGTGAAGAAGTGGGCGAAGCGCGCCGGGATCATTGCCGCATCCGTGGTCGCCATCGCCCTCGTCGGCGGGATGTGGTACTTCTCCAATGTCCTCGATGCAGATCTTCTCACCCCGAATGCATACGAGCCAGAGCGTGATCTACAGGTTGTTTCGCTCAGCGAAGGGCGAATCGTTCTGTCGCGCAACGAACAATCTGCTCTCGACGGCGTCTGGGGTTTGGTCGGACCAAACGGCTACGGCCAGGTAACGGGTGTGGTGGAGGTCCGCGAGGCCGATGTCGAGCGCGGCTTCGTCCCTCTCGCAGGGTCGTTTGCACCGGGAGATGCCGTTGCGTTCGACCAGTACGCCTTCATCGGCGACCCGCTCACTGCTCACGGAATCGAATTCGAAGAGGTGGTGGTGCCCGGCGAACTCGGCGTCAATCCTGCATGGCTGATCGAAGGGACCCGAGACACGTGGGTGGTGATCGTTCACGGCAAGGGGGTCGATGAGCGCAAGCAGGCACTGCGCATGATCCCCACACTGCACGAGGCCGGGTATCCGGTAGTGGTCATCAGTTACCGCAACGACGCGGGGGCCGCGGTGAGCGACTCCGGTCGGTATACCTGGGGCCTCGAGGAGTGGAAAGACCTCGAGGCCGCGCTGCAGTTCGGGCTGGTTCAGGGTGCCGAGGAGTTCGTGATCTTCGGCTACAGCATGGGGGGAGCGGTGACCTCGGTCTTTCTCCACGAGTCGGACCTGATCGGTCGGGTGCGCGGCGTCATCTTGGACTCCCCGGTGCTCGATCTCGAAGAAGTGGTCGATACCGAAGCCGCCGCTCGCGGTGTCCCGGCGTTCTTCACCGCCGGCTCCAAGGCGATTGCCCGGCTCCGCTTCGGGCTCGATTGGCCGCAGCTTGATCACGTGGAGCGAGCCGGCGAGTTCGACATGCCGATCCTTCTGATCCACGGCACCGCCGACGGAACCGTGCCGGTGGCATCCAGCGACGAATTTGCGGCGGCGCGGCCCGACATTGTCATCTATGAGCGTTTTGACGGCGCAGACCACGTCTTCGCCTGGAACGTCGACCCGACCCGCTACTCGACCGCCGTGCTCAACTTCGTTTCCGGTGTGGCGACCGCGGATAGCTGAGAGGGCTCTCAGGCGCCTGTGGGCGCAATCACCGTCCGCACCCCGGACCCGAAGCGTTCGAGGCGATCCATGGCTGCGTTGACGACCGCGGCGTCGAGGGACACGGTCTTGGTGACGACATCGCCGAGCATGAGTCGGCCGGCAACCGCCATGTCGAAGAGCTCGTGGATCTCGTCGAGGTGATGGTCGTTGGACCCGATCAGCTCCGCCTCGGGGCCGATTAGGTCGCGATACGGGTCGAGGGCCAGCGTGCCGCGGGTGATGCCGACGCCAACAATCCTTCCGGTGGGCCGCACCGAAGCCATCGCCGCGGTCAGCACGGATATGGAGCCGACGAGATCGACGGCAACGTCGACACCGCCACCAGCGCGGATGGCCCCGGCGGGGTCTCCGCTCCCGTCGATGGGAATCGCGCCAAACTGCTCGGCCAGCGCCAGGCGCTCAGCATCGAGGTCGACGCCGTAGACCTGTGTTGCCCCAAGGGCGAGGGCGAGCTGCACCGCAGATGCTCCCAGCCCGCCGAGCCCGAAGATGGCCACCGATTCTCCCGGTTGGAGCCTTCCCTTGCGCAGGGCGTGGAGCGAGGTCGATGAGGAGCACATCATCACGGCGGCATGTGCGATTGTGATCGCCTCCGGGATCGGGACCGCGTTGCGAGCGGGTACCACGACCTGTTCGGCGTATCCGCCGTTTCGGGTCTGACCCAACATCTCGTAGCGCTCGCAGAACTGCTCTAGCCCTCGTCGGCAGTCCTCACACATGCCGCAGGACACGACGTAGTGGAGCGCCACCCGATCGCCGACGCGTTTGGGGTCCACGTCTGAACCGGTGGCGACGATGGTGCCGGCGACCTCGTGGCCGGGAACCACGGGGAGGTGGCGCGGCGCTGGATGGCCGGCGCGGTAGTGGACATCTGAGTGGCAGATACCGGCTGCGGCGACCGCCACGACGACCTCATCGGGCCCTGGGGTGGGATCGGGCAGGACGACGGCTTCGAGCGGCCGACCGACGGTGGTGATCTGAAGTGCTCTCATCAGGGCGGCACCATATCGCCCCGCAACCGGGTCATGTTCGCATCGGCCGTTTCGGCAGCGGCCATGGTCTGCGAGAATCCCGCCTCATGCTCTACCTCGACCATGCCGCAACCACGGCCGTTCGTCCCGAGACCCGCGAAGCCATGGCTCCGTTCTTCGACGACGCCTTTGGCAATCCGTCCGGGATGCACGCCGTTTCGCAACGAGCCAAGAACGCCATGGAGCAGGCCCGCGAGCGCGCCGCGGAACTGCTCGGCGCAGACCATCCTCTCGAGATCGTCTTCACCGGCGGGGGGACGGAGGCCGACAACTTGGCAGTGACGGGGGTTGCCATCGCCGGCGGCAGCATCGGGGGAGTGGTGACGACCGCAATCGAGCACGAGGCTGTCCTCGAATCCGCCGACTTCGTGTCCCGGCTCGGTGGGCCGGTCACCATCGTCGGCGTTGATGACGACGGCCGGGTCGATCCGGAGCGTGTGGCCGCCGCGGTCACTTCGCAGACCCGGATCGTTTCGGTGATGACGGCCAACAACGAGGTCGGCACCGTCCAACCGGTGGCCGCGATCGCCGCCGCAGCCCGCGCCGTCAACCCCGAGGTGCAGGTACACACCGACGCCGTCCAGGCCTACATCTCGGAGGAGATCACGACGGCATCGACCGGAGCCGATCTGATCGCGTTGGCCGCACACAAGTTTGGCGGACCGAAGGGCGTGGGGTTGCTCTACGTGCGCGACGGGATCGGCCTCGAACCTGTTCTCCACGGCGGCGGTCAGGAGCTCGGGCGCCGCAGCGGGACCCACAACGTCGCCGGCATCGTCGGGATGGTGGCGGCAATGGAGGCCACGGTTGCCGATCGAGCGGCCTTTCGGCAGCGGGTGGGTCAGGCTCGGGATGGCTTCGAGCATGCCCTGGTGGCCGCCGTACCCGATGTTGAGATCAACGGGGCCCCCGAATCGCGCCTCGTCCAGCACAGCCACGTGCGGATCCCCGGCGTACCAGCCGAGACGCTGCTGATCCGACTCGATCAGGCCGGTCTTGCCGCCGCCGCGGGATCTGCATGCCAGAGCGGTGCGGTCGAGGTGTCGCACGTGCTCGCCGCCATGGGAGTCGACGAGAACGCGGCCGCTGAGTGCGTCCGGTTCAGCTTTGGGTGGCCGTCGGTGCCCGACGATGGCGCCGTCGCCGCAGCTCGGGTGGCTGCCACAGTGGCGGAGTTGCGATGAGTGCCCCACGCGCCCTGGTTGCGATGTCGGGTGGGGTCGACAGTTCGGTCGCGGCAGCCCTGATGGTTGAGGCCGGCTACGAGGTGGTCGGTGTGACGCTGAAGCAGTGGGAGGGGAGCGACGGCGAGATGCCGACGTCGGGATGCTGCACGGTCGGTGATGCGGAGGATGCCAGACGCGTCGCGGCCCAGCTCGACGTTCCCTACTACGTGCTCGACTACGTCGACGATTTCCGTACTGAGGTGGTCGACCGATTTGGGGCCGAGTACATGGCAGGTCGCACCCCGAACCCGTGTATCGAGTGCAACCGCAGGGTCCGCTTCAAGGCGCTGCTCGAGCGGACCACAGCGCTCGGTTGCGACGTCCTCGTCACAGGGCATCACGCTCGGATCACTCACGACGAGGCCGGATACCACCTCATGCGAGCGGTGGACAGGGCGAAGGACCAGTCGTATGTCCTCCATATGCTCGGCCAGTCGGAGTTGGCGCGGGTCCGGCTTCCGGTGGGGGAGATGACCAAGCCCGAGGTTCGCGAGCACGCGGCACGGCTTGGTCTGCGCACCGCCGACAAGCCGGACAGCCAGGATCTCTGCTTTGTCGCTTCCGGCAACTACCGAACCTTCTTGCGGGACAATTTCGCCGAGGTGGCGCAACCCGGCCCGATCGTGGATGAATCCGGCGACGTCGTCGGGCACCACGAGGGAACGGTCGACTTCACGATCGGCCAGCGCAAGGGATTGGGGATTGCCGCGCAAACCCCCCGCTACGTCGTTGATATCGAGCCAGCCACGGCCACGGTCGTCATTGGGCGCAAGGAGGACCTGTTGGTTTCCGGATGCGTCGTTGGTGATGCCACGTTTGTGGCCGGTGCGCCCCCGGTCGGTGGGGTCGTCGCCGTCAAGGTCCGCTACCGCGCCAAAGCAGTCGACGCCGAGCTGATCGCCGATGGAGCTGGTCGGTGGCGGGTCGAGTTCGTGGATCGTCAACCGGGAGTGGCTCCCGGGCAAGCCGCGGTGTTCTACCGAGGTGATGAGATGCTCGGCGGGGGCACGATTCTGGAACCGGTGCGCTGACGTCCCGCTGATTTGCGGGATCGGGCATACTGCAAGGGTGGATCGCCAACAGGACCAATCGCGCGACGCAGCGACGCCCGAGGACGCGGCTGGTATCTCAGACCGCTTGCAGAAGCTGAGCGTCGACGAAGCCGAGCGTGTGCTGCAACGGGCCATCCAGCTCCAGTCGGAGGCACCGGACGGTTCGGAGCCGGAACTCTTCAACACCGAGATGTTGAGCCGCATCGCCGACGAGTTGGATATCGATCAAACCCATCTGCAGGCCGCGCTCACTGAAGAGCTTGTTCGCATCCAGAGCGAGGACCCCGATTGGCTCGACCGGCTGCTCGTGCCGGAAAGTGTGGCGGCCCGTCGGGTGGTGGACGGGGACATGGCGTCGGTACGCAACGTGGTCGATTTCTGGATGAGCAAGCACGAAGGGCTCCGCAAGCGCAAGGAGAACTCAGCGAGGACGGTGTGGGAGAAGGACGAGAGTCTGGTGACGACGGCCAGGGTCAAGCTGCGGATGGCACACGGCAGCGGCGCGCTGCGCACGTCCGGCCGGGTTGAGTCGGCCGTGCGTCCCGTTGGAGACGACCGGCAACTGGTCACGGTTGAGGCACACACGGACAACGTGCGTCGTATGGCCGTCGGTCTGCTGATCGCCAGCGCCGCGGCCGGCGCCGCCGTTGCCGGGGTGACTGGTGCCGCCGATGGCGCCTTTGGGCTCGACAACGTCGCCATCGGCACCGTTGTCACCGGTTTGTTCGGTGGCGGGATCGTGCTCGGGGTTCGGATGTGGGCCTCGCGGTTGCGCGGGGGTGTGGCGCGCGCCGTCGACGCCGTTGCCAACCCGCAGCTGCTCTCCCGGGTCGACTCGTTGCCTCGGGCCCTGCGTCGCTGGTTTGGGCAGTGGCGAAGCCTCGGCGACGACGTCGGCGACGAGTGGCATGGGCCCGGCGAGCCGTAGAGTCATCGCTCTCGAATCTGTCACCGCCGTCGACCAAACTGATGTCCAGCCCGCCGGAGCGATGTCATGCCTGAGCCTTCACCAAACACCCTGGAGCGAGTGGCCGACCTGCGCGCCCAACTACATCGTCACAACTACCTGTATTACGTGCTGGACGAGCCCGAGGTCTCCGATGCCGGATACGACACGCTGCTGCGCGAGTTGCGTGCTCTCGAGGCGGAGTACCCGGATTTGGTCACCCTCGAATCGCCAACCCAGCGGGTGGGCGCTCCGCTCAGCGATGCCTTTGCTCCCGTTGAACACCTGCAGCGGATGTTCTCGCTCGACAACGTGGAGACGGCCGAGGAACTGGAGGCGTGGGCCGCGCGCCTCACCAGGGGTTTGGACCGCGAGCCCGGTGGCTTCTCGTGTGAGCTGAAGATCGACGGCCTCGCCGTCTCGCTCACGTATCGCAACGGGATGCTGGTGCAGGGCGCCACCCGCGGCGACGGTGTCATCGGCGAGGACATCACCGCCAATGTGCGCACCATCGAAGCGATCCCGCTCCGCCTCCAGGGCGAGGCGCCGTCCGTGATGGAGGTCCGCGGGGAGATCTACATGCCGGTGTCCGCCTTTGCCGCACTGAATGCACGACAGGCCGAACATGGCGAAAAGCCATACGTGAACCCCCGCAACACCGCCGCCGGCTCAGTCCGGCAGAAGGATCCGGCGGTCACGGCGGGTCGCAACCTGAATGTGTGGATCTATCAACTCGGCTTTTTGGAGGGTGGGCCGGCCTTCGAGTCACACTCGGATTCCATGTTATGGCTCGCCGACCTCGGGCTCCGGGTCAATCCGGCGAATCGGCGAGTCGACGACCTCGCTCAGGTTGAGACCTACGTGGCTGACGCTCTCACCGATCGCCATGCCCCCGACTACGAGATCGACGGTGTGGTCGTGAAGCTGGATTCGCTCGTCGACCAGCGTCAGCTCGGCTTCACCGCCAAGAGCCCGCGCTGGGCCGTGGCCTACAAACTGCCCCCTGAGGAGAAGACGACGGTGTTGGCAGCGATCGAGATCAACGTAGGCCGTACCGGGGCAGTGACCCCATACGCCGTGCTGGAACCGGTGTTCGTCGGTGGGGTGACGGTGACGACCGCGACGTTGCACAACGAGGGGGAGATTCAACGCAAGGACGTGCGGGTCGGCGACACGGTGATTGTGCGCCGCGCCGGTGATGTGATCCCCGAGGTGGTCGCTCCGGTGCTCTCGGCGCGGCCATCCAAGGCCCGGGTGTGGCGGATGCCGAAGAAGTGCCCATTCTGCGACAACCCCATTGTCTTGCCCGAAGGCGAGGCCAAACACCGCTGCACCGGCGGCTACGAATGCCCGAGCCGACTGCGCGAGTACCTGTTCCACTTCGCTTCGCGCGGCGGCATGGACATCGAGGGTCTTGGATACCAAACGGTCGACCTGCTGCTGCGCGAAGGGCTCATCTCCGACCCGGCCGACATCTTCTCGCTGCAGCCGGACGACCTTCTCGGGTTCGAGGGCTGGGGGGAGATTTCGGTCACCAATCTGCTCGGGGCGATCGACGGCGCCAAGGATCGGCCGCTTGGTCAAGTGCTCACCGCTCTCGGGATCCCGATGGTTGGTGGCACCGTGGCCCGCACGCTCGCCCGGGAGTTCGTCACCATGGCGAACCTGATGGCGGCCACCGAGGAGGAGATCACCGCCATCCACGGCCTTGGCGACGAGATCGCCCGCTCAGTTCGCGACTGGTCCCAGGATGGGGACAACCGCCGCCTGGTCGAGAAGCTGGATGCCGCTGGCGTGCGGTTGGCTGATCCCGAGCCTGAGCCCGCTGCGCATGATGACCTACTCGCCGGCGTCACTGTGGTCGTGACCGGAACCCTCGAAGGGTTCAACCGTGACGAAGCCAAGGTGGCCGTCGAGTCCCGGGGCGGCAAGGTCACCGGTTCGGTTTCCAAGCGCACCTCAGCGGTGGTGGCAGGTGCCTCGCCCGGCTCGAAGCTGACCAAGGCGGAGCAACTCGGAGTGCTGGTGCTCGACGAGCCCGGATTCATCGAACTGCTGGAAACGGGTCCTGGAGTGCTCGAGGGCTGAGTCGGTATGGGGCCCTACTGGATGCGGAAGACCCAGCGGTACTCGCCGACCTCAGGCGGACCGGCCACC
>CAYXMJ010000021.1:10455-16634 GCA_964465915.1 uncultured Acidimicrobiaceae bacterium
CTACTGGATGCGGAAGACCCAGCGGTACTCGCCGACCTCAGGCGGACCGGCCACCTTCTCCCACGTGATCTGCACGGTATGGAGGCCCGCCGCCCAAGCCTCGAAGGTCTTGCCCGGGCCGGGCCGCCAGCGGTAGACGCCGGTCGACTCAACGTGATCGATCTCGCCGGGCGCGATGAGGACGCCATCGACGAACACGGCGACGTCGTAGCCGGGTTGCATGTTGATCTCGAGGTCCGTCTGCGAAAGGACGGTCGCCTGGTCGGCAGGGCTGACGGATTCGACGGCAGCCGGAATGGGGACCTCGCGGCCGTTGGGCGCAAACGCGATCGTCGCCACCACGACGACAACGAGGGCGAGACCGAGGAGCATGAGGACGACACGATGGCGAGTGGGGGTCACGGCCGAGCATCATACGGTCGAGCCGGGCCGAGGTGAACCCAGATGCGGCTACCGTGCCTGCGATGCGACTGAATCCGGTACTCGCCAACCTTGGGGCATACCCAATTGCCACCGTCCACGAGCGGGCTCGCGCCCTCGAGGATGCTGGGGTACGCGTCATCGACTTTTCAATCGGCGACCCCCGAGAACCAACGCCGGAGTTCATTCCCGAGGCAATGCGTTCCGCAATCCCAGATGTATCGCAGTATCCGCTCACGGCGGGTCTTCCGGAACTGCGCCGGGCCATCGCCGACTACCTCGGACGTCGCTTTGACGTCGCCGTCGACCCCGACACACAGGTGATGCCGACGTCGGGCTCCAAAGAGGCGGTTTTCAACACCCCGTTGGCCTTTGTCGACCGCGCCGCCGCCGACCTGGTCGTCTACCCGACGCCGGGATACCCGGTGTACGAGCGTGGTGCCCTGTTCGCCGGTGCGGAGGTCCGGCCGGTCGTGCTCGACGGCGATTTTGTCATGCGAGTCGACGACGTGCCCGCTGACGCTTGGGGGCGGGCCAGGCTCGTGTGGGCCTGTACCCCGCACAACCCCACGGGGTCCGTGACGACGGCGGGGGAGCTCGCCGCCCTGGTCGACCGGTGCCGGGCGGAGGACGCGCTGTTTCTGTCCGACGAGTGCTACGCCGACGTTTATGAAGATGATGCGTTCCCGCAAGGGCCGGCTTCGGCGCTTCAAGTGTCCGGGCCCGACTTCGACGGCGTGCTCACCTTCTTGAGTTGCTCCAAGCGGTCGGGGATGACGGGCTACCGATCCGGCGCCGTCGTCGGTGACGCGACGGCGATCGCGGCGTTGCGACGGCTCAGAACGACGACCGGCACCGCCTCGCCCGACTTCGTTCAGGCGGCTGCTGCGGCAGCCTGGGCCGACGACGACCACGCGGCGGTGCGCCGCGAGATCTTTGCTCGCAAGCGAGAGATCCTGCGAGAGGCGTTTGATGCCATTGGCCTCGATGTGGTCGAGTCCAAGGCCGGTTTGTATCTCTGGGTGGCTATCGCGGACGACTTGGCCGCGACCGATCGGCTACTCGAGGGTGGCGTGGTGGTTTCGCCGGGCCGGTTCTTTGGAACGGGGGGAGAGGGTTACTTGCGACTGGCGCTGGTGCCGACCGTGAAAGAGTGTGAAGCAGCTGTGGAGGTGGTGCAGCAGTGTCTGACGGATTGAACGATCGAGCCCGCATCGAAGCGGCCTATGCCGATCTCGACTTGATCGAGGATGCCGCCGGCCCGGTGGAGCGCACCATTGCCGCGCTCGACCAAGGCGAGATAAGAGTGGCCGAGAAGATAGATGGCGAATGGGTCGTCAACGAGTGGGTCAAAGAGGCCATCCTGCTCTACTTCCGCCTCGCTGAACTCGAGACGTCCGAGGTCGGGCCCTTTGAGTACCACGACAAGATCCCGACCAAGCATGGACTGGCGGAGGCGGGTATTCGGGTCGTGCCACCCGGCACGGTGCGCTTCGGCGCCTACTGCGAGCCCGGCGTGGTGGTGATGCCGGGCTACATCAACATCGGGGCGCACGTCGGCTCGGGCACCATGGTCGACACGTGGGCCACCGTCGGTTCATGCGCCCAGATTGGCCGCAACGTCCACCTCTCCGGCGGTGTCGGAATCGGGGGCGTGCTCGAACCCCCCGGGGCCCGGCCGGTGATTGTCGAGGACGGCGCCTTCATCGGGAGCCGCTGCATCCTCACCGAAGGCGTCGTGGTGGAGGAAGGCGGTGCTGGGCGCCAACACAACGCTGTCGTCGTCGATCCCCATCATTGACGTCACCGGTCCCGAGCCGGTCGAGCATCGCGGCCGAGTGCCGGCCTACTCGGTGGTCGTGCCGGGAACCCGCGCTCGCGAGTTCGCCGCCGGGACCTACCAACTCTCATGCGGCCTCATCATCGGCAAGCGGGCGCCCTCGACCGATACGAAGACATCGCTGAACGAGGCGCTGCGCGTGTTTGGTGTCCAGGTATGACGCTCGCCGCCACCCTGATCGACCTGGTCAACATCCCGTCGGTGATTGGTAGCGAGGGCCGTATCTGCACCTCCATTGCCGAACGCCTGCTGCCCGTGTGGTCGCTTCAGGGCGTGCAGCGGATCGGGAACGCATTGGTTGTCGGTCAGCGCACCGACCGGCCGCTCATCGTGCTCTACGGCCACCTCGATACCGTGCCCGAACAAGACGACAACGGCGAGGCTCGCCAAGCCGGCGACCGGATCTACGGTCTCGGAACCTCAGACATGAAGTCGGGTCTCGCAGTCATGCTCCATCTGCTCGAGGACGATGAGGTCCGTTCCGGCCCGTACGACGTGGTAGGAGTCTTCTACGACAAGGAGGAGGGCCCTTCCGACGACAACGGGCTCGAGGTCGTCCTCGAGCGGGCGGAATGGCTGGCAGAAGCCGACTTCGCTGTTGTGATGGAACCAACCGACCTATCGCTCGAACTCGGCTGCAACGGGGTCATCAACGCCGACGTGATCTTCCACGGCAAGGCTGCCCACAGTGCCAGGCCCTGGCTCGGGGAGAACGCCATCACCAAGGCAGGAGAATGGCTTGCGACCTTGCACGCCCGGCAACCCAAGCTGGTCGAGATGCACGGGCTCGAATACCGCGAGGTGTTTTCTGTGACGAAGGCGTCCGGTGGCGTTGCGAACAACGTGTTGCCCGCCGAGTTCACCGTGAACGTGAACTATCGATTCCCGCCGACGTACACCATCGACCAGGCTGAGGATCGTCTTCGGGCCCTTGCCGAACCGGCGGATCTCGTTGAGGTCACCGACCGTGCCCCGGCGGGGACCATTCCGGAGGGCAACATGCACCTGCGCAGGCTGGAGGGTCTGGTCGGTGGGGACATCACCGCCAAGCAAGGCTGGACCGACGTCGCCAGGCTGACCTCCCGTGGCATCCCCGCCGTCAACTACGGGCCCGGCGAGGTCGCCCAAGCCCACCAGGCCGGAGAGTCGGTGACCACGGCAAACCTCGAAGCCGCCTTCGCCGTCCTACGTCGGTTCCTGCTCACCTGACAAACCGAAGACGGCGGAGCCTTTGGCTCCGCCGTCGTAGTGTTCTTCGGTGACGGTGGGTTACGGATGGACGGCTTGGGCGGTCCACCGCAGGGTGGCGATGTCGGTCGGCAGCACCACGTCGTGTTGGGTGTCGATGACAAAGGCGAGCCTGCGATCTTGAGCGTTCGGTATGGTCACGGCCCCGCCGGGGGCCACGTCCCCGCCATCGTCGATCGTGAGCATCAACTCCCAGTTGGTGTTGCTGTCCGTCGGAATCCCCGGGTCGCCGACGACGTCGGAGAGGTAGAGCTTGATGTTGACGAAGTCCCAGACACTGCCGGCGACGGCAGGGGGCTCGAGGGCGGGATCGTCGTCTG
Source organism: uncultured Acidimicrobiaceae bacterium (assembly GCA_964465915.1). Lineage (GTDB taxonomy): Bacteria > Actinomycetota > Acidimicrobiia > Spongiisociales > UBA5794 > CAVPHV01. Next base: position 14,284 of record CAYXMJ010000021.1, read on the forward strand.
GATCATTCTGGGAGACCAGCGAGACCTGAATGGCGTGTCCGCAGGTGTTGTTGAAGCGGACCGCATCCGAGTAGATCACTCGGTCGCCACGGAAGCCCTGCAGGTCGGTTCGCTCCTGAAGCAGGGTTACACCCCCGCCGGCGTCGACCGTTGCACTTTCGGTGAAGGAGACGAAATCGGAGCCGCCGAGGGCGTCGGCGCCGGCCGTCTTGGTGAAACAGGCGGCCGAAAGATTCACATCGGCTCGCATGAAGTTTTGCGTGATGACGGCTGCGGTGGCGGGCACCGCGATCATCATCAGCACGACAAGAACCACCGCCGTGCGACGTGTCATCCCATTGGTCATTGCGTTTCCTCCGCTGAATTGTCTGCCTGATACGGCGGTTCCTTGTCTTTATCGGTCGCAGAGCGTGGTTGCTTGAGCGCCAATGCCAGCAATGCGGCACCAACTGCAAGCTCCATGGGCACAATCCATGCGAGCTTCCAATCGACGACTTCCCCCCACCAGAAGTGACGCATGATTTCGAGAATGAAGGTGTTGAGGACAATGCCGAGACCCACCGCGCGGCCCCAGATTCTCATCCGGTCCCAATGCTGGGGCCGTACGACCGGAGCCAGCATCAATACGACTGCCACGAAGGCCATGAAAATGGTCGATGCGGTCACGATGGTGGGGAAGTCCGAAACCGGCTGGGGCACGATGGCAACGTAGGGGAAGAATCCGCCCCACAACTGCAGCAGAATGGTGGCCCCCAGGAAGTTGGCCATGACGACCGTCGCAACGATCTTGGCGAGCAACACTGCCACGGCCGCCACCAACGCCGCACCGACCAAGGCCTCGTAGGAGGGTTCGGCCTGGTCGTGGTGGGCCATATCGTATGGCTCGGGTTCCCACAGGGGCCCCGGGAGCAATGGCTCCGGCAGCTCTTCCAGGGGGACCGACGAAAGGTCGCCGGGCCTCAGATCGGGTGAGTTTGTCATGGGGTCGTGACCTCGATCACAAAGTCGTTCTCCGCGAATATCGACCCGCGGCGGTCAACATTGAGCTGCCACGTGAACTCGATGGTGGTGGTTCCCGGCCCAAAGGCCGCTTGGTCGAGGACAATCGAATGGGGGCGGAGATCATCAAAGGCCACCGGACCGTCGATGGTACCGCCGTTGGCCCATTGTACCGAGTTGAGCCCGCGTCTCACGTCCATAAACCGCACAACACCGGTATCGAGGTCCTCGAGACCAGCGCCGCCGGTGAACAGCGCAGCCGCGGAACTACCGGTGATGTCGGCCACGTCGGTGCGCATCCGTAAGAGGTAGGTGGTTGCGATCTCCGGCGTGGTCACGCCGACAACGGACACCACCCCCGGCGAGCCCGGCTTCCTGGCGAGTTGCGGAAGGTGGTATTCCACCGCAACATCATCGAGAGCCGGCGTGGTGGCGATCCGGTCGTTCGTCGCCAGTCGCACCTTTACCCGTAGGTACCGATCTCCGTCGTGGATGAAGTCCAACACCGAGGGCAGCGAACTCACCGTCCAATACGACGTTGTGGTTCCGTCGGGCCCGAGGAATATCGTCGGCGGGTCGACATCGTCGGTTGCGATCTGGATCGTCACCTCGGTGTCGTCCGGTTGGTCGATGCTGAAGCCGATGGCGCCGAACACCTCGGTCCCGGCTCCCGTGTCGATGGTCTGGCTCTCCCAGACGCCGGTGTCGGCCAGGAGGCCCTCGGTGCTGATCAGGCCGGCGCCCGGTGATGGATAGACATACTGCCGACCCTGCTTCATCCCGAGCAGGTTGGTCTCGCCGCCGGTCGCTGCAGGGTCGAATGAGGCGTAGAACGGGTCGCCGGCAGACGAGATCTCGATGGCCCGCGAGCCGCCGGCGGCGCGGCCGCCGGTGTCCTTGCCGTGACCGACGGTCGAGCCGGCGCAATTGAACGACGATGTGGCGCCGGATCCCTCGGTCACGGTGAGGTCAACCGACGGTGATGGGCAGGCGACGGCGATGTAGGACGAGTTCTCGACGATCAAGTAGCGGCTGTCCAGTTCACGCACGGGCAGGAAGGTAGTCGCATCGCGACCTGTGCCGTCGCCCTGGGAGATGGCGGCGACACCGGCGTTGCCCGGTCCGGTCCCCAGGCGCACCCTGAGTCCGTCCGCCACGCCACCACCACCCGGAGAACCGGGAAGGTCGATTTGGGCGCCGCGCCCGCCCGAGACCGTCGAGCTGGCGCCGTTGGAGCGTAGGACACTTGCGCTGGTTGCAGTTCCGCCCAGCGGCGAGCCCTCGAAACCGACCCGGGCGGTGGATGAGATCCCATAGAGATCCTGGCCGGTCAAGGGATGGACGGGGAACGC
>CAYXMJ010000021.1:16734-24637 GCA_964465915.1 uncultured Acidimicrobiaceae bacterium
GGGACGTAGCTGGCGATGGTGACCGATTGGCTTCCGGTGTAGGCCGACTGCACTGTGTAGTAGATGGGCTTCTCGGTGGTGTAGGTGAAGACGGGGCCTTCACCGTGGTTGGCCGGAGCGGTGGCGCCACCCGGCGCGTAGGCGTAGTACAAGCAGAATGAGGTTGTCGTGCCGGCATCGATCGCGTCGACCTGCACCCACACCTGCTGGTGGGTCGTTTCTGCCCACAGCGGCAGCTCCGTCACCCCGTCGGCCGCGATGGCTCGCAGGTCGCCAAAATCGGCCTGAAGTAGCCCGGCCGCCACCAGCGAGTCCAGAGGAAACCCAACGGCAAGCGGATACTCGGTCACCGAGGTCGACCCGGGATGCGTGACCCCGTAGCACTGCCGCGTTCCCCAGTCGGTGTCCCACCACGGATTGGCCGGGTCGGGAACGGCTACTCCCGGCGGACCAATCCGTGCCAACGTGAGATTGTCGGTGGCGACCTGGGCGCTAGTGCCCGCATGCGTCCCCGCGTCGAACTCTGCAGCCGACGCCCAGGACGCCACCGAACCCTTTGAATACTCGTAAGCCCCGCCCAACGGTGGTGCAATCGTGATATCGGAGCGCTGATAGTCGTCCGTGACGACATCGGCTGCCGCTACTCCCGGTTGGGAGAGCAGGAAGGCAAAGGCCACGCCGGCTAGGACATAGCGCCGACGCCGTGGCCCCCTCAGGCTCCGGAATTGCTGCATGTTGGTTCGCGGGGATCGATTGCGGAGCAACGGTAGTTGCTCGTCCAACGTATCGTCGGCAAAGCGGGCGGGTGCCTTGAGGGATGAACGGACTAGTCACCACGCCAATCGTGGGTTCCGATGGGCTCTCCGGCTGGGTGGAGTAGCATCCGCGACCATGCCCGTTGATATCGATATCGCCAAAGTTGCCAAGCTCGCTCGAGTCGCCCTTGCGGCAGAGGACCTCGAACTCTACGGCCGTCAGCTCGGAGACATTCTCGAACACGCCGAGCTGGTGCAGTCGCTCCCAACCGAAGGAGTGCCGCCGACCTCGCACCCGCTGCCGATGACCAACTCGTTCCGGCCCGACGTGGTGACGCCGTCGCTTGACCGTGACGACGTGCTCTCCCAGGCGCCTGATCACGAGGACGGCTACTTCAGGGTGCCCCGCATCCTCGACGGCGGTGAGGTGCCGGCCGATGGCTGATCTTGCCGACCTGACAATCGCCGCAGCAGGCGTGGGTCTGCGGGCCGGAGAGTTCACAGCCGTCGAGCTACTCGAAGCGGTGACGCGGCGCGCCTCGGTGACCGAGGCCCATCTTCATGCGTTCCTGACGCTCGATCAGGACGGTGCCCTGGCATCGGCGGAAGCTGCCGACGCTGCTCTGGCGCGAGGCGAGGACCTGGGCCCGCTCCAGGGCATCCCCCTCGCGGTCAAAGACAACATGTGCACCCAGGGGATCGAAACGACATGCGGGTCGCAGATCCTGGCCGGCTACCGCCCCCCGTACGATGCCACTGCGGTGCGTCGCCTCAGGGAAGCCGGTGCGGTCATCGTGGGCAAGACCAACCTCGATGAGTACGCCATGGGCTCGTCGACCGAAAACTCGGCATTTGGGCCGACTCGCAACCCGTGGGATACCGATCGGGTTCCGGGAGGGTCGTCGGGCGGTTCTGCAGCGGCGGTCGCCGTCGGATCCGCCCTCGGTGCGCTGGGCTCCGACACCGGAGGATCGATTCGTCAGCCTGCCGCGCTTTGTGGGATTGTCGGGATGAAACCGACGTACGGCCTGGTCAGCCGGTATGGACTAGTTGCCTTCGCCTCATCGCTCGATCAGATTGGACCCTTTGGGCGCACCGTGGGGGACACCGCGGTGCTGCTTGACGGCATCTTGGGCTTCGATCCCCACGACGCAACCAGTTACCGCGGCGAGATGCCGACAGTCGCCGGATCCATCGGTGTGGGTGTGGCCGGCCTCCGCATCGGCGTAGTTGCCGAACTGCTCGACAAAGGCATCGCCCCCGAGGTCGCCGCTGCGACGAGGGGGATGCTCGATCAACTGGCGGCGGCCGGAGCCAAAATCGTCGATGTATCGCTGCCGGCGGCGCACTACGGGCTGTCGGCGTACTACCTCATTGCCCCCGCCGAATGCTCGGCCAATCTCGCCCGCTTTGACGGAGTCCGGTACGGCCTGCGTGTCGACGGCGGGACCACCGAGGAGATGATGGCCAACAGCCGGGCCGCCGGATTCGGCCCTGAGGTCACACGCCGCATATTGCTCGGAACCTACGCCTTGAGCGCCGGGTATCACGACGCCTTCTACGGCCAGGCACAACGGGTGAGAACGCTGATCCGTCGCGATTTTGGTGCTGCCTACGAACAGGTCGATGTGCTCATTTCGCCGACAACGCCGACAACGGCGTTTGGCCTCGGAGAAAAGACCGACGACCCGCTCACGATGTACCTGTCCGATGTGTGCACCATCCTGAGCAACCTGTCCGGAGACCCGGGAATCTCGTTGCCGATCGGGCTCGACTCGACAGGCCTCCCGATTGGGTTCCAGGTGATGGCGCCGGCGCTCGGCGAGGAGATGCTCATCAGGGTGGCCGCCGAGGTGGAGCGTCTTGCCGGCTTCAGGGAACGGCCGGCGTTGGCGACATCGGAGGTCGCATCAACATGACTTCTGGCTACGAGGCAGTGATCGGCATCGAGACGCATGTCGAGCTCCAGACCAACTCCAAGATGTTCTGTGGGTGCGCCGTCGACTTCGGGGCTCCACCCAACACGGTCTGTTGCCCGGTGTGTCTGGGGCTGCCGGGTTCCCTGCCGGTTCCCAACCAAGAGGCGATCGAGAGTATTCTGCGGATCGGTGCGGCGCTGCAGTGTCGGCTGGTCGACTACTCGGAGTTCCACCGCAAGAACTACTTCTACCCCGACCTGCCGAAGAACTACCAGATCACTCAGTTCGACCTCCCGTTCTGTGTCGACGGCACCATCGAAGTTGACGTCGCCGGCGAGACGACGTCGATCGGGATCACGCGGGTGCACATGGAAGAGGACACGGGCAAGAGCCTCCACATTGGTGAAGGCGGCGGCAGGATCCACGATGCCAAGCACTCGCTGATCGACTTCAACCGCGCCGGCGTGCCGCTCGTCGAGATCGTCACGGAACCCGACTTTCGCTCTGCCGAGCAGGCCAGAGCCTACGGAGCCGAGCTGCAGCGGATTGTGCGGATGCTCGGCGTTTCCGACGCCAGGTTGGAGGAGGGGTCGATGCGGTTTGATGCCAACATCTCGGTCCGGCCGGTGGGGCGGGAGGCCTTCGGTACTCGGTCAGAGGTGAAGAACGTGAACTCCCTACGATCGCTGCAGCGCGCCATCGCCTTTGAGGTCGAACGTCAGATCGGCGTGCTCGAGGGTGGAGGGACGGTGGTGCAAGAAACGCGCCACTGGAACGAGGCGACGGGCACCACAGCCGGGATGCGCTCCAAGGAAGAGTCAGAGGATTATCGCTATTTCCAGGACCCCGACCTCGTGCCCTTGGTGGTGGACGCAGAATGGCAAGGCCGGGTCCGGGCCTCACTTCCCGAACTGCCCGCGGCGCGCCGTCGCCGCTATCTCGGACTCGGGGTCGATGCGATTTCCGCAGGTCAGCTCGTCGACGATGAGGCGCTCGGCGCCATATTCGAAGACGCGGTCGCCGCAGGTGGGGACGCCAGGACCGCGGCCAACTGGCTCACCGGCGAGGTCGTTGCCTACACCCGGCGCACGGGCATCGACCCGGCGGACACCTCGCTCGAGGCGGACCACCTCGTGGCTCTCGAGGAGATGGTCGACGCCGGCAAGCTGTCGGCGACGGCCGCCAAGGATGTGCTGGCCGGAGTGCTCGAGGGCGAAGGCGACCCCGCCACCGTCGCCGCGGCCCGCGACCTCATCCAGATCTCCGACACCAGAGTGATCGATGCCGAAGTAGAGGCGGTCCTCGGTGAGAACGCCGATGCTGTCGAGAAGATCCGTGCCGGCGACGGCAAGCCGATCGGGTTTCTCGTCGGGCAGGTGATGCGTGCCACCGGCGGCAAGGCCGATCCCCGGATGGTGTCCGACCTCATTCGAGAGAAGGCTCAGGCGGAATCGTGACTGCGGTCGTCGTTCGCGACGGCCGACTGTTGCGGGGCGCCGATCCGGCCGAGGTCTGGGCCCTGGTGGCGGACCCGGCCCGCACAGAAGCTTGGGCGCCGATCCACTCCGCCGGGTTCCTGGGGACCGAACTGCCCGGAGTCGGCCACACGGTATTCATCAGGTTCAACCGACTCGGCGACCCCAAGAGCGCGTTGCGCTTCCGCATCACCGAGTGGGATGCGGGCCATCGCTACCGCACCGAGATCGACGGGATCAGGCTCGGCACGAACCACCGCCTCGACGTGATCGTCACCGCCGAGGTGGACGACGGCGTTCCGGCCGCGGACCTCGAACTGCGTTACCTCGCTGAGGTGCCCTCTGCGGCTGCGCCTGCGTTTCGCTGGTGGGTACGTACCCGCCTCGCCCGGGCCGTCGCCGGTGTCGCCGACATGGTCGGCGACCCATGAGGGCTGTCGTCTTCGATTGTGATGGCGTGTTGGTCGACAGTGAACCCCTTTCGGATGCGTCTTGGGCGGGAGCATTGTCCGGCCACGGCTACGTCATGACGGAGCAGGACGTTGTCGCCGTGCGAGGGACCTCGGAAGCGGATTGCTATCGCTACTTCGCGGCGCGCGCTGAGCTGCCGGATCAAGCCGAGATGCAGGCGGAGGTCGACGCCGGGAGGCTGGCAGGCTACCCGGACCTCGCAGCATTCGCCGATGCCGCCACCACCGTGCCCGAACTCGCGTTCCACGGAATCCCGCTGGCGGTGGCCTCTTCGAGTCGGGGTGAGCATCTCCGCCACAAGCTCAGGCTGGTCGGCCTTGCCCGGTACTTCGAGGTGATCGTCGGTGGCGACGAGGTGCCCGCCGGCAAACCGGCCCCAGATGTGTACCTGGCGGCCGCCGCCGGCCTCGGAGTCGACCCTCGTGACTGCTTGGCTGTGGAGGACTCCGTGAACGGTGCCGACGCGGCCGTCGCCGCCGGCATGCGGGTGGTGTGTGTGGCTCGCTACGGCACCACGGTCGGCATTCATCCCACCGTGGACACCCTCGATGCCAATCTCATCATGACCTGGCTGGGTCTCGAGTAACGGGGGGCGACCTACTCGTACGGGTGGGAACGTGAATAGGCGTGGCGTTCTGCGACGAGCCACAGCGTGCGGGACCAGGGGTGAAAGACGATCGGCGTGATGGCGGTGATGACAACCACGATGATCAGCACTGTTGTCCACGGCACGTCCGGCCAGGTGATCACCATCAGCCCAACGAATGCGACGAGAAACAGGCCCATGGTGACCCCGAGGTTGAGGGCAACGGAGCCGAGCCAGTAGCCCTCAACTCGCTCGAAGTGCATCCCACAGTTGGCGCAGTCGTCGCTCATCTCCACCCAGTGATGGAACTGTCCACCGGCGCCGCACCGCGGGCATTGCAGCAGCAAGGCCCGACCGGTGGCGCGCCAGAAGCCGGGGCGGGGCCAGTCACCGGACGACGTCATCCGATGGGGTCGGGGTGGCGGCGAAGTTCACTCAGGGCACGAGCAGCACGGGACATGGGGCGTCGTGGGCGACCCGATTGGCAACCGATCCGAGCACGAGGCGCTCGAGGAAGCCGGCGCCGCGGCTACCGACGATCAGCAGGTCGGCGTCGACCTCATTGCAGTGATCGACGAGCATTCGGGCGGGATCGCCGATCTCTTCGATCGTCTCGTAGGTGATGCCGCTGAGGTCGAGGTCCCGCAAGACGGAGTCGAGGATTTCGCGTTGCGCATCGGTCAGAGTCTTGCTGAGCGCAGATGGCGTTGGCGGTGAGCCCACGATGCCCCACCATCCCTCCGGGGGCCGGACCACCGTCATAAGGTGCAAGTGGGAATCGTTCTTCTCGGCGAGCGATGCTGCCACGCTGGCGGCGTGCCTCGAATGGTCGGAGCCGTCGATGCCGACGACGACGATGTTCGGATGCCAAGCCGGTCCGTCCATGCTTCCTCCATTCGGCTGCGGGACGCCTACGCGGCCCTCGTGGTATCTACCGTAACGGGCGCGGCGGCGACACCGCAGGGTCGAATGTCCTATCGCCTGGTCGGTCGATTCCCGACGGGTCTTGTCCAGGTGCCATCATGACCGCCAACGCCGATCCGGAGGGATCACCCATGGGCAAACCGAAGGTCGTGGTCGCCGAAGCGATCGCACCGGCCGGCATCGCCGCCATGGAAGTGGGCTGCGAGGTTGATGTTGCCGTCGGGGTCGAACGGGCCGAACTGTTGGCGCGGATGGCTGACGCCGCCGGGCTCATCGTGAGGTCCGCCACCCGGGTCGACGCCGAGCTGATGGCGGCGGCGCCCCACCTGCAGGTCGTCGGCCGCGCCGGGGTCGGTGTCGACAACATCGACCTCGAGGCCGCCACCCGTGGAGGCGTGCTGGTCGTCAATGCGCCGAATGCCAACACCATCTCGGCCGCCGAGCACACCATGGCCTTGTTGCTGGCACAAGCACGCCGAATCGCCGAGGCAGACGCTTCGCTACGTTCCGGAGCTTGGGAGCGCAAACGCTTCAGTGGGGTGGAACTCCACGGCAAGATCCTTGGCGTGGTCGGGCTTGGCAGGATCGGCACGCTGGTGGCGCAACGGGCGTCGGCCTTCGGGATGCGGATCCTCGCCTTTGACCCGTACGTCAGCGAGGAGCGAGCGCGCCGACTTGGCGTCGAACTCGGGGGACTCGCCGACGTCTTCGCCACGGCCGATTTCCTCACCATCCATTTGCCCCGCACCAAGGACACCGAGGGTCTGGTCGACGCCGAGGTGCTGGCGACGATGAAGCCGACGGCCCGGTTGGTCAATGTGGCCCGCGGCGGCATCGTCGACGAGGACGCCCTTGCCGCCGCAGTTCGCACCGGAACGATCGGCGGCGCCGCCGTCGACGTCTTCGCCGTCGAGCCGACCACCGAGAGCCCACTGTTTGACCTTCCCCAGGTCGTCGTGACCCCTCATCTGGGGGCGTCAACCCAGGAGGCTCAAGACAAGGCGGGGATATCGGTGGCGGAGTCCGTGGCCGACGCGCTGCGCGGCGAGTTGGTGCTGGCCGCGGTCAACCTTGACCTCGGGCCGCACGTGTCGGACGACATCAAGCCGTTCCTGCCACTGGCGGAGTGGCTTGGCCGCATCTTCATCGGCTTTGCCGAGGGGCTGCCCGTCGAGCTGGCGGTGTGCGTGCAGGGCCGTCTCGCCGATTCGCCGGTGCGCCCACTTGCCTTGGCGGCGCTCAAGGGAATCCTGGGGGTCGTAACCGATGATCTGGTCTCGTTTGTGAACGCCCCTTTGATTGCCAAAGCCCACGGCGTGGTGGTGCGCGAGGAGGCCGTTGCCGAGTCTGCCGACTACCACTCGCTGATCCGGCTCGCCGGAGTCGTCGACGGAACCGAACGAGCGATCGCCGGCACGTTCATGGAGCGCAAGGGCCCGGTGCTGGTCGAGGTAGACGGGTATGAGATCGAGCTGCCCATCACCGACCACATGCTGCTGATCCGCAACGAGAACGTGCCCGGTGTGATCGGGAGGGTGGGGACCTACCTCGGCGATGCAGGAGTCAACATTGCCGACATGGCCGTGGGTCGTCATCCCGACGGTGGAGCGATGATGGGGCTCAGCCTCGACCGCTCGCTCACCGACACGGACGTAGCCGCCATCCGCGCCATCAACGGAGTAGCCGCCGCCCGCTACATCCACCTCGGCTGACAGAGAGAGGGTTTTGGCGGACATATGCGCAGCATGCTGCGCCATTGTCCGCCAAAACCCT
>CAYXMJ010000022.1:0-23778 GCA_964465915.1 uncultured Acidimicrobiaceae bacterium
AGACATGAGATCGCAAAATAGCTCTCGATGAGAGCATGACGGGGAACCGCGAGATCAAGCAGGCGCGAGCCGTTGCCGTCTTGGGCCTGGGCGAGTGCGTTCATCAGATATGGCCATTGCTGCTCGGACATGAGGCCCCAATACACCGCCCAAAGCGCGTGTGCCAGACCGACCTCGATGTCATTCACAACGAGCGGGTCTCTGTCGAGGCTCGTCAGCAGCTTGTCGAGAGCAGTGAATGGGTCACCCTCGCTGTGGAACGCACAGGATGGGTTGGTGGCGCAGCTCTGAAGCGCCGTGTTCAACGCACGCTCCTGCGCTTTCAACTTCTGCACCCAGCGCTCGGCGTAAGGGGCGCTCAGATCGACGGCCCCGTCCAAAACCATGGCCCGCACCCGCTCTGGGAAGAGGGTGGCGTAGACCGCCCCCAATGCGGCTCCATAGGAGTTGCCGAGGTAGCTGATCTTCTCTTCACCCAACGCCGCGCGGAGCAGGTCCATATCCCGGGCGGTAGACATCGTCGACAGATGCGGGAGCAGATGTCCGGACCGTTCGGCGCACCCCACAGCGAACCCTCGAAACGTCTCGATGATCGAGTCCGACTCTTCCCGCGTTTCGGGGGTCGGATCGGGCGCCAGGTAGCGGTTCAGATCGTCGACGCAGTCCACTTCGGTGCCTGCGCTCACTCCCCGGGGATCCCAAGACACGACATCAAACCGGTCCAGCAGCATCGAACTGAAGAAGTGTTGTGCCCCCTCGATGATGATCGGCGTCCCTGGCACCCCCGGCCCGCCCGGATTGAACAAGAGCACACCAATCCGCGCTGCCGGGCGCCGGGCAAGTCGCCTCGCCACCTTCAAGTCGATGCTGCCTAGAGACAGATCATCATGATCGAGCGGAACCGTCAACGAGGCGCACTCAGCGGACCTGCACGGGGCCCACACCAAGGTTGAGGGCGGTCGGGTCGTAGTGGTGGTGGCAACGGTTGTCGTGGTCGCGGGACCGGTGGTTGTCGTGGTGGTCGCCACCTCTACGTCGGACCCGGTGCAGGACCCCAGCACCAGAACCAGCACCGAGACCAACAACCGAATCCTAGGGGCCTTGCTCATCGGCCCCCCTTTCGCCCGGAGAACATCGCTGCATGCCCTACCTCAATCCTCTGACAACACACGCCAAGCCACAAGGGGTCAGAATCCGATAGCCGGCACAGATCACCCACCGCCCGGCAGCGATTCCGCGCACCCACCGCCGTCCGGGAATCGGCATTGTGCCGGCAATCCCGCGCACCTGAACGACCACGCTGGGCGCGGGCCCGGCGGGCTGCAGCCGTCGACTGAGCAGCCCACTCGAGATGGTCAGGCCGCCGGCGGTGTCACCAACCCCCGCGGGACAGTACAGCTAGCCACCCAGAAGGGTCACGTCACCCGATACGGTATTGGCCCGCACCACGATCTCGGCTTCCGGCGGGCTGCCGTCTCCCTCGGGTAGGCGATTGCGCAGCTTGCCGGACAACGAGTGCAAATCGACATCGATTCGCCGGCGCGGCGGAATCCCCACCTTGAGGTTGCCCGAAAGAGACTTCGCCGACAGGTCCCCGCCGGTCAACCGACCAATGGTGAGGTTGCCGCTGGCCGTGCGCAGCGACGCCGACCCGCCCACCTCGTCGATCGAAAGGTCCCCAGATGCCGTGGTGGAGTTCACGTCACCTTGGACCGAGCCGACTCTGACGTCTCCGGATGCCGTGCTCACCTCGAGGCGCCCGGCGACATGCTCGAGTGACACGTCTCCCGATGCGGCCTTGACCCTCGCATTGCCATCGACACGTCGGGCACGAATGTCGCCGCTCGCCGCGGAAGCATCGAGATCGGCGACCCTGGGCTCGACGTGGATGTTCCCAGATCCGCACCGCGCCTCGACCTCGGTGCCGGCAGGTACGGTCACGACGACATCACCGGACCTAGCCCGGCTCAGGAAGCCGCCCCGGGGCTGGCCGATGATGACCGTGTCGCCAACCTGTTCGATCTCGACCTGCTCGGACGAGCCGCTCAGCGCAACCTCGATTGTGCCTGCTACACCCTCACGAACGGCGATATCGCCCGATGTCGTGCTGACCTCGACCCGAGGGCGATCCCCAACGGAGAACTGTTGGTGACGGTCGCTCATGTCTCGAACGTCCCGGTGTAGCGACGACGGTGACGCTGCCTTGCGCTCGGCGTCGAGAGGCTCTTGACGACGTAGCTGTTGATGGAGTCGCCGGCGCTCCCCGCAGCTGCCTCGAGTTGGTCCTTGAGCGCCTTGGGCAACCTCACCGTCATCCGCGCCTCGAGGTCGTCGGTGACGACCGCAGTCATGCTCTCGCTCTGCCGCACCACGATGCTGGGTTCGCCATCGGTCACCACCAGCTCGACGACAAGATCCGGTAGTTGGGCGGCGACCTCGGCCACGGCTTGGCCGGCAAGGTCCATCGCTCCTTGACGTAGGGCCGGTCCGAGCGCAAGCCGCAGTGCGTCGCCGGCTGCAGCAACGGCCGGGTCACCCTCTCCGAGCTGCAGTTGCGCAGCCACAGCTGCGTCGACTTCGCTGATCACACTGGTGGTATCCATCGTCGTCACTCGTCCTGTTCAGTGGCCGTTGGTGTGGTCCTCAGAGACCAACCGGAGCAGACGCCGCCGCTGGGCGCCTCGCCGGGTCTCCTTGATCATGCTCTCGTGGATCGCCTTGACGGCGTCCGGGTTGTTGTACCACAACATGCTGTCCTCCTGCCGCTCTTCCTGATTGACGTCGTTCTGATGTCTACATAATGTCATCTTGATGTCACAGTGTCAACCCGTGATCGCAGCGACCGCAGCCGAGTAGAATGGTGGCGAAACCCACTCCGGGGAGCTCGGGAACGCTGAGCTGAGAGGGTGACCGGTTGGGCCGCTGGCCCAGGACGTCGCCGACCCGTGGAACCTGAACTGGGTAATGCCAGCGGAGGAAGCGCGTGGAGACATCACCACCACCGACACCAAGTTATGCAGTCGTGCTTGCGGGCGGCGACCCGGTCGATCCCAGCATCGCCGCCCGGCTCCCCACCGACGCCAGGGTCATCGCAGCCGACTCCGGCTTGGCCCAGGCGAAGCTGCTCGGTCTGATCCCCGATCTCGTGATCGGAGACCTCGACTCGGTCGACCCCACCGACCTGGCCGAGGCCCAGGCGGCAGATGTGCCCGTCGAGCGGCATCCCGAGGACAAAGACGCCACCGATCTCGAGCTGGCCCTCGATCGTGCCGTCGCCATGGGCCACAGCAACGTGATCCTGATCGGCGGGCACGGTGGACGGCTCGACCATCTGCTCGGCAACGCCCTCGTGCTGGCTTCAGATCGTTATGGCGCCGTCCACATCGAGTGGTGGGTCCGTGACACCCGCGTCGTCGTTGCCCGAGCCAGGGAGTGCACCGAGCTCGCCGGCACGATGGGCGACGTGGTCTCCCTGATCGCCGTCGGCGGGCCTGCCACGGACATCGTCACCGCCGGCTTGCGATGGCCGCTCGAAAACGAGACGTTGGCCCCCGGATCGACCCGCGGCATCTCCAACGAGCTGACCGCAAGTGCCGCCTCGGTCACCATCGGCTCCGGCGTCCTGCTGCTGATCCACGAAGGATCTCCGACATGACGTACAAGCTCCTGCTCTCCGCCCTGGCCATCGTCGCCTCCGCCATCCTCGCCGGGTGTGGGGACGATGATGCGGCGACTTCTACTGAGGCGGCCCAGGTCGAAGAGATCGTCCTCGTCACGCACGATTCATTCGCCATCCCGGACGATGTGCTCGCGGCGTTCGAAGCCGACAGCGGCGTCGTGGTCCGGATCTTGCGGTCGGGAGATGCCGGGGCGACGGTCAACCAGGCGATCCTCACCAAGGACAACCCTATTGGCGACGTCCTTTTCGGCGTCGACAACACCTTCCTGTCCCGGACTCTCGACGCCGGTATTTTCCGCTCCTACGAGTCGCCCGGATTGGTGGACGTCCCATCAGATCTGCAGCTCGACGCCTCCCACCGGGTGACACCGATCGATGTCGGCAACGTGTGCCTCAACTACGACAAGGCCGCATTCGGCGGGGACAACATCGCCGCGCCGACTTCCCTCGATCAACTCACCGACGATGCCTATGCCGGAATGCTCGTGGTCCAGGATCCGACGACCTCATCGCCGGGTCTGGCCTTCCTACTCGCCACCGTGGCCGCCTTCGGCGAGGAAGGCGACTACACCTGGCAAACCTACTGGAGTCAACTGATCGCCAACGATGTGCTGGTGACCTCAGGGTGGGAAGAGGCCTACAACGGCTCGTTCTCCGGCGGCTCCGGCCAAGGGGACCGACCTCTCGTCGTCTCCTATGCCTCGTCACCGCCCGCCGAGGTCATCTTCTCCGACCCACAACCGACAGAAGCACCAACCGGCGTCATCACCGACGGGTGCTTCCGCCAGATCGAGTTTGCCGGAATCCTCGAGGGAACCGCCGCAGGCGAGGTCGCAGAGGACCTGATCGACTTCATGCTCTCCCCTACCTTCCAGGAGGCCATCCCTCTCAACATGTTCGTCTACCCGGCGAACACCGCGGCGCAGTTGCCCCCCGAGTTCGTCGAACACACCACGCTGCCAACGGCGTCACGTTCGCTCGATCCGGCGTTCATCGACGCCAACCGCGAGCGGTGGCTGCGCGAATGGATCGAGCTCGTACGGTGAAGCCGGGACCACAGCGCCGGTGGCTGACCGCAATGATGGTGGCCGTCCCACTCGTGTTCTTCGGCTACTTCTTCGTGTATCCGCTCCTGGCGATCCTGTTCACCAGCCTGACCCTCGAAGGCAGCGTCGATGCCGGCATCTTCGGCGACGTGATCACGAACCCCACTTTCCAGTCGGTCGCATGGTTCACCCTGTGGCAGGCCGTCATATCGACCATCTTGACGCTGCTAGTCGGACTCCCGGCTGCCTACGTCATCGCCCGATTCGACTTCCCGGGCAAGGCGTGGGTCAGGGCAGGAGTGACAATCCCCTTCGTACTTCCGACCGTGGTGGTCGCCGCGGCGTTCTTGGCGCTGCTCGGACCAAACGGCCCGCTCGGGGTCAATCTACGCGGCACGATCTGGGCCATTCTGTTCGCCCACGTCTTCTTCAACGTTGCGGTCGTCATTCGCACAGTCGGCTCGATGTGGGAACGAATCGACCCCGGGTTGGAGGAAGCCGCCATGACCCTGGGAGCGGGAAGGGTGCGCGCCTTGCGAGAAGTGACGCTGCCACTCCTCGCCCCGGCCATCGCTTCGGCAGCGTCGATTGTGTTCCTGTTCACGTTCACGTCCTTCGGCGTCATCCTCATCCTCGGCGACCTTCGTCACGCCACCCTCGAGGTCGAGATCTGGCGGCAGACAACCGCGTTTCTCGACCTGCCAGTCGCCGCCGTTCTCTCCATCCTCCAACTGCTGGCCGTCAGTGCGATGCTCCTTCTCTACTCGAGATACCAGCAACGGCGCGCCATCGAACTCAACCTTCGCCCCACGAGCGAGACGGCACAACGCCCCCGCACCAGACGGCAGTGGGCGCTGGTGACAGTCACGCTGACCGGGCTCGGTCTACTGCTGGCTACCCCCCTAGTGGTGCTGGTGACGCGCTCGCTGACCAACGACGGCCGCTTCGGCATCGACGCCTACCGAGGCCTCGGTGACGAGGCGAGCAGCGCACTGTTCGTGGCCCCGGTCGAGGCCATCCTCAATTCGCTCGAGTTTGCAGCTGCGGCGACCTTCATCGCCCTCCTCATCGGCATGATGGCCGCAACAGTGATTGCCTACCGGTCCGGGCCGGCGATCCGCGCGTTCGATGCCATGCTGATGCTGCCGCTCGGCACCTCAGCCGTCACCATCGGGTTCGGCTTCCTGGTGGCATTGGACGCTCCGATCGATCTGCGCACCTCCGTGTGGTTGGTGCCGATCGCACACGCCCTCATCGCGATTCCTTTTGTGGTCCGCACGACGGTCCCAGTGATGCGCAGTGTTCGACACCGGCTTCGCGAAGCCGCGGCAATGTTGGGAGCCTCACCCGCGGCGACCTGGAGGGAGGTCGACCTCCCCATCGTGGCCCGGGCCGCCTTCGTCGGGGCAGGCTTTGCCTTTGCCGTCTCGCTCGGTGAATTCGGGGCGACATCGTTCATCGCCCGTCCCGACTCGCCCACGCTGCCGGTCGCCATCTTCCGCCTGCTCGGCCAGCCGGGGTCCGTCACCTTCGCCAGGGCCATGGCACTCGCCACCATCCTCATGGTGCTCACGGCCGCAGTGGTTGCCGGTATCGACCGGCTCCGCATCGGTGATCTGGGCGACTTCTGATGCTGCAACTCCGCGGCCTCACCGTCCGCTACAACGAGCACATCGCGTTGGCCGGCCTCGACCTCGACGTGGCCGACGGTGAGGTGTTGGCCGTCATGGGACCGTCCGGATGCGGCAAGACGACGCTGTTGCGGGTCATCGCCGGCCTCGAGGAACCCCAAGCCGGGTCGGTGGTGTGGGACGGCACCCCGCTTGATGCCACGCCGGCATACCAGCGCGGGTTCGGGCTCATGTTCCAGGACTATGCCCTCTTTCCGCACCGCACGGTGGCACAGAACGTCGCTTTCGGGCTTCGCATGGGAGACGCCGATTCCGCCGAGGTCGCCGACCGCGCAAATGCTGCCCTCGATAAGGTGGGGCTCGCCGGCTACGGCGCCCGGGGTATCGGCAACCTCTCCGGAGGCGAGCAACAGCGGGTAGCGCTGGCCCGCACATTGGCGCCATCCCCCCGCCTCGTCATGCTCGACGAACCCATCGGATCACTCGATCGCACCCTGCGAGATCGGCTCATCACGGAGATGAGAGAACTGTTCGCCGAACTCGCCCTCACCGTGTTGTACGTGACCCACGACCAGGGTGAGGCATTTGCCGTCGCCGATCGGGTCGCGGTCATGAGGGAAGGTGCAATCGAGCGGGTCGGCTCCCCAGAGGAGATCTGGTCGGATCCACAGACCGAGTTCGTTGCGCGCTTCATCGGTTTGGACGCCATCACCAGTGCCCGTGTTACGGACGGCACACTGGATCTCGGTTGGGGTGCGTTTGCCACGTCCATCCCTGAGGGAACCCACCGACTGGTGCTCCCCCCACAGGCCTTTGCGCTCGACGAAACGTCGGTCATCAGAGCCACGGTGCGGACGGCTTCATATCGCGGTGGAAGCTATGGCATCAGAGCCCGGCTCGGCAGCGACGACATCATCCTGACCGGCGACACCGCCGTTCCCACCGGGGCCGATGTCGGCGTTGCCGTCGACCCGAGCCGCTTCATTCTGCTCGACCGCTGAGCCGGCGTCTTAGTCGACCAATTCTGAGGTGAACACCACCTGGCAAAACTCTTCGTGGAGCTCCAGCGCCGTCACCCTCGCCAGTTCTCGGGCACGGAGGATCTTCCCGTCCAGCGCGGCAAGGTCAAACGTGTGGGTGGCGTCAATCACGAACAGCACCTCGTAGCCCATATCACTGGCCATCCTGGCCGTCGTCTCGCAGCACATGTTTGTCTGGATACCGCAGATCGCAATGGCACTGATCTCATGCTGGCGCAACCAGGAGTGGAGATCCGGGTCTCCGAAGAACGCCGAATGCACCGACTTCGAAACCAGCAGGTCGGGCTTGCCCTTGATGATGTCTTTGAACTCGTTGCCCTTGGTTCCGGGGCGCAACGGTGAGTTCAGCGACGTCGAATCGTGTCGCACGTAGACCACGGGCCAACCCTGTTTGCGCCACGCCTCGAGCAGGAGCTCGACGTTCGGTTCGCAGTTGGGGTTGTTCCGCGGCCCCCAATGCGCCTCGTCATCGAAGCCCTTCTGCACGTCGATCACCAGCAGCGCAGTGCTGTTCGCCCAGTCGCTCACGGTCTCGACCCCTCCTCGGATAGAACGCAAGGCACCCGACAACGCTAGTGGGCCGTCCCGCCCGGCGGCGGGCATCCCCCACTCCGCGCTACGCGGTGGCAATAACCCCTTCATCGGTAGCGAGGCACTGCACCTTCTGATCGTGCGGCTCACGGGGTAGTCGATCGACCACCAGGGCCGCCGGGCACACCCCGACCGTGACGGCACCGGCGGGCAGCCGACTGAGAAGCTCGTCGAAGTACCCGGCACCGCGACCCAGCCGCGTCCCCCACAGATCAAATGCCAGCCCGGGCAGGAGAAGCACATCGATATCCCGCGGATCAACCTCGGGTGCGGCGCGATGCGGCTGCAGAAACCCGAGCCGGTGCACCTCGAGCGGTCCGCCCAACTCATGCACCGTGAGCGCTCCCTCTCGGTCGGGAGTGCGGGTGGCTACAAACTGACAGCCCAATTCCGTGCCTTGGAGAGCTACGAGGTCGACCTCGTCACCGAGGGGTAGGTAGAGGAGAGCAACGGACGCCTCTTGCAGGGTCGGCCACTGTTCGAGATATGACCGGACCTGGTCGGAGAGTGCAGCGAAGTCCAACCCGGCGCGGGTGGTCCGAGCCCAGTCTCTCCATTCGTCTTTGCTGCCCCACGATGGCGGTTGGGGGGCCACTCTCAGCCCAACAGCCGGGGGCCGAGCTTGGCGAATTCGTCCTGCGAGGAGAACGGAACGATGTAGCCGTCTTCGCTGCGGATCAGGTTGAGGTTCTCGGCGACGTCCTCGATCGTCAACGGACCTTCGCTATCGGGATGCTGGAAGTAGCCGTCGCACAACCCGATGAAGATGCGGCTGACCGATCCGCCGCCAACCGACCAGATGTCTCCGGTGTATTCGCATTCCTCTGAACAGAGGTAGGCAACCGCGGGCGCCACCGACGCCGGATCGAAGCGATCCGCCATGTCACCCAACAACTCCTCGGTCATACGAGTGCGGGCAATGGGGGCAATGGCGTTGACCTTGATGTTGTACTTAGCCCCCTCCAGCTTCAGAACGTTCATGAGCCCGACCAGACCGGCCTTGGCGGCCCCATAGTTGGCCTGACCGAAGTTGCCGAAGAGACCGGACGCCGATGACGTCATGACGATGCGACCGTATCGCGCCTCCTTCATGTGACGGAACGCGGGTTGGGTGACATAGAAGGCGCCTCGCAGGTGGACATCGAGCACTGTGTTCAGTTCGTTCCATTCCATGTTGGCGAACGAGCGGTCGCGCAGGATACCGGCGTTGTTCACCACGATGTCGATGCGCCCGTACTCATCGACTGCTTTCGCAACGATGGCGGCGCCGCCCTCAGGCGTAGCGACGGATGAATGCTCGGCTACGGCTTCTCCGCCGGCCTCACGTATCTCAGCAACAACATCGTCCGCAGCTGAACTGCTGGCCCCTTCCCCGTGGACCGACCCGCCCAGGTCGTTGACGACGACGGCTGCGCCGCGGCTTGCGAGCAACAAGGCGTGGGCACGGCCAAGCCCTCCCCCGGCGCCGGTGACGACGGCAACCCGGTCCTGAAAATCGATCATCGACCCTCCACTTGTGGTGTCCTGCGCCCGCACGATAGCGCCCATCCGCCAGGCCCTACTATGGACTTCATGGTCCAACCGCTGCGCCCGCCACGAACCCAGCCACCGTTGTTCAGACGGCTCGGCGTCGTGTTGGCGGCAGGACTGGTGGCGGCAACAGCCTTGATCGCCGGCAACTACGAGGGTCTTGGACCCGCTGCGGAGTCGACCACGGTCACTGCCGCGTCGCTGGTGGCACCCCGCCGTCCCATGCACAGCGCCGACCCTGCGGTGACCTCTCCCCGTCTGCCGTAGACGGGGAGACCCGTCGACCGGTCGGCCGGTCACTCGTTCCAGCGTCATCGCCACTTGCCGAAACGCACGCCTACCATTCCGGCCAATGGAGGCACGGGACGAGAAGGTCAGAATCCGGCCGCTCCCCCCCGATCCACCCGAGGGCACTCCCCCGGGTGGGACAGCACGGTCGCCGCGCCGTTGGCTACCCCTCGCCGTCGCGACCGGCGCGCTGGTTCTGGTCGGGGTGGGCGTCGCGCTGTTGGGCGGTGACACCGACTCGCCGGTCGACGGTGACGGGGCCGGCGGTGCTGTCGCCACGACCACCACAACGACAACCATCCCGGCGTTTGCCGAGGACGCCCCATCGACGACGGCCTCGCCCACCACCACGGTGCCACCCACCCTGGAAGGCCTCCTGCCCGGCACCGAATCTGGACTAACCGCGGTGTTCCGCGACGGGCGCTTTGGAACCGTGGTGCATTGGGAAGCGAAGAGCACCATCCCCACGTTCCTGCCTCTCACCGCGAGGCCGGACCTCGCCTCGTTCGACGCCTCCGCACGGTGGCTCGCCTACCTGTCCTTCTTTCGAACCGACGCGAGCCTTCACCTCGGCTTGCCCGCCACGAGTCAACCGGCACAGTTCATCGGCGTCTCCGGCGCCGCATGGCATCCCGACGACCCGCTTCGCATCGCCTGGACGGCTCACCTGCCGACGGCCGAAACGGCGTACTTGTACGAAGGCGTGGCCGACCCCAACACGCAGGAGCTCATGGTGACCCGCCAGGTGGCTGAAGTCTTCCCAACTGAGGCGCTGGTGGCATGGGGAGAATGGGGATTCCTCCTCGAGCGCCGCTCCTTTCTCGACCCGGCCTACGCAGTGAGCGTGCCGTTGACCCAAGACCCCAGCAGCTCCCGGCTGGTGGAGTTCGCTTTGGTGACGGCGCTCGACCTCGAAGGACGACGCATCGCCACGGCCCCGGCAGCCTTCCTTGACGCAACAGACGAAGGCAAGCTGCTCCTCGCCTCGACGGTCGAGGCCTACGAGGAGGTCATCAGCAACGGTGAAGACCTGACCGGGTTTGGTGTTGACCCGGCCGCCGTGAAACCTGCGCCGAGCGGGATCTTCCTGGCCGACCCAGAGCTCGACCTGATCGCCTTCACCACCAGCAGTCCGCTCCTCCCCGAACGCACGCATCTGCTGACCACCGATGGGGAACACGTTATCGAGGCCCACCAGGAATCCGGCACGATCACGACCTACGACCTGACCGGGAGGGGGGTTCAAATCGTCTCGCTCGGGCGGCCGGCCGATGTCGTGAGCCTGACTCCGGACGGTCAGTTTCTCGTCGTTCAAGATACGAGGGGTACCGGCGACCTGATCTTCGTGGACTGGCAGTTCGGCCGCATCATCCCGGTCCCGCTCGGCGTCGGCGTTGCCGTTGCCATCGATCTCCGTTGATCCATGGGTCAGGCGAGCGCGGCCCGCAGCTGGGTCGCGAGGTTCCCGCGGTCTTCGACCACGACATCGCCGAGGTCGATCCAACCCGCCATCGCGCGGAGCTCCGACGCCAACGCTCGGCCAACCACCGCGGCGTCATAGCCGTCTTCGACGAACGACCCCCGAGCCCAGAGGCGGCCGCCGGCTCGGTCCGCCTTCAGGTCGACTCGACCGACGAGTTCTCCATCGAGCAGAAACGGCAGCACGTAGTAGCCGTGGATGCGATCTGGCTCTGGGACGTAGATCTCGATCCGGTAGTAGAACCCAAATAGACGCTCGGTACGGTCACGTTCCCATACGAGTGAATCAAAGGGGCTGAGCAGGGCTGCCCCGCGGATCTTTCGAGGCTGCGGCGCGGCGGGGTGCAGGTAGGCGGGCTGCGTCCAACCGGGGACATCGGCCGCGATCAGTTCACCCGATGCCACCAACTCGGCCAGGATCGGCCGGGCCAGCGGGACCTTCAATCGGTAGTAATCGGTGAGGTCCTTCGCGGTACCGATGCCATGATGAGCGGCACCCAGGAGTAGCAGTTCGCGGTAAGCATCTTCCCTGGTCGCCGACGGTGCGTTGAGGTACTCAGCGCGGATCACTCGTTCGGGGAGGTCGTACAGACGCCCGAACCGGTGATCGCGATATGCGGTGATCCGACCCGAGGCAAACAACCAATCGAGTGCTACTCGGCCTCGGCCGTGACCCCACCACGGACCGGTGCGCGCCCCTGGGTCGGAAAGCTGCGCCACACTGATCGGCCCGTGTGCCGCGATCTCGTCGTAGACGGTTTCGATGTAGCCGGGGTGCTCAGCCTGGAGGTTGCGGATGCGACCCCACGGTTCGAAGGCATCCATTCGCCAGCGAAATAGCGGATACCGAGCGGCCGGAAGCAGCGAAGCGGCATGGCCCCAGTATTCGTAGACTTCCCCACTCTCGGAGGTGTATCGATCGAGGGCGACCCGGTCATACGGCCCGAGGCGGGCAAACATCGGCAGGTAGTGCGAGCGGCTCAGCACGTTCACGGAGTCCAACTGGAGCGCACCGACGTCTCCCATGACCCTCCGGAGGTGACGGATATCGACCCGGCCCTGCGGACGCGCCGTGGCGAAGCCCTGGGCGGCCAGGGCGATACGGCGAGCGGCGGTGGGTTGGATGGTGACCACGGTGGTTCAGTCCCGATAGAGACGGCGAGCGCCGCTAAGTTACCCGCATGAAACAGCGGGTGCTCGCCACGATTCGCACCATCATCGCGGTGCCGACGTTCTTCCTGTTCACGCTGGCCGTATCGGCCTACGTGCTGATTGTCGTTGCCGTCCGACCGCACAGCCCGCACGTCGATACCGTGATCCAACTGTGGTCCCGCTTGTTCCTCAGCGTTGCGCCCATCACCTGGTCGGTGGAAGGACGCGACCGGGTCGACCCGGCAGCTCAGTACGTCTTCGTGTCGAACCACCTCTCCAACTTCGACATCCCACTGCTGTTTCGCGCCATCCCCAACCGCATTCGCTACATGGCGAAGGCCGAACTCTTCAAGATCCCCCTCCTTGCCCAGGCCATGAGCCGCGTTGGCATCATCAAGATCGATCGGGGTGCCGGCCGGGCAGCCCACGCCGGAATCAACCGGGGCGTTGAATTGGCCACCCAGCAGGGCTATTCGCTCATCGTGTTCCCCGAATCGACCCGGGCGCGCGATGGACAGTTCCACGGCTTCAAGAAAGGCGCGTTCCGCATCGCCATCACCAACGGGCTTCCCGTCGTCCCAGTGTCGATCTACGGGACCTGGGAGGTGTGGCGACCCGGCGCCTGGGTGTTCTACCCCGGCCGCGCCAAAGTGGTCATCCACGATCCGATTCCGGTTGAGGGACTCACGATCGCCGATATCGACACGGTCAGGCAGCAGACCCACGACCTCGTCGAAGCCTCGTTCAACGAGATGCGAGACGAAGCCGCCGGCCGGTATTGAGAACAGGCCCGGTCAGTCGATGGAGTCGGCGCCGGTGTCGACCGCACTATCGCCGGTGACGCTGCGACGTTCATGGATGATCTGATCGAGCCACAACAGCACGGTGGCGAGAGCGGCGCCCGTCCCCACAACAACGGCAACGCCGAGTGCCGGACTGCGCGGCAGCAATACCAGGTAGAGCTGAGCACCCACCAGCATCGTCCCCAGGACGAGGATCGTGGTGGCAGCAGTTCGCATCGTGCTGTACCCCTTCGTTCTTCTCAGGGTATGTGATCGACCGTTCAACCCGAAGGGTTGAGGAATGCCTGGCGCTTCAGTCGTATACCCCGGTCAGGAAGGTGCGCTCGCCACTCACTTCGCAGAGGAAGGCCCCGGCGGAGGTCACAATCTGATAGCGATCACCGGGTCCCTCACCTTGCCACCAACGCCCCATCAGCCGCCACGGTCCCGCCCATGACAGCACGGGTTCCCAACGTGACCCCAGCCGGATCCGAACCGGCATCCCTGCCTCCCAATCGACTTCCAGCGGTACCGGCTCGGGGGGAACCAACGCTGGTGACGGCGTCGGGGTCTGCCCCGGCCATGGAGCCGCCGGGTCGCGTTCGGGTTGTGGCACCTCCTCACCCCAGCGGTACCAAGCCACCCGCTCTGCGGGGTCACGGCCCCCCTGCGGGATCGCCTGGAGCACGCCGTCCATGCCCACGATTGCCTGGGCCTGGGTCAGCACCCGATCCGCTTCAGCCGCACTCCGGGCGTCTTCATGCAGCGCCAACTGGCGGCCCCCTCCGGAGACATCGGCGGGTGCGATTCGTAACCGAACCAGGCCGCCCCGTATCCCCGGCCCACTGCGAAACCTGGCGTGGTCGAGCCACGCCCGCAGCTGCCAGCGCACTCGTTCGGCGACGGCTTCCTCGGTGAACGGATCCAGGCTGCGCCAGGTTCGAATCCGAATGGACCCATCATCGGCTTCCGCCTCGATCTCTACCCGATGGGGAGCAACCCCATGAGCTTCGAGCTCCATCATGAGTCGGTGGGCGAGCCCCCTCGCCTCGAACGCGGCCTGTTCCAGACTCTCCAACGGTGGCGCAAACCGGTCTACGACCGAGAGGTTGGCCGGAATCTGACGCGGGTTGGCCGGGCGATCATCACCATGTGCCAGGCGGTGCGCGGCCAGCCCATCGGGGCCAAAGCGAGAGACGATGGCTTCCCGGGGCAACTGGGACAACTCCCCCAGCGTGGTGATCCCCAGCCAGCGAAACGTCGCGGCAAGCTCCTCCTTGCCGAGAGTGGCGATGTCGAGCGAGCCGAGGAAAGCCGTGTCGTCGGTGACGATATGGATCGGGTCCTCAGCTGTGGCGAGATCAGCGGCGCGTCGAGCTGCAAATGGCCCGGCAGCGAGACCAAGTCGATACCCCGAGCCGGTGAGGGCATCAACCTCTTTGGCGGCCCTCGTCACCAGCGCCTCCTCGCTGCCGAAGTAGCGAACGGCTCCGGTGACGGGAGCGAGGGCCAAGCCGGGTGTCACTACCTCAACGCGTGGAATCAGCTCTTCGATCGTGGCAACGACCGGTTCGAAGCGGGCCGCGTCGGCACCCGGGTCTGCCACGACGGTGCACACCACCGGGCAGACCGCCTCCGCCTCACGACGCCGCATACCAATCTGGACCCCGGCATCCGCCGCCAGTTGATTGAGTGCGATGACCCGGTTGTCCTCGCCAACGGCCTGACAGGGGCTACCCGGCGGCGCGTCTGGCCGACGTAGCGGCCAGTCGGGGTACCAGACGCACAGCGTCCGCTCCATGATCCTCCACCTCAATCGTTTGGGTCATGCCCCGCATTGCCTTTCCTGAGGCCTCGAAGATGATCCGGCGTTGCCGCAACCGGCCATGACCGGCATCGGGACCGTCCCAGCGCACCTCGCGTGCCTCCAACCGCAGATGGGCGATACCGGAGGGAAGCTTGCCCCGGACCGGACGCAGCACGACGGGTACTCGGCGGCTGCGCGCCAGCGCCGCCAGTTTGCGCAATTGGGCATCCTTGACCCCCCGCGGAACCTCGGCGTAGAGACCCGGAATCCCCTCGATCAAGGTAGCGGCCACCCGGGCCCAGTGCACCGGGTCGGAACACCGCACGACGATGAGACGCTCCGGAGCTATGCCGGCTTCCCACGCTGCCGGTGGGCACAACCAGCCGCGTGCGTCCAGGTACACGACGGGCCCGGCCACGGCTCGCCGCGCCAGCATCGTCAGCCCGATCCTGGTCATCCCGAACCCGGGATGACCGATGAGTCCGGTGACCCTTCCCGGTTCGGGGGTGAGCAGATTCCGTCCCGGTGACGCAACGGGGGTAGCAACGGAGTCCCCCACCGATGCGATTGTCGCCGTCACCTGCCACCCGCTCCGTTCCTACGGTCCCGAGCACCAGCACCGCCACTCGGACCCTCACCCTATCGAACATATGTTCGATGTCAAGAGTGGAATATGCAAAACGAGAGGCAATCACCACGATCGGACATGTAGACCCTGATGCATGCAGCATGTAGACTCACATCCATGGGAACCACCACGATTCGAGTCGACACAGATACCCACGCGCGACTTCTCGAACTGAGTCGGGACACGGGAGATTCGCTCATCGAGACGGTCCGAGACGCCACCGAGGCTCTACGACGGCAGCGCTTCGCCTCCCAGGTGACCTCAGAACTAGCCAGCTTGAAGGCTGACCCGGCGGCGTGGGCGGACTACCTCGCCGAAGCCGACACCACCTCTGTGACCGATGGCATCGGTTGACGATCTCTGGTTGGTGGACTTTGGCGAGCCATACCCAGGAGAACCCGCAGCCCATCGGCCCGCACTCATTGTCGGTCCACCCGAGACCTTCGGGACCGACTTCCCTTTCGTCATCGTGATTCCGCTCACCACCACACGGCGCGGCCTGTCGCTCCACATCGAGGTCGATGCAAGCTCCGCCACAGGTCTCGACCACGTCAGTTACATCCAGTGTGAGCTGATCCGGTCGGTCAGCCGGAAGCGCCTCATCCACCCGATCGGAGCCATCGACCTCTCGATCAGCCGGGAAGTCACCGACGTGATCGAGACTCTGCTCAACCACTGATCGTCCACCCGTGGACTACCCCTGAGCCGGCTCAGCCCGCTTCGGAACAGATCGGGAACTCGACCCGGGTGAGCAGCTCTTCGGGCGGGACCGTCTGGGGATCATTCAGGTAGATCTCCCGGGGTGGTCCCGCTACGTCGTGGCCATGCTCGGAGATCCAGGCGGTCAACGTGTGGTAGGCCGAGCCAATCTGCTCGTAGGGGCCGTGGTGGACCGTGGTCGCCATTGCTCCCCCTTCGAGCTCCCGCCCGTAGACCTCGCCCCCGTCCGAAATGACGGCGCCGATCGGCACGCAGATCTCGATGTCCCCGTCGGTCGTGTCGTCGATCACATCGTGGTAGACGATCAGCGGTGGACCCGCCGGCGCTACGCCCGCGCGACCCAGGGCTTGCATCAGCGATCCGAATCCTGCGCCGATGTCGTTGCCGATCCGACTCAGACTGGTGTGGACCTTGGTGGCGGCAACCAGTTGCGAGGCCGTTTCTGTAACGTTGACGTCGTAGGGCATGATTCCCTCCTTGCGGTGGATGAGCGCCTCGAGGTAGGCAAGCGTGCGCTCCTGAGCAGCCAACCGTTCAGCCAGCCGCTCGTGGTGCATCACCAACTGCTTGTGGACCAGCTCTGGGTCGTCAGTCTCCAGAATCGCCCGAATCTCGTCGAGTGGCATGTCGACCGATCGCAGGATCCTCACCGCCTCAGCCCGATTCGCCTGTCCCAGGTGGTAGTACCGGTATCCGGACGACGGATCGACATGGGCAGGAACCAGCAGGCCGATCTCGTCGTAAAGGCGCAGCGCCTTCACCGAGAGCCGCGTCATCTTCGAGAATCGGCCGATGGGGATCAGATTCACGCTTGCAACCTCCTTTCCTCTCCATCGTCGGGCCTCCCCCCGGGGGAGAGTCAAGCGATCACCCGCGACATCTCTCCGGATCATGCTTGCGTCCCCCAATTCTGGATGTCAAGGCCGGCGTCTGCCGCCGGGGTGGGTACGCTCTTCGCATGAAGATCCCCGTCACCATGGCCGTCCGGACGCTCCGTGACGCCGGGATCGACTTCGTTCCCCATCTCTACCGCTACGAGCCGGGCGGAGGAGCGGCGGCAGGGGCGGCGGCTCTCGGGGTTGATCTGCACAACGTCGTCAAGACGCTGATCATGGAGACGGAAACCGGCGACCCCATGATCGTGCTGATGCATGGTGATCGCGAGGTATCCACCAAGAACCTCGCTCGCCTCATCAGGTGCCGGCGAGTGCAGCCGTGCGATCCCGACGCGGCCGACCGACACACTGGGTATCTCGTTGGTGGCACCTCGCCATTCGGGACCCGCCGCGTCATGCCGGTATACGCTCCGGCTACGCTGCTGGAGGCTCCCCTGGTCTACCTCAACGGCGGCAAGCGCGGCTTCCTCATCGAGCTCTCCCCCGCCTCGATCGTTTCGGAACTCAATGTCACCCTCGGCGACATCACTGCGGAGTGACCGAACCGATGGGATGACATGGAGGCATTAGCGTGGGACCAGCACCCTCGCTCCTGAAAGGAGACGCTACGTGTCCGTAGCCAAAGTGATCGAGATCACGTCAACTTCACCCGGCAGCTTCGAAGATGCCATCAGAAAGGGCATCGCCAAAGCTCAGAAGACCATCGACGGCATTCGGGGAGCCTGGATTTCAGAACAGAAGGTCGTACTCTCCGACGATGGGACGATCAAGCACTTCCGAGTCGACATGAAGCTGACGTTTGTGCTCGAAGACTGATCTCGACCCGTTGATTCAACTGAGAAGGCCCCGGCTGATCCGGGGCCTTCTCGCATTGACGATTGACGTGGGTGCTACTCGCCGCCCTCGAACTCGTCTTCGAACGAGACCACGGTGCGGCCCGGCTTCGAGCCGCCGCCGCTGCCCGAATCGCGATCCCGATTGCGGTCGCGGTCCCGATCACGACCGCCACGGTCGCTGCTGCGACCACGATCCCGACCACCACGGCCACGATCGCCGCCGCGGCCGCGGTCCCGACCACCACGATCGCCGCCGCGGTCGCGGCCGCCACCTTCGCTCTTGGGCGAAGCGGTTGCCCCTTCGCGCAGTTCCAGTTCGACGCCCTCGGCCAGGTCGAGACTGACTTTGCCACGGTCGTCGATCTCACGAACGACCACCTGGACCTTGTCGCCAAGCGAGAGCACGTCTTCAACCTGCTCGATGCGCCGACCGCCACCCATCTTGGAGATGTGCAGCAGGCCGTCGCGACCCGGGAGGATGTTGACGAAGGCGCCAAACTTGGTGATGTTGACGACTTCGCCTTCGTAGTCGGCACCGACCTCGGCCTCTGGCGGGAAACCGATCGCCAAGATGCGCTCCTTGGCCAGCAGCATCGAAGCCGTGTCCGAGGCGCCGACCCGGATGGCGCCGTCGTCGTCGATTTCGATGGTGGCGCCGGTCTGCTCCTCGAGCTCCCTGATGACCTTGCCCTTGGGTCCGATGACCTCACCGATCCGATCCTTCGGGATCATGATGGTTTCGATCTTCGGAGCGTTCGGAGCAAGCTCTTCACGCGGTCCGGGGATGACATCTGCCATGGCGTCGAGGATGAACAGGCGGGCGTCGCGCGCCTGGCCCATGGCCTGGATCAAGACGTCGGCGGGAAGCGACTCGATCTTGGTGTCGAGCTGCAGGGCCGTGATCATGTTGCGGGTACCAGCGACCTTGAAGTCCATGTCACCGAGGGCATCTTCCGCGCCCAGGATGTCGGTCAGCGTCACGAACTGGCCATCGTGATGGATCAGACCCATCGCAATGCCGGCCACGGGCGACTCGATCGGAACCCCGGCATCCATCAAGGACAACGATGACCCACAGATCGAAGCCATCGAGCTCGACCCGTTGGACATCAGAACCTCGGACACGAGACGGAAGGCGTAGGGGAACTCCTCGGCCGACGGGATAACCGGCAGCAACGCCTTCTCAGCCAGAGCACCGTGACCAATCTCACGCCGCTTCGGACCACGCATGAAGCCAGTCTCTCCGGTCGAGAACGGCGGGAAGTTGTAGTGGTGCATGTAACGCTTGGAGTCTTCGACATCAATGGTGTCGAGCATTTGCTCCATCCGCAGCATGCCGAGGGTCGTGACGTTCAAGACCTGAGTCTCGCCACGCTGGAACAGGCCTGAGCCGTGCCCCTCGGCTACAAGACCGACCTCGATCATGAGCGGCCGAACATCGGTCAAGCCGCGACCGTCCATCCGGACGCCTTCGGAGACGACCCTCTGGCGCATGACCTTCTTCTGCACGGCCCGGAAGGCCTTCTTGGCAGCCTTGAACGCGGCCTCATCGTCTTCAGCGATGGCCAACTCAGCGAGCACCTCTTCGCGCAGCATGTCCTCGGCGTCTTGGCGTTCGTGCTTGTCGGCGATGGTGCCCATGGCCATGAGACGGTCCCGAGCGACACCGGCGACCTGGTCGTACAGTTCCTGGGAGTAGTCGATCACCAGCGGATACTCGATCGGGGTCGGCGTTTCGGCCTGGGCGGCAAGTTCCACCTGCATGTCGATCAGGACACCGATGTACTCCTTGGCAAGCTCGAGCCCGCGAGCCACGGTTTCCTCGTCGCTGGCTGGGGCGCCGGCGGTGACGAGGCGGTGACCATCTTCGGTAGCGCCGGCTTCGACCATGGCGATGTCGACTTCACCAGCGGCATTGCGCTTGCCGGCGACGACGAGTTCGAAGACTGATTCCTCGAGATCCTCGTAGGTAGGGAACGGCACCCATTCGCCGTCCCTGAGGGCCAGGCGTACGGCGCCGAGCGGGCCGAGGAACGGGATCGGGCTGATCATGAGTGCGGCCGAGGCAGCGTTCAACGCGGCAACGTCGTAGTCGTGGACCATGTCGGCCGACATGACGGTCGCCACGATGTGTGTCTCGGAACGAAAGCCGTCGACGAACGAAGGCCGCAGCGGGCGGTCGATCAAGCGACAGGTAAGAGTCGCCTTTTCCGTGGCACGGCCTTCACGACGGAAGAACGAGCCCGGGATGCGCCCAACGGCATACATCCGCTCCTCGACATCCACGGTGAGCGGGAAGAAATCGAGGCCTTCCCTGCCACCGCGATTTGCGGTTGCGGTCACCAGCACCTCAGTGCCGCCGACCTTGATCACGACGGCGCCGCCGGCGAGTCGTGCGAGTTTTCCGGTCGAAAGGGCAATCTCTGCGTTGCCTACTTGACCGCGTACGGTGGTCTCTGCCACGCGTGTCTCCTTGTTGTTGAGTGAGGGAGAACGCTCAATTGGCAGTGGTCGCATCTCGTGGGGGAACAAGCTGCGGCCACTGACAACTGAAGCGCTACTCCAGATTCGAATGACTGACAGCAAAAAGGCGGCCCGCAGGCCGCCTTTCTTCCGTCGTTATCTCCGCAGACCGAGTTGGGCGATCAGCGATCGATACCGCTGAACGTCCTGGTCGTTGAGATATCCCAGCAGTCGTCTGCGCTTGCCGACCATCATCAGCAAGCCTCGCCGGCTGTGGTGGTCCTTTTTGTGGTACCGCAGGTGATCGGTGAGGTGATTGATTCGCTCGGTCAGCAACGCGACCTGGACCTCGGGAGATCCCGTGTCGCTCGGGTGCGTACCGAACTCTTCGATGATGGTCTTTGTGTCTTTCACGCAGGCATTTTCCTTCGTGGACTTGGCAAACGGGGCGCGGACGACCGTCCGGGTGAACGGAAGTGTAACGCAGTGGCGTTCCTGTGCCAAGCGCAGCGCGGTCACTCGTCGGCGGCGGCTTCGTCGATGATTTCCTCGTTGGAATCTGATCCACCCAACCGTTGGAACAGGACCCCGAAGAGGCGCCGGGTGATCATCAGTGCCAGGACGAGAGCAACCACCTCGATGAAGTGGCCAAGTTCGACATGGTCGCCGAACACGATGTTCACCACTTCGAGAATGACGAATTTCCCGACGAACAGGATCACAATCAGCGACACCGTCCCCGCCACCTTGAAGAACGCCCCCTCCTTGTCCGCGAAGTAGCTGCGGACACCGTGCTCGTAGTGCATGACCACATCCAGCAGGATCTTCAAGAGCACCGCGGTCAGAATCGAGATCGTGAACGAGTCGATCACCACCGCGTCCACATACTCAACGAACAGGTTGAGGACGATCGTGTAGACCAGCACATCGGACGTCCAGGAGAAGAAGATCTCCTGCGCCCTCGTGATGGTGATCGTACGGGTCGTGGCCGATGACGCCATGGCTTCTTCCGATTCTCCTCAGTCGTGGTGCGGTCCGTTCCGCCCCGAGAGGCCACAGTAGCCCGCCCGAGCCGCCGAATGGCGTGACCGGATCTTTCCGCGACTCAACAGGTCCTGTTTGAACATTTTGTCAAGATCGCAATTGGCCGGCCATAAACGGTGCAACGGGACGAGGATTGACCCAGGATGCCAAGCCAAGACGACCGGCTCACCCAACTGTATGAGAAGCACAACCGTGCGGTGCGAGCCTATTGCCTGCGTCGCATCGGTGATGATGGCGCTTCTGATGCGGTCGCTGACGTGTTCGCCGTTGCGTGGCGTCGGATCGACGACGTTCCGGAGGACGAGATGGCGCTGCCGTGGCTGTACGGCGTGGCGCGAGGGATCGTCTCTGATCACTACCGGTCTCAGAACCGGCGATGGCGTCTGGCGAGCAAACTGTCCGGTATCCGACCGGGCGTGCCCTCCCAGCCCGACTGGGAGGTGGTGCAACGGGCCGAATACGGCCAGGTGCACGCCGCCCTTGAGGCCCTGCGGCCGAAGGACCGCGAGGTCCTTCTGCTGGCCGCCTGGGAAGAACTCTCCAACGAACAGATCGCTGAGACTGTCGGGTGCTCGACCGAAGCCGCTGCCCAGCGGGTTCATCGAGCGAAGAAGAAGCTCGGGACCACATTCCGTGCTCTGTCACGAACCGGCCCATCTCCCCGCCCTGCAAACGAAAGCGAACGAGCATGAACGACGACAAGGTATTCCGTCTTCTGATGGAGACCAACCCGGTCCCCGATCCGGATGGACTCGACTCGCCGCTCGCGCTCAACGAACTCGAGCGGAGGAGCCCAACCATGGCAGCGAATCAACCAAGCAGTGGAAACCGAAGCAACCGCCTTCTGATCGGCGCCGTCGCCGCAGTAGCCGTCTTGGTCGTCGGGCTCGGCACCTGGGCCGCATTCGCCAACGACGAGGGACCCGGCCCCACAACAACGGCAGCGGTCGCAGCCAGCTCGACCTCGAGTCCGTCGACGACCGGAGCGCCAGCGACGACCACGTCGACCTCGCCCGCGCAAGCCGCCGCGGTGGCGACCGTCACTGAGTACTACGCCACCACCAATCGAGGTGACGTCGACGGAGTGATGGACATGCTGACCGGGCCATTTGCCATGAAGGTCGGCGACGGTGCGTACCAAAGGATTCTGGCCGCCGCCAACCTTCGGATAGATATCACCGAACCTTGCCGAGTCCTCGACGTAGCGGTCGATCATCAAGAGTTGCCGATGGACCCCGCCAACCCCGAAACTGCGGTCGAGTGCGGGGTGCGGTCGTACAACGACTACCACGGACCCGGAGGCATCTTCCACGGAGGGGACTTCCCCTTCCGGCCTCGGATGGACCAGGTCTACGTCACGGCCGACGGCAAGCTCATTGCCCTGTACGACGACGTGGACGACATGTTCCTCGACGAGGTCTTCTTCGGCTACAACCGGGCCTTCTACAACTGGCTCGAGGTCGCTCATCCCGACGTCCACGAACAGATCAAGGTGGCCGATGGCGAATCGATCCCCGGCTGGCCTGACAACCCAGAGCACATGGCCATCGCCATCGAGTACGTCGAGGAGTTCGTCGCCCAGTCGGACGTCTATCCCCTCGAACCCAACGACGGCTGAGACTCACCTGCACCACTCGGAAGGGGCTCCTACGGAGCCCCTTCCCGCGCGTTCACGAATCCCCACCAGCGGGAGGTGAACCCGCCACGATCGCCTCGACCTCGATCTCGACCTTCCATGCCGGATCGAGCAGCCCGGCGACCACCACCATGGTTGCCACCGGAGGGTGGCTGCCGAATAGCTCCCGGTGGGCACGGCCGATCTCGTCGGCATCGGCGACATCGCAGATGAACATCCGGGTGCGGATCACGTCGGAGACCTCGGCCCCGAGGTCGGCCATTGCCGCGATGGCGATGTGGCCGCAACGCAGCATCTGGTCGTAGGCGGTGACGGCGACCTGCTCCCCCACGGGGGGGACCGGAGCCGTGCCGGCGACCTCGACCCGATTCCCGATGCGGCGGCCTCGCACAAAGCCATACCGCTCTTCGTATGGTGAGCCGGAGGTGACGGTGGCGTCGGTCATCGGCCGCAGGCTACTGCCGCCGCTGCTGGACTACTCTTTTGGACCATGTTTCGTTCTGCCCCAAAACCGATCCCTGAAGTTGATC
>CAYXMJ010000023.1:0-15099 GCA_964465915.1 uncultured Acidimicrobiaceae bacterium
CGCTCAGCGGTAGCGACGCTGCTGACGGCTGAGAACAGCCGCCAACGGTCGCCGGGATGGAGGTTCTGTTTTTCCCAGAGCGCCTTTGTCTTGGGTCTCACGCCGTGAACTGTACATACCGCCACCGCCAGTTCGACCAGCACACCCTGCCCGACGTCCTCGCTCCTACCCGACCGTTCTGGCGTGGCTGCGGTACGGGAAACCGCGCCTCAACCACGCCAGAACGGTCGTGTCCGGCTCGAAAACGGGTTGATCGCCGAACACTGGGACAATGTCGAACCGGTTCCTCCGCCCGAGGAGCTCGTCAATAGCGGGAAGTTCTAGAGAAGTCACGTTCCGAAGATGCCCTTGGACCCCCGACGGCCCGGATCTGGGCTACGGTGCGGGCGAAGCCGCCGAGGATCGGATCCCTCATGAGCATTGGCAATACCGTGGCATTGACGACAGAGCGCATCGTGGCGCCGGTCGAGGGGATGCACCGCGCCATTGCCAACCGGTGGTTTGGCATCACAGGACCGGTTGGGGAACCGGTACGGGTTGCCCACGACTCGATCTCCACCGTCGTCTACCACTCGATCCGCCTCGGCGGTACCGCCCTGGGAATCGGCCTCGACCACGGAGTGAAGGTCTCGGAGGAACGGGCCGACATGGTTCAAGCGTGGGTCAATGGTGTGTGGGGGGACGGATTCGGAGACCGACAAGCGCGACTCGGCATCGAGATGAGCGTTCGCAATCGAAGCGGGCAGCCGGTTCCGATCGACACGATTGGAGACGAATATCCGGCAACAACGGGCCATATCGTGGTTCTCGTGCACGGTCTGACCGACACCGAACGCTGCTGGATCGGCACAGGGGCGCAGCCGGGCCTGGCGGAGACGCTGGAGGCCCACCCCGAGCTCTCTCCGGTAGCGATTCGCTACAACAGCGGGCTGCGGGTATCCAACAACGGTGCCCAGCTGGCGGCCCTGCTCGAGGACCTGGTGGCTCGTTGGCCCGTGCCCGTGCAGTCGATCGCCCTGGTGGGTCATTCGATGGGTGGCTTGATCTGCCGCAGTGCCTGCGCCGCCGCCGACGCGGCGGGCTTCAGGTGGACCGAGCACCTCACCGATGTCGTGGCGCTCGGTTCGCCCCATCGTGGTGCGCCGCTCGAGAAGCTGGTGAACATCGTCGGATGGGGACTCGGGTTGGTGCCCGAGACCCGGCCGCTTGCCGATTTCCTCAAGGGCCGCAGCAGCGGCATCAAAGATCTCCGGTTCGGCGCCATCGTCGAAGATGACTGGGCAGGGCTCGACCCGGATGCGCTGCTGAGCGACACCGTTGGTGACCACTCGCTTCCGGCCGGCGTTGGTCACCACTTCGTCGCCGGCGTCGTCACCGCCGACCCGCAGCATCCCGTTGGTGTGGTGATGGGTGATCTTCTGGTGCGAGCTGCCAGCAGCACCGGGAGCCAACGGCTCGAGCCAACCAACGTCGAGGTCGTCGGCGGTACCCGGCACTCCGACCTGCGCAACCACCCAGACGTGATCCACCACGTGATGGGCTGGCTCTCCCGACCGGCGACGTAGTCGAGGTTGCGTTGCTGACACCCGTGGACGCGCTGCGCCGGGCCGACCGAGAGTTCTCATCCCGCTTGGCCCTCGTTCCCAAAACAGCCTGGGGCGAGCAAAGTGCCTGTGAAGACTGGTCGGTCGGCGATCTCGTTGACCACGTGGTCGGCGGCAACGTATTCACCATCGAGATCCTGGGCGGGTCGGATACGGCAACCGCGATGGAAGCGGCGATCGCAGGTGCTACCTCAGGCGCTGCGCGCCGACGCGGCGCCTACGACGAATCGGCCCGTGAGATGCTGGAATGCCTGGCCGCCGACGATGCGCTCGGGCAGAGTTACGCGCATTTTGGTGGCACGATGTCGGGCGCTGAAGTCGCTGCATTGCGTTGCGAGGACATCGCCCTGCACGCCTGGGACTTGGCGAACAGCATCGGCGCCGACGAGCACCTCGAACCGGCACTCATCGAGTTCGTGTGGGAACGAATGTCGCGCCGATCCCACGAACTGGAGGCCAGCGGTCGATACGGGGCTGGCAGCCGCGGGGACCTCGCCGATGGCGCGTCCCTCCAGGCGCGGTTGCTCGACATCACGGGCCGAAACCCCGGCCGGGCCCTCGCCTGAGGTGGACGTCGGCGCAGCAATCGGTGCCACCACACGAAGGAAACCCCCAGGCCCACCACGAGTACCAGTAAGCCGAAACCGCAGGCCGGTCCGTCGGTTGCGGCGTTGACCCCACCTCCGACGCGTTCCAAATCCGCCGTATCAAGCGGCGCTCTGGCGCCTCCTATTGCGAGAGTTCGACACGAAGGGGAGGGTATGGACGCGGTTGCATTCTCGGCCGGCGCCGCAACAGTCCTGGCTGCGTGGCAGCTCGTACCACAGGTGGTCAAGCTGCACCGGGTCGCCCTGCCGGCGGGTCTCTCCCCGACATGGGCGCTCCTCGGTATCTCAACGAACGTCGCCTGGGTGGTGTACCGCTGGTCGCAAGGGCTCTGGCTGGGTCTGCCGTCGCCCCTGATTGCTGCGGCGCTGTACGTCGCCACCCTTTGGCTGATTGCCGGGTCGAAACCGAACCTGCGATGGGCGGGGGTGGCTGGCGCCCTATGGTTCTGCTGCATCGGCAGCGCCGGCGCGATAGGTGGTTGGGTTCTGGTTGGCACCGTTCTCGGCCTCTCGAGTGGTCTGCAGGCAGCTCCCCCGATCTGGGCCGCATACCGCTCGGGCCGCCCCGTCGGGATTGCACCCAGCTTGTGGCTCATCGGGCTGGCTCAGGCTCTGTTGTGGGGCTACTACGGCTGGGCCAACGCCGACCTGGCGTTGGTGCTCTACGGGATCACGCTGTCGTTGGCTGCCCTCCTGATCCTGGGCCGGTACGCCTATGCGCACCGGGCAACCCGGGCCCGCGCTCCCATCTACGCGGTCGCCGTTCCTCCGGCTACGCCCAGAACCAGTCCTCGAGCCTGATGGTTGCCACGTGACGGGCTCGGCTGCGTGTGGTCGCCGGGAACCAAGCGAGCTCTCGTCCGGCGCCTGCGGGGGCATTGGCTGAGCCGCAACGAATACCTCGCAGCCCGGCGGCCTTCGCCGCGGCGCCGATCGGCTGGCACATGTCGTGGGAAATCAAGGTGCCGTCAGCATCAAGCGGGTAGGAGGTGGGCAAGCCGACTGCTGCGAGCCCGGCCGAGGTATGTACATCGGCCACTCTTTGCTGGCGGGGGAGTGTCGCCGCTACCAACACCGGGCCGGTGTCGCTGCGTAGATCCTCAGGTTCGTAGGGCCAACGCGCAACGAATGACGTTAGATTGATACGAGCCGTTGCCAGATCCTCGTTGAGGTACAGGGTTGGGAAGGTCTCCGGGGGGTTCCAGCGCCCGCCAACCCGTTGCGCGTGCGTGGGGTCCAGGGGGTCGGCCCAGCCCGGGTCGGCGATCCGCAACCACTCATGATCATCCGTGAGTAACTCGGTTCTCATCCGTGAGCGCCGGCGAAGTCGAACATCGCACGACAGACGGTCAGGATCTCGCGATAGCGTCCCTCGGACAAGAGATCGAGCAGCGCCTCATCTCCGGCCGCGGGGATGCGCCGGCGAACCACGGCGGGGATGCGGTCGCGTTTGATGTAGCGAACCAGGAGGTCCGTCGCGGCGGAGAGGTGTGCAACGTCCTCAACACGGTCGATCGGGATCCCATCTGCGAGCCACTTGGCGACGGCTTGGCGGCTGACCCCGAAGCGGCGTCCGGCTTCGGACTGACTGAGGCCCCATGCGGCGAGGATGCGCTCGAGAGTCCGACCGCTGCGGCGCCGTTCGAGTGAGTCGGTGAATGCGTCGAGCCAGTCGGGGTCGTCCGACCGCTCTTCGATGAGGACCGCAGCGGCCCTACTTGCGTTCATGCCGAATACTGAGCTCTGAGCCATCGACGGTGCTCTCTGCGTGCCGTGCAACTGGATGTCAACTGCAACCGTATCGCAACCGCAACCCAGTGTCAACGGGTAGAACGGCCGGCTACACGGGCCAGGTCGAACGAGCCTCAGCTCTCGACGGGGTACGAAGGGGCGGGGGGCGCAGCGCGCGCGGTAAACGCGATTTGGTCGAGGTAACACCAGAACCAGTGTTCGCCGGGTTCATACGATCGGATTAGCGGGTGCCCGACAGCCTCGTAGTGGGCGGTGGCGTGTTTGCCCGGTGAGTTGTCGCAGCAGCCGACCCGGCCGCACACCTGGCAGAAGCGCAGATGCACCCAATCGCGGTGTCCAGCGGCCATGCACTCTTCGCATCCGTTGGATCGGATCAGAGGGGGAGCGAGGTCGTCGGGCAGGTGAGGGCAGGGGGGCGTCATGCGGTGCGAGTCCTTTGGAGGGTTGCCCTCAGACTACGCGGCCGGCCTCGAGTCTGCCCGGAGGCGCCGCCACATCGCTTAGCCTCCACCCATGCACCTGCTGAGCCTCGAAGGCGTCTCGAAGTCGTACCCGGAGACCCCGGTGCTGTCGGATGTCTCCCTCGGGATCTCAGCCGGCGACCATATCGGTGTCATCGGCCGCAACGGGTCCGGCAAGACAACCTTGCTGGCGATCGCTGCCGGAACCGAGGAACCAGACGCCGGATCTATCGTGCGCAGTCGGGGTCTGCGGATCGCGGTACTGGTCCAAGACCCCGTCTTCGCGGGCGATGCAACGGTTGGCGACGTTGTTGGTCAGGACCGTGGCGCTATTGCTCTCGCCGATCGCCTCGGCCTCTTGGACCACGACGCGCTCTGCTCCGCCCTCTCGGGCGGCCAGCGCAAGCGGCTCGCTCTGGCGGTCACCCTGAGCACCGAGTGCGATCTTCTCATCCTCGATGAACCCACCAACCATCTCGACGTGGACCTGATCGACTGGCTCGAGGAGCATCTGAGGGCTCGCACGGAGGCGCTGATGCTGGTGACCCACGATCGCTTCCTTCTCGATCGGGTGGCGACCCGAGTCGTCGAGGTTCACGACCAGGATCTGTACTCCCATCAGGGAACGTACGAGGCGTATCTGGAGTCGGCAGCCAAGCGTGAGGCTCACGCGGCTGCCACCGAACACCGCCTGCAGCAGCGCATCAAGACGGAACTGGCCTGGCTGCGACGGTCTCCCAAGGCCCGGACCACCAAGTCACGGGCGCGGGTGAACCAGACGTACGACCTGATGGCCCAGCAACGCCAACGCGCCCGTCAGGAACTCACCATTGATCTTCCGTCTCGACGGATCGGCTCGAAAGTCGTGGAACTGCATGACGCCGGCAAGAAATACGGGGACCAATGGGTCGTACGACACGTCGAGTACAAGCTGCAACCCGACGCCCGGATCGGGATCGTCGGACCCAACGCGGCAGGCAAGAGCACGCTGCTCAGCCTCATTGCCGGTCGGATCGAGCCCGATGAGGGCCGGGTTGCCGTCGGCTCAACGATCTTCGCCGGCTGGTACGGGCAGGACCCCCGCCCCATTCCACCCACGACGCGGGTCCATGCCGCGGTACGGGAGCATCGCGACGAGGTACTGCTCGAAAGCGGCATCAAGGTCTCCGGGTCGCAGCTGCTCGAACGTTTCCAGTTCACCAGGGACCAGCAGCAAGCGGAGGTGGGCGATCTGTCTGGGGGAGAGCGGCGCCGCCTGGAGCTGCTGCTGAGCCTGATGGAGGCGCCCAACCTCCTGCTGCTGGACGAACCGACGAACGACCTCGACATCGACACCCTCAACATCCTGGAGGAATACCTCGATGCCTGGGATGGCGCCCTCGTCGTAGCCAGCCATGATCGCTACTTCCTCGAGCGAACCTGTAGCGACATCTTTTCAATCGAAGCCGATGCTTTGGTGGTCCACCACCCCGGCGGGTGGGCCGCCTACAGGGCGGCTGCGGCGGCGACACCGGATACGCCGAAGCGGAGCCGCGGCGACCGGCGTACCAAGTCGGCGCCACGCAAGCTCACCTACAAGGACCAGCGCGAACTCGACGAGCTCTCGGTGGCCATTCCTGCCCTCGAGCGGGGCCGGGACGAGCTCTCCGTTGCCCTCCACGAGGCGGCAGGTGACTACGAGCACTATGCGACGCTCGCTGAAGACCTCGCGGCGGCGACTCGGGCGCTGGACGCTGCCGAGACGAGGTGGCTGGAGCTCACCGAGCGGGCGCAGGCTCTCGCCGAGGACGTCAGCGGGCGTTGAGCGGCATGCTGGCGACGAAGGCCCGCGCCAATCGGCGGTTGATGTCATCGGGGACCGGCTGAGCGCCGGGGGGTAGCTCGCCATGGCGAGTGGCCACGCGCTCGAGGGAGCGTGCCTGCATGGCGAACCCCAAGTCCATGGATTCGATGCTGTTGCCCTGGGGCTGGCTTCCGGCGAGGTTCA
Source organism: uncultured Acidimicrobiaceae bacterium (assembly GCA_964465915.1). GTDB lineage: Bacteria > Actinomycetota > Acidimicrobiia > Spongiisociales > UBA5794 > CAVPHV01. The sequence goes on from CAYXMJ010000023.1 coordinate 6,413, forward strand.
GCATGCGGCCCCGCGAGATCAGGTCGACGGTGCGGCCATCGCTCAGGAGGTGGCGTTCGAGGGCTTCGCCGAGCAGTGTGCGTTCCGTGGTCGCCGCGTCCAACGCCGGGACGTCGATCTCCCGGTCGAAGTGGCCGGCGTTTCCCAGCAGCACGCCGTCCGGAGCAGCCGCCAGCGCGGCTTTGCCGACCACGTGATCCACCCCCGTCGCGGTGATGACGACGTCAGCATTCGAGATGAGGTCGATGACCTCCCCGACCTGGAAGCCGTCGAGAGCCGCCTCGAGCGCCTTGATCTCATCGGGTTCCGCCACCATCACAGCGCTTCCGTTGGCCCGGAAGTACTGGGCGATGCCACGTCCACACCAGCCGTAGCCCACGACGAGCGTTCGCTTCCCCTGCGGCATCAGATTCGTGTGGCGCAGGAACGACTCGTAGATGGACTGTCCGACCGCGTGTTTGTTCTCGGCGATGGCCTTGAGGGGCGAGTCGTTGATCACGATCATGGGAAAGTCGACGTTCGCCGCCAACTCGCCTGTGAGGCGATTGTGACCGGACGTTGTTTCTTCGGTTCCCCCAAGCACGGCGACGTCCTGCGCGATGGCGAAGGCAGCCAGATCGGCGCCGTTGTCCAGGAGAAGGTCCGGATCGGCCTCCACGATGGATCGAACGTGGCCGAGGTGTGCGTCCAGCGTGTCGGTATGCCGACCCTTAGCGTCGATCCCGCGCTCGATGAGGAAGGCCACGACGTCATCCTGGGTGGTGCCGTAGTTGCCGACGGCCACCACCTCGGCGCCACCTCGCTGCAACGCGAGTAGCAGCACGGCCGTCTTGACCTCGAGGTGGAGCGAGACGCCGATCCGCAGACCGGCGAAGGGTCGGGTCGTATCGAACTCGTCGGCAATGGCTCCCAGGAGGTGCATGTTGGAAGCCGTCCATAGAATCCGGTGTGCGATTTCGTCCAGCGACGGTGTGGGGGTCAAGGTGCGGCTTCCTTTGGATGCGGGGCGTTCTCATCGTCAGTATGGCAACACCGCATGGCCGTGCCGCCGGTTGGGGATCGTCCTCAAGTCACTGGCTCATGGCGACGATTGTTGTGTGCATGTCATCTCGGACCATCAACCGGCTCTCCGTGGCAGTTCTCGGCTTGGTGCTCGCTTCGTGTAGCGGGCTGCCGACTTCGACGCCGACCTCGTCTCCACCGCCGGGCGACGAAGGACGAGTGACAACAACGACCGTGGCGGAGAATCCGGCGACAAGGGTTGTCGAAGGAGCCATTGGCGTCGTCCTGCGGCTTCCCTCCGATTGGGGCGAAGCGGTGGTCTGGGGGCGATCGGACGAATATCCGACCGCACGTCTGGCGTGGGAGTCCAGCGGCGCAAGCCTGGATGTATCGCTCCCGGGCGAGGGTGCCTACAGGTTCTGGGCGGAGGCGCCCAGTAGCGACGACGGACTCTGCTTCTACCAGGCACAGTCGGAGCAGACGGACGCCTTCGACGGCGACACCGTGAAGCTCGATTTTGCCGGCGAGATGTGCGAGTAGTCCGCCGGGGGCGGTTCAGGCGCCGGCGGATTCCTCACGGCAGCGACGTACGCCTCGGCGACGAGGTGGTAGGTGTCACCCCGGGTGGGATTGGGGGATGATCCCTATGGCTGCGGGGGCGAGAAGCTGGCACAGTCCTGTCCATGAGCCAACGAGCCCCACATACTGATCACTCCAGCGAAATCGACTCTCGCTGGTACGAGGCCACATGGATGACCGTGCTCCGCGTTCTCGTCTCCGGGCTAGCCATCGTTGTGGGTTTTGGTGTCGTCCTCGTCACCGTGGCTATGGGGGACTGTTCTACCTTCGGTGGACCTGTCCTAGGCAGGGCGGGTTTCCCGATGACGTGTTTCGGCTGGCGGCTTTCGGAGGAGCTCTGGCTGTGGCCGCGCCGTACTACCTGAAACGGCCGACGCTGCGCCGGCTCGCCGTGGCAGTTGGCATCGGGATCGCGGCCGGAGTAGCCGTTGGGCTGTTCGCAGTCTCTGCCACTGCGGGGTAGAGGCAACCGATCCGTTTGTCTGCCAGATCATCGGATCGCGACAGCTCTGGGGCTACGCTCGTCGGCCATGGCCAAGCAAGACCGGTGGGCAAACGAGGACGTCCTCGAGACGTTCCGCAAGCCGACCTACGTTGAACTCGAAGTCGATCATGGGATGACGTTGACCCACACGGGGTCACGCTTCACGGGGGTGGTAGCCGGGTTCTCCGAGCGAGACCAGGTTCTCCTGGTCGGTGATTCGGGGGACCGGCAGCTCTTCAAGGCCCACGACGGAGCCTTCACCCACAAGGGGATTCGCGTAGCGTTGCGCTCCCCGGCGAACCCGGTGGGCAAGCCGCGTCGCTTCACAGCCTCCGGGTCCATCGAAGTCGGCGACATCCGCGCTCGAGTAGCCGCCGCCAGCCGCATCTGGGTCGAAGGCACCCACGACGCAGAGTTGATCGAGAAGATTTGGGGCGACGACTTCAGACTTGCCGGCGTTGTCGTCGAACCGCTCCACGGTGCTGACGATCTGGAGACCGCAGTCGCCGAGTTTGGTCCCACAGCAGGTCGAAGGCTCGGTGTCCTCCTGGACCATCTGGTTGATGGATCGAAGGAATCACGGATCGCGAGCCGGGTCGAGCAGCAGAACGTCCTGGTTCGTGGCCACCCCTACGTCGACATTTGGCAGGCGATCAAGCCAGGCACGATCGGCATCACTGCATGGCCCGAGGTGCCTCCCGGGCAGCCCTGGAAAGAAGGCGTGGTAGAGGGGTTGGGGATGAACGTGGCGACCGGGGTCTTCTGGGGGAAGGTGCTCGCCGCCGTCTCGTCGTACCGCGACGTGGAAACGCCGCTGGTCAACGCCGTTGAGCAACTCATCGACTTTGTTACTGTCGAGGGTTAGCCGCTTGGTTCGGTGCGACTACCGTTTCGCCGGATGGAAGCATGCACCCGGGTTCAGATCTACACGATGCAGTCGGCTGCCGAGGCCGTTGCGGTAGCGTCCCTCGATGTCGACCATGTGGGAGTCACCCCCTCACGTCGGGGGCTGCCCGGCGAGGTCGACGAGGCAACGGCGGCCGACATCTGTGCGGCCCTGCGCGGCCACGCGACGTCTGTGGCCCTCAGTGTCGAGACCGACGTCGAAACCGTGCAGCGGATGGTGGCGACCGTGCAGCCCGACATCCTGCATCTCTGCGGCCCGCCCGGCGAGATGGACCCGGCAACTGTCGCCGACCTGCGCCGAGCCTTGCCCGGAGTCGGGATCATGCAGGCCATCGCCGTCACCGGACCCGAGGCGATCGCCGCTGCGCAATCGTACGAGGCTGCCGCCGACTTCCTGATCCTCGACTCGGTCACGCCGGATGTGCCTGGAGTCGGCGCAGCCGGAACGGTTCACGATTGGACGGTCAGCGCCGCCATCGTCGCCGCGGTGAACGTCCCCGTCGTCCTGGCAGGTGGGCTGTCGCCCGACAACGTGGGCGATGCCATCGAAGCCGTGCATCCGTGGGGGGTAGATTCGCTCACCTGCACCAACCGATCGCTTCCGAGCGGTGCGTTCGAGAAAGATCTCGACCTGGTGCGGGGATTCGCCCAAGCCGCCAAGGGTGAGGGCGTCTCGTGACCGTGCTGGTGGTCGGCGACGCCAATGTCGATCTCGACATCCGTCTGCCCGATCAGTCACGGGCGAGCGAGCACGCCAACCCCGACCCGCAGCTCTTCGGAGGTGGCTCGGCGGCCAACACTGCGGCAGCCTTGGCTCGCTTGGGTCTCGATTGCAGATTTGCCGGCGCCGTCGGCGACGACAGCTTTGGGCGATTTGCCGTCTCCAGCCTGGCGGCTGCCGGCGTCGATACCAGTTGCGTGACGGCGAGTCCCGATTTGCCAACGGTGACGGTCATCACTGTGAAGCAACCCGACGGCGAGCGGCTCATCTATGTGTGGCCACCGTCGGGCGGCGCCCACTCCGCACTCGAGGTGGAGTCGGCCATCGCTGCGGTCTCCGGCGCCGAATGGCTGCACGTTTCGGGGATTTGCCTGAGGGTCCGACCTGCCCGCGAGGCGCTCTTGGCGACAATGGCCCGGGCCCGCGCCGACGGGATCATGGTGTCCTTCGACCTGAACCTCAGGCTGGAGAACTGGGGCTGGGACGATGGCTTCCGTGACGTTGTGATGGCCGCGGTCGAACGCTCGGACGTGGTGCTCGGAGCGGCGGAAGACGAAGTCGCGGCCTTGGCCGGCAACGCGGATCCGATCGCAGCCGCAACTGCCTTGGCCGGATCTGACCGGACGGTCGTCGCCCGGCTCGGCGCCGCGGGCGCCGTCGCCTGTTCTGCGGCTTCGGTGGCAGCGGAGCCCGGCTTTGAGGTTTTGGTGGTCGATACGGTCGGCGCCGGGGATGCATTCAACGCAGGCTTCATCGCGTCCCGGCTGGGCGGCGGGTCGATTGCCGAGGCGCTGCGATGGGGGAATGGCGTCGCGGCTCTGTCGATTGGTGAGGCGGGGGCTCGTTCGACCCCGCAGTCGGAGCAGCTCAGGTCCTTCCTGAGCCCTTTGAGGCGACCGTCAACGGACGAGTGAGTGTGCAATAGTGAAGACGAGCCGGTGCGTGCGATTGTGCAAAGGGGACGACGACCATGGCTGGTTTTGCGAAGTATGACGGTGTCGATGGCGAGTCGCTCGACGTCAATCATCAGGGTTGGGTCGATGTGCTGGCGTTCGATTGGGCCGGCACCACAGCACCCTCGACTGGGTCATCGCGCCGTCGCGCCGCTCCCGATGTCGAGGACTTCAACATCGTCCTCGAGTACGAGAAGGCGGCGGTCAAACTGCAGGAGAGCTTCCTTAGGGGCAAGGTGTACCCGACGCTCACGGTAGAGCTCACCGCGACGTATGGGGGCGCCCGAGCCACGTACCTCAAGTACGAGTTGAAGAACGTGATGGTTACGTCGTATCAGCTCAATGCTTCGGGGAGTGAGGACGACGGACCACCGGTGGTTGCGGTTGCCAACAGCTTCGAGAAGATCAAGGTCACCTACACCGAGTACGACCCGACCGGCAGGGCCCAGGGGAACGTGGTGTCGGCTTACAAGCTGGAGGACGGTCGCTGAGGCCCGCAAACAGGTGCTATGCCGCTTGGCGCATGACGGGCGAGGCCGTGACCGTGGGGGAAACGCGGGCCGGATTGACCGCAACCTCGACACCGTCCTGGCGGGTGCCCCAGTTGCCGGACCGGATGGTGATGAGGGACCACAGTCGCAGTGGCACGAGAAGGAGAACGTGGAAGACGGCGTAGAGCGGGGCGAGCAGAAACGTGGCGACGGCGTGGTGACGTGATAGCGACGGGGTCGGGAGGAATCTGACTGAGCGTGCGTAGGCCGAGAAGGTGAGGTGGGCCGCGTAGTAGGCGAACGCAACCCCACCGGCGACAAACGGTCGAACGAGAACGGCCGAAGCCAACCCGAGGGTGAGTAGACACCAGGACGCCAGTTCGACCAGCGAGAGCTTCCACGGCCAAGTCCGTGGCGACATGAAGCGGAGGACCCAGAGTGACTCGCGGAAGAAGGACTTGTTCCAGCGAATCTGCTGACGGACATAGTGTGAGATCCGTTCCGGCACGACGGTGTAACCGATTGAACTCTCGACGAACCTGACCGGGCCACGCAACAGGGCGTAGTTGGTGAGCCGCCGGTCATCTCCGAACTGCACCTCGACGCCGAGGAACGTCTGGGTGACGAAGTCTTCGAGATTGTCGGTGATCACGGCGGCGCGATACATGGACAGGGATCCGCAACAGCAGAGGACGGAGCCGACCCGCGAGTACGCGGCGCGTTCATAGAGGAAGGCGTTGGCGTACCGAAGATCGGTGAGCCGGGTCAGGAGGTTCGTGTCGGGATTGAGAGCCCGCACCGAGCCGGTCGCGGCTTGGACGTGTGGGTCGGAGAACTCCCGGGAAAGCTCAGCCATGGCGTGAGGCGCGAGAACGGTGTCCGAGTCGACGGTGAGGATGAGGGCGCACTTGGTGCGACGAAACGCATGCGCCTGCGCATGGCGCTTTCCCCTGTTGTTCTCGTAGCGAACCACCTCCGCTTCGGGAAGGTCGGCCAGGGCTGCTTGCGCGATGTAGAACGCAGAAGGGTCGGCCGATCCGTCGTCGATGACCCAGATCTCATCGAGCTGTTTGGTCTGCTTGCGGAGTGAGTCGATACACCGCAGGAGCGCGACGGGATCCTCGTTGAAGAAGGGCACAACGGCGGCAACGGTCGCCGACGGGATCGGGGGGCGAGGCACCGTTCGGTAGAAGACGGCGGCGCCGATCTTGATCCCTACCATTCCGAGGGCCACTGCCCCGTACCAGTAGACGCCATGGGAGAAGCGCAGTGCGGCCGCGGCGGCCACTGCGAAGAGGACCACGGCGAGGGTTCGCTCAGCGACGGTTGGGATCCGCAGTCCTGAAACGTCGTGCCCGGGGGCGCGGATTACCGGCGGGGCAGCGTGGCCCGTCCGGTCGGTCATGGAACCGGTGTCCCTCCTGCGCCGCTGGCGCTCGTGCAGAACAATTGCCGAGCCGCTGCACCCGTCCGAGGCCGATCGGATGGATGGGGCGGGTTCACGGCTCTCTAGGTAGGTCTCGGCCGTAGCCAACACGATCTTGAGGGGGCGGTCCGGCGGCGCGGCGATCGTCAACCGGTCGCGGACGCGGTGCGGGGGTGGCACGAGTTGTGCCACCCCCGCAGCGTCGATGGTCGAGTCGCCTCCTACTTGAGGATGCAGAAGCCGACGTCCACCGAGCGTTGGTAGTGGTGGTTGCCGCTGTTGACGATGGTCCGGTCGTTGGCGTGCACCCGGACCACGTAGCCGCATTGCACGAGCCCGGTTGTGTCAAACGTCCACTCGGATCCGGCGAGCGGGGTGTTGACGTTCCCGGAGCCCCCGGTTTGCTGTGGGCCCACTGCACGACAGCCGCCGTGCGAGACTTGGGGTCATGGCCAGTCCAACCGGGTTCAGCTACGTCCACAGGAAGAGCGGCGAGATCGTCATCTTCCATCACGGCAAGCAAGTCGCCGTCCTGCGGGGTCAAGCGGCGAAGCGGTTCGCCGCCAACGTGGTCTCGGGAGATGAACAGGAGTTGATGGCGAGAGCGACCGGCAACTACAAGCGGGGCAACGAGCGGCGCTGAGGTGCGAGGCGTTCTTGTGGAGAGCGGGTACCGTGCGGGCAACCAGCCACGGAACGCCACATCACCATGTCTGCATCGCTCAAGATCGCTTTTATCGGATCTCACTCCGTGAGGAAGACGAATGCAGTGCATTCCTTTGCCGGCGCGGTGGGCCGGAGCGGACGTAGCGTCGAGGTCGGGCGGGAGGTCATCCGCTTCAACCCACTCGGCCTCAACGAGGGCGCGACTCCCGAGGCCCAACTGTGGACGATCATGGCGCAGATCCAACAGGAGTTGGAGCTACGCAACCGCGCTGAGGTATTGGTCACCGACCGCGCCGTGATCGACAACTTCGCCTACTTTCTGCGGGTAACGGGTGGCACAGATCCGTTCGACGTGAGGCCACTCATCGCAACGTGGTGTGACACGTACGACCTGTTCGTCAGGCTCCAGCCGGATGTTCCGCTGCGAGCCGACGGGGTGCGCAGCACCAACGATCGCTTCCGTGACGAGATCGAGACGATTCTCAACGCCATCCTTCCTACCTACGTCCCGCAGGATCGATTAGTGGTGATCCGAGCCTCGGAGGTGACCGAGGCCTTCGATTGGGGAGCATTGCTCGAGCGGCTCGTCGGCCCGGCACCACCGGGGGAGACCCCGATTCCCCAAACGGTGGCTCTGCACCCCACGCTCTGGGATTGAGGGCCTGCTTCGAGGTCAGCAGGTGGTCTCCGGCCATGGTTCTGCGCCTCGTGCTTGCTGAGGACAATCTGCTCATGCGCGAAGGCATCAATGCGGTGCTGGAGCTCGATGACGAGGTCGAAGTTGTCGCTGTTTCGTGAGTAGGGTCGACCTCGAGCCTGAGGAGAGGAGCACGAGCCATGGTCGACGCAATTCCTGCCGGTCTCGAAGACCGCATCATCCCGTATCTGATGGTCGACGGAGCGTCCGCTGCCATCAGCTTTTACGAGGCGGCGTTCGGCGCAGTCGAGAGGTATCGGATGGAGATGCCGGGCGGGGCCATCGCGCACGCCGAGCTGGTCGTACACGGAGCGGTGGTCTATCTGTCGGATGCTCCCGACGACATGGAAGGTGATGCCGCCAACCCCTCCAAGCTCGGGGGAACCAGCGTTCTGCTGCACCAGTACGTCGATGATATCGATGGCATCGTGGCGCAGGCCGTGGAGGCCGGAGCGACGGTGCTGCGAGAGCCGGCCGACCAGTTCTACGGGGATCGGGCTGCCGTCATCGTCGATCCCTTTGGCCACCACTGGTCGCTCCACACGCACGTCCGTGACGTCTCCCCGGAGGAAATGGCCGCGGCGTTGGAGGCGATGGCCGCCGAATAGGCCGGCGACACTCGATAGACCGGAGTAGGGGAGAGGGCTTCTGGTCTCGTGCCCTTGAAGAAGGGCGACTGCTCAGGCCGATGTCACCGGCTGCTCTGCGGCCTCAGAGCTTTGCGGCGTATGCCTTGAAGGCGGCGCTCGCCCCGCTGGTGAT
>CAYXMJ010000023.1:15199-21912 GCA_964465915.1 uncultured Acidimicrobiaceae bacterium
GTCGACTTGGAGCTGCACGACCGCAACCGTTCGCGGGCGGACGTGGCCGTTCCTCTCGGCGCGCCACCGGGTTCCGAGTCGGACTACGCGGATGTTTCGTGCCGCGGGGCGCCCGGGACGTTGTGCCACACACCAATCAGAAGTCCACTCGCTAGGAATGCCAACAGGAGGGCAACCGCCGCGGCGGCCGGGATGCTTGAGTCAGGATTTCCGGGTCGGGGTTGTCCCATCTGGAAGAAGAAGTCGACGGCCGGTGTCAGGAGGACGACGGTCGGCGCGGCCACGAGGGCAAAGCGAATGGCGGCGACGGCGTTGCTGGTGCCGGGATTCCAGTTGAGAGCGATGGCGGCTGTGAGGGCCGGAAGGGTGAAGAGGTAGCCAAAGCCAGGAGCGGCAAACGCGGTCAGCAGACCGAGTAAGACCCAAACGAGCACGAAGCCGAATTCAACGGCGGGCTGTGTGCCGGACAAGCGGTTGCCTATCCATATCCCCAACGCGGCACCAACCCCGAGCAGGCACAGCAAGTAGAAGTAGCTCTCGAGCACGGATGGGGTCGATCGCAACGCCGTGACGAGGAGCCAAGCTGCCGTTGCCACGATCGTCGCGGCCAGGGTGGCCAGGGTGGCAACCCCGGCGCCGCGGGCGAGCGAACCAGCCGAAATGGCGCCGGCTCGCCGTCCCCCGGCCACTGCGAGAACTAGGAGAACTGAGGCTGCCACCGCAGCGGCGATCGACCAGCCGCTGGCGTACTGGATGAAGAAGGGGCGAAGGGTGAAGTACACCGAACCGTTCGCTCCGGGCATTGCCGCGAAGTCGAGATCCCCGAAGTGACGGGCGAGGCCGAGGGCGTTCGAACCGTGGTGCTGGAGGGAGTCCCAGCTCACGGACTCGACATTGTCGGCCGGTGAATGGTAGATCGGTGAGCCGCGCATGTAGATGACATGGACGCCCGGAACGCCGGCATTGCGGAACGGATCGAAGTCTGTGCCGACGTCGCCGAAGAGAGCGACGGTCTCGACGATGAAGGAGAACGCTGTGGGGTTGGGAACAGCGACGGCGAATTGCTGGACCATCGAGGGTTCAGAGCCGCTCGTCTCCACCAGCGTCGAAGGCCCCGAGTTGCCCAATGCTTCCAGGTTCACGACTACTGCGATGTCGTCGGCGACCGGATTCTCTGCGATGAAGGCCGCGGCGCCGTAGCGGGGGGCAGGTTCCTCGCCGTCGGTGAACAGCAGGAGCACATCGTTGCGAAGTGCGGGGCGAGCACGGAGGGCCCGCGCCGTTTCAAGGAGTGCGGCGACCGCGGTGCTGTTGTCGTTGGCGCCCGGAGTGTTCGGGTCCGTGTCGTAGTGGGCCATCAAGGCGATGGCGTCGGTGTTGTTCGTCCCGGGGATTCGTGCGACCAGGTTGACGACCTCGACTCTGCCGACCCCACCCGCGAAGTAGTCGGGTGCGAAGACAGTCTGTGGCTCCGGGTCAAGCCCGAGGGCTTGCAGTTCCGAGGTGAGGTAGTCGCGGACCCTTTGGATCTCTGCCGATCCCATGGGGTGGGGAGCGCCGGCGATGGCGTCGACGTGGTGAAAGGCGCGGCCGGCCGAGAAGTCGCCTCCGGGTGCGTCAACCGAAGCGGCACTTGGTGGCACGACGGAGTAGAACCCGACGAGTACGAACCCAGCCACCAGCAGCCACAGTACGGAGCGCATGCCGGGGGAGGCTCGATGTGGCCGATGTCCCCCAGAGGCCGCCTTGGTGTCAGTGTCCTCGTCCGACGGTGGTCGTTCGTCCACGTGCCGAGTTTGGCCGTGCCGTCATTCGTTGGGTAGGGCCTGACGTCCCAGACGACCGGTTGGCCCGGGATGTCGCGTCGTCTCGCGGTGGCCACCGGACGGTCGCCTGATTGTGTTCACGGCGGACCAAGACGGCAACCGAGGGGTCGATTCGCCCCGTCTCGATGATGGCCCTTTGGAGCGGCTCACAGCATCCACTTCTCTTGATGGCATCCGGCGCGGCGACCGTACCCTGCAGAGCCGACACTCCGATCGGTAGAGTTCAACCAAGCCCAACAAGGGAGGGTTCGCGTGCGACTAGGGACGTTTTCGGTCAGCCTGGCCGTCAAGGACATGGCGGCCTCACGGGCCTTCTATGGAGAGCTCGGCTTTGAGATGATCGCCGGTGACGGCGAATCGTGGACCATCGTGGCCAATGGAACGACCGTTATCGGCCTTTTCCAAGGGATGTTCGATGCCAACATCTTGACGTTCAATCCCGGCTGGGAGGAGCTGGGCGAACCAGCCGATTCTTTCACCGACGTGCGAGAGCTACGCGAGCGTCTCCTCGCGGCCGGCATCGAGCTGAGCTCCGACACCACGGCAGACGCGCCGAGCGGGCCAGGAAGCCTCACGATCGCCGATCCGGACGGCAACGTGATCCTGTTCGATCAACACGTCTGATGTCGGCGGTGACGGGCGTGTCGGCGTGTGGATGGTTTCAGCACGCTCCTGAGTTGGGTGCATGAGGCTGAGCTACACGTTCTCCGGCACGCTCTGGGAGCCCCCCGGAAAGGCGCCATGGGTCTTTGTGACGCTGCCGGAAGGCGACTCCGATGAGATCCTCGACGAGGTGCCGCGCCGGCCGGGCTTCGGCGCGGTGAAGGTGACGGCGACGATCGCCGATACCGAATGGTCTACGTCGCTGTTCCCCTCCACGGAACTCCGGTCCTACGTCCTGCCGGTGAAACGAGCCGTGCGAGCTAGCGAAGGACTCGATGTCGGGGACGTTGCCCGCGTCACCGTTGTCATCGACGTTGCAGGCGAGACCTAACATACCTCGCGCTCCGGGACGGGGAGGTAGGCTCAATCCCATGAGCGACCTCGACGAGATTGGCCGCCCAGAGCCGCCGCTAGAAGCCGGTGAGACCGAAACGCTCCTGGGTTTTCTGGACTATCAGCGGGCGACGCTGGCATGGAAGTGTGCGGGGCTTGACACCGCCGGGCTGACCGCCACCGTCGGGGTCTCGACAATGACGTTGGGCGGGCTGCTCAAGCACATGGCCTTGGTCGAGTCATCGTGGTTCTCGCGATGGCTGCACGGACGAGATCGTCAGCCCCCTTGGGACACCGTCGACTGGGGCGCGGATCCCGACTGGGATTGGGACTCGGCCGCCGAGGACTCACCCGAGCAGCTCTTCGCCCTCTGGCAGGGCGCCGTCGACGAGTCTCGGAGGCTGGTCGCTGAGTCGTTGGCCGACGGCGGTTTGGACCAACTGACCGCACGCACCTGGCCGGACGGCCGGGCCCCGAGCTTGAGGTGGGTGTTGACCCACATGGTCGAGGAGTACGCCAGGCACAACGGCCATGCCGACCTTCTCCGCGAGTCCGTCGATGGGCAGACCGGCGAGTGACCTTCGTCGGTCCAGTCGATGCGCCCGACTTTGCCTCGGGCCGTCGTTCATGCAGTCAAGCGGCCACGGCTCGTGCGTCCACCTCAACGGTCGGTAGGACCAGATCAAAGCAGGTTCGTTCGCCGCTTCGGCGATACTCGAGCTTGCCACCCATGAGGCCGGCCAGGGTGCGCGACACGTAGAGGCCGAGGCCAAGGGAGTCAGTGTTGCCTGTGGGGGGCTGAACGCGCACGTGAGGCTCAAATATGGAGGCGACGCGGTCTGCCGGAATGCCTGCTCCATCATCGCTGACTGTGATCACACAGTTGATGGACCCGCGGTGGATCCGTACTGCGATGTCGTCGCCACCGTACCGATGGGCGTTTTGAAGGAGATTGCGCACGATCTGACGAACCCGGAGGCTGTCCGCACAAGCCGTTGCCGAGGTGGCGCCAACGTCGCTTACCTCCACCCGTGGTGACTCCCAACCCTGGGTAGCCACGGCAACCGCGCTCGTCACACAGTCGCGGAGGTCGACGGGGGCCTTGAGTACCTTGATTCGCTCGATATCGGCCCGTGCTGCCACCAGGAGATCCTCGATGAGGGCCTCCAACTCGGAACTCTGTTGGGCGATGAGTCCACAGAACTCGGCCACCTCGTCGGTGGTAAATGACGTGGCTCGGTCGGTGAGCTCGTGAGACAGACCAACCACGGTACTCAGAGGGGTTCTCAGCTCGTGTGAGATCGTTCCAATGAGCCGATCCTTCTCCTCTACCACCTGGCGGAGGCGGCTCTGGGAGAGATCGCGGAGATAGCCGACCAGCCACCCCAGCCCAATCATGCCGAGGTTTCCGACCACCCCACTGGCAGTGGTGAGCATGAGCGAATACCCATGGGCGATGTACTCCAGGATCACATTCAATGCGAACGCCACCGCCCCAGCTTGAGCTCCCCGCTTGCTGCCGTAGAGCAAACCGATTGTCGTGACCGGCAGCAGCGCGAAGATGCCATACGTGCCCTTCGTGTGCCAGAAAACGGGAATCATGGCGAGATAAACGGCGACTGTCAGCACGACCGTGACTCCTGGAGACAGTCGGCTAAACCAGTTAGATCGCATCAGAGCGCTTCCGTCGCGTTACAGCACCCTTCTATCGGCAGGAGGCCGCGATTTATTGAGGCGGGCCGGGTGCTCTCGGCGGAGGTTGCACGTAGCTCAGCCGTGACTGGCGTCAACGACGCAGAAGCGGTTGCCATCCGGATCGGCGAGAACGACGAAGTCCGGATCCTCCGGGTAGAGGTCCCACGGCACACGACTTGCGCCGAGGCCTATCAGGCGCTCAATCTCGAGCTTCTGTTCCACGGCGGAATCGACGACGAGGTCGAGGTGGACTCGTGGATGCTCCTCGGGCGGCGTGTCGGCCCGTTGCAGCGCCACCCGAGTTCCCTTGCCTCCCGGTGGAATGAGGATCGTGAATCCGTTGTCCACACCCGGAAATCGAACTGGGTCATACCCAAGCACCTGCGACCAAAAGGACACCGCCCGATCAACGTCGACGGCACCAAGCACAACGGTTCCAAGGCGAATCACACCCTGAGTGTGACACGCCCCGGTCGTAGGTGCGAGTACGGTTCGAACAAGGACTCTGCCTTACGCGCTGTACTCCATGATGTTGAAGGTCGCGCCCTGCGGGTCGGCAAACGAGGCGAACTTGCCCATTTCGAGCGTCATCGTCGGGACGTATACCTCGCCACCTAACTCGGCGACCCTCCTCTCGGTGCGGGCGCAGTCGGTGACGGTGAAGTACATCGACCAGTACGATGCCACCTCGGGTGGTACCTCCGCAGGCATCATCATCATGCCTGCCGCCATTTCGTCACCCAGCTTGAAGGTCGTGTACGGGTTTCCACCGGCCAACTCCGTGACGGCCCTCCAGCCGAACAGGTCGCGATAGAACCCCTGGACCGCCTCTGGGTCCCTTGACATCAGCTCAGCCCAACACACTCGGCCAACGTCCTCGGAGTAGAACTCTCCGTCGATTTCGGGTCCGCCAAAGAGCCCGAACATGGCACCAGCCGGATCCGCAATGACGGCGATCCGAGCCTCCGGTATGTCGAACGGCTGCGTGAGGACGGCACCGCCCGCTCCGGCCACGCGCCCTGCCGTTGCGTCGACGTCATCGACGTAGATGAAGATCGTCCACATCGGCGGAGTCCCCGCCAACTCGGGTCCCTGGCCCATCATTCCGCACGCCTGGTGGTCGCCAACCATCGCGATGTGGTACTCCCCCATGGGAGTAGCGGACACCACAACTTCGTTCCACCCCATGAGCTCTTGGTAGAACGCAGACGCAGCTTTGACATCGGGTGTCGACAGGTCGATCCAGGTCACTGCGCCGTGGGTTCCGGCATTGATCATGTGACCACCTCCTCAGGACCAGCCTATGGCGTCGGCAGTGATCCACGAGGGCCTTTGGTCACTCTCGCTGCTACCCGTTGAGTGATCGGCCGGCGGCCCGGATCCGTACCGTCGAGCGCTCGATCGGCTTGCCGGTGTTCTCGTCCACTATCCGTGGTCGGATGGTCTCGCCGGTTGCCGGGCCGAACAGCTCCCCGGCGGCGGTTCCAGCGGCAAACAGCCAGTCGCTGCCGTAGCGCCACATCGCGGCCAAGGCGTCACAGGCGACTTCGCTCAACCTTCAGCGGAGGAGACGCAAGTCGGCCGGAGGTTATCCTCGGGGAGTGACGAGCATCCAAGGGCCGGTCAGAGGCGTCTTCCCCAACTCGATGGCCTTCGCGAAGTGGGGGAGTGGCCCCAAGACATTCCTCTTGCTACCCGGCGGGCCGGGCAACGAGGTCCCTGACGGGTTCGGTCTGAAGATGATGCTGAGACCGTTCCGGCTGATTGTGGACAGCGGGTTCACGCTGTGGATGGTGACCCGCCGGCGCAACATGGCCCATGGGCACACCATCGAGGACATGGCTCGTGACTACTCGCAACTGATCGAGACCGAGTTCGACGGGATGGTCGACATCGTGCTGGGTACCTCATACGGCGGGATCATCGCCCAATACCTCGCAGCGAACCACCCCGACTGCTTCCGCCACATGGTGATAGCCGGCGCCGCCTATGGCGTCAGTGACGCGGGGAAGGACATCGACTACGGGTTTGCAGAGAACCTGAGCCAAGGGAAGAGGACGGAGGCCGGGACGTTCATGGTGACGGGTCTCTTGCCCAAGTTGCGCTTCCGGTGGCTCGCCCGGTCCGTCGGGTTCTTCGCCGGGCGGCTTGGGTCCGGTAGGCATGAGTACTTCAGAAGCGACGTCCTCATCGAAG
>CAYXMJ010000023.1:22012-23516 GCA_964465915.1 uncultured Acidimicrobiaceae bacterium
CGGATTCGCTTGAAGGCTGTGCTGAGGGCGAACGGGCTGCTGTAGCCGACCCTCTTGGCCACCGAACCGACGGTGGCGTCCGGTTCGCGCAGCAGGTCGGCGGCCAGCGCGACCCGCCATTCAGTGAGGAAGGTCATGGGCGGTTCGCCAACGAGATCGTGGAACCGCCGGGCCAGCGCCGCTCGTGACGCTCCGGCCTCGGCGGCGAGGCTTGCCACGGTCCACGAATGGTCCGGTCGGTCGTACATCATTCGCAACGCCTCGCCGACGACGGGATCGCCCTGTGCTCGATACCAGGCCGGCGCTTCGGCCTCGGGACGAGCCAGCCATTCCCGCAGAAAGGCTATGAGCAGCAGATCGAGCAAGCGATCGAGCACTGCTGACTGGCCAGGGTCGTCCTTCACGACCTCGTCGACGAGCAATGGAATGAGCGGGCTATCCCACTGATCACTCTCCAGAGACAACACCGGCGGGAGGGCTCGCAGCAGACGCTCGCTCACGTCGCCCATCTCTTCGTAGGCGCCGACGAGCATCACCGCCGAGCCATTCGGGTCGTTGCCCCAGGTCCGTACCCCGAGATCCAGCTCCTCGAATAGATCGTCGCCGTCGACGGTAGTGCAGCGCTGGCCGGGATGGATCACGATGTCGGGCGGTGTGGTGGGTTCGTCGGCGACGATGTAGTGGTCTGGGCCGCGGGTGACCGCCACGTCGCCGGGACCGAGTCGAATCCGCTCCCCGTCGTCGGGGACGATCCACGCCTCACCTTCAGCCATGGCAAGCAACGTGATCGGCGCCTCGGCGAGGATCCGCAACGACCATGGCGGGCTCATGATCGACCGCAGCATGAAGGCGCCGCGGGCGCGGGGTCCGTCGAGCAGGCTGGCAAGTGCGTCCATAGGACGTAGACGCTAACACATGGATGTGAGTGTTTCAGCTATGGACCATCTCGCATCGGCTCAATACCGTTCGATCACTGAGTCCGAGGAGACGGACTCGCGACGAAGGGAAACGATCATGACCACTACCTACGCCAAGCCGATTCTGGTGACCGGCGCTACCGGCAAGACCGGTCGGCGCATCGTCGAGCGGCTCACCTCTGCCGGTCTGCCGGTCCGTGCCGGGTCTCGCTCCGCCGAGCCGCCGTTCGACTGGTACGACCCCGCCACCTGGGACCCCGCCCTCGAAGGCGTGGAGGCGGCGTACATCTCGTATTGGCCGGACCTTGCGGTTCCGGGCGCAGTCGAGGCGACGAGCAAGTTTGCCAAGTTGGCGGTGGAGAAGGGGATTCGGCGACTGGTGCTGTTGGCCGGACGGGGCGAGGCTGAAGCCGAGCGCGCCGAGCATGCTGTGGCCGAGTCCGGCGCAGACCTGACGATCGTTCGCTCGACGTGGTTCATGCAGAATTTCAGCGAAGGTGACTTCCTCGGCCAGGTACTGAGCGGCGAGGTGACATTGCCCGCCGGCGACATGGTCGAACCATTTGTCGACGCCGACGATATTGCCG
>CAYXMJ010000024.1:0-2748 GCA_964465915.1 uncultured Acidimicrobiaceae bacterium
GCCGACGCTGATCGGCGCCGTGTCACCCGACAGCGCCTGGACCAGGCGTAGCAATGTCAGATCGACGTCGCGCTCCAGGCGAACGGTGATCGAAGCGTCGACGATCGCCACCCCAACCCCCGGCGACCCGCAGTCTGCAGCCAGGTCGCCGTGGACCTCGAGGTAGTCGCATGCTCGCGCCCTCGCCACGGCCGGGTCGAGCCTGATCGGCGCATTCGGGTCCTCTCGAATCGCCTCGGTGTCGACACCCGTCGCCCCCGCCGTCGCCGCTCCGTCGACCAGGCCGGCCACATCACGATGCTCCGCCAGCACTCTCCACAAGTCCACCGACAGTCCCCCGATGATGAGCAACATCATCGCCACCATGAGCACCAAGACAGGTGCGGAGAAACCGCCTTGGCCGGAGTGGATGCGCCTCGCCGGGCTCACGGGTCAAAGCTCCGGTAGTCGTCGACCCGTTCGCTGTGGTCGGTCGACCACTGAAACCCCAGGGCAGAGCCGATGAACGGCACGGTGATGCCCTGCATCGGGACGCTCACGATGACCCTGACTTCGCCGCTACGCACCAAGTCTCCGTCAAACGTCACCGATACACAGCCGCTGCCGCCTTCACACCATCCGGCATCGGCGACGCCGTGGTTCCGTGCAATCTGGCGAGCCAGCGTCGCAGCTTCCTCGGTTCCCGCCTCCCAATCATCGGAAAGTACCAAGACTCGAGCGGCCTCCTGGGCCATGGTGCGCGCCATCGACGCTTGATGGAACCAGGGAGCCAGCGACGCAACCAGCACCGCGACCGGCAGCACGATCAAACCGATGCCAATCGTCCACTCGACGACCGCAAACCCACGCTGACCGTGGCGCCGACGAGTTGTCTCGGCTATCACGGGGCCTCCTCGACCACGGCCTCTCCAACCAGCGTGAACGACACATCCGGCAAGCCACCGGCCCACCACTCGAACGACCCGGTCGCCGTGGCCGTCATCACCCCGCCCGACTCGGTGCAGCGAAGCACCACCCCATCGCCCAGCCGGCCGCGCAACAGGCCGCCACGGCCCCGCAGGACCTCATCGGCCTTCGCTTCGCACCCAGCCGTGTCGTGACCAAGCGATGCACCGTACCGGGCTGCCTCATCAACGGCCGCCCGCACGGCGCCGTGACCGTATTGCATCGCAATGACGTTCGTGGCCATCGCCAGGAACACCATCGCCAGCGAGATCATGATCGCCCACTGCACGGAGGTGAACCCGTGCTCGCCCCCTACCCGCCCGGGATACCGAACGTGTCCCTGATCCAATTGATCACGTCGACGCCGAGCACCTGCAGCACGCCGAGGATCGCGGCCAGCACCAGGAGCCCGACGGCTGCGATGCCGATCGCTTCCGCAGTCTGGAACCCGTCTTCCTCCCGAAGCCGGCCGCCATTCCAGACTTGGGCCCGGGCGGCCGCCCGTTGCGTCCAATCGCTCATACCCACCTCCACATGGTTGTTTGTCTTCATCCATCTCATCCGAAGCCCTTGAACACGATCCACGGCAGCGGTGCTGCCACAAACAGGATCAGGATCGGCGCGAGAATCCCGATGATCGGCAGCAGCATCGTGGCCCGCCGCCGGGTCGCCTGGCGTCGCAGCGCCTCGCGGCGGTCTTCACGAATGTCCTCACTCAGCGCCAGCAGCGCCACGGCGAGGTCCGAACCGCGTTCGTCGGCGGTAGCCAGCACGGTGTAGCAGCGGCGAGCGTGCGGCTCGGGAGTGAGGTCGGCGATGCGGCGGAACGCGGTGCTCGCCGGCATGCCGCTCTGGTGGAGTCGCAGCGCCTCAGTCAGCTCATCGACGACGGCGCCGCGACCTCGTTCGGTCATCTGACGGACGGCAGACACCACCCCGCCCCCCACCCTGATCCGGAGCGCCAGGAGTTGGTTGACGGTATACAGCTCGATCCGCATCCTGTTGCGGCGGTCCTCGATGGCTCGGTCGAGCTTGCCTCGCCAATAGGAGGCCCCCGCGGCGAGGCCCGCAACCGTCAGCACCAGCAGCCAGATCGGGGACATCTGCAACACAACACCGAGCAAGAAGCCCAACGCACCACCGCCGGCCGCGGTGAGGAACTGACGCACCCGGTACTCCTGCACCCGGTCGGCGGCCGGCACACCCTGGAGCATCGCCGCCTGGCGCAGCTTGCGCCGCAGCGCTTCCTCACCCGTGTTGTCGATCAGGCGGCCAAATCGATTCGCGACCGAGAAGAGGGGCGGCCCGAACAGACGGACGAAGGTGCTCTGGTCCTTGTTGGCGTGAACCGCACCGAGTTCAACGGACCGCCCCAGCATGCTGCGGGGCACCACGGTATAGGGGCGGAACCGGCCGGACAGGCGGGTGCGGGGCCGGACCAGGATGGTGGCGAACAGGGCCGCGGCTATCCCGGCGAGGATCGCGGCGAGCAACGGAAGACCCACGATGCCGCTCACAAATGCACCCCGCGCACCGACCCGCCGAAGACCCGCTCCTCAACGTCTTCGCGACCCAGCCGCGCCACCAGGAGCGACCCGGCGATGCTGAGAACGGCCGCGAACGCAACAACGAGGAACCCCGCCGGGCTCTGATAGAACTCGCGATAGAGGCCTTGGCGGGCGGTCAGCAGGATGAGCACGAACCACGGGATCACGAAGACGATGCGGGCATTGAGTCGCTGTTCGAGCGCATTGGTGCGGATCTCCTCCGCGGTGCGGAGATCCTGCGTCGTTGCCTCGGCCA
>CAYXMJ010000024.1:2848-18027 GCA_964465915.1 uncultured Acidimicrobiaceae bacterium
GCATTGGTGCGGATCTCCTCCGCGGTGCGGAGATCCTGCGTCGTTGCCTCGGCCAAGTCGCGCAGGATGTCGGGCACCATCGGGCCGCCGCGCTCGTGGGCCAGAAGCAGCACCTCGACGATGCGGTCGGTGGTCGGATCGGCCAATTCGTCGCGAATCACCTCGACGGCGGGACGCACCCCAAACACCCGTACCAGCGTCGGATACCTCGCGAACGCCTGGCGCAGGCCGTCCGGGCCGGTGGCGGCGAGTTCCTCGAGCGCCATCGGCAACGACATCCCACTGCGAATCGAAGCGACGAGATGACGCAGCCCATCGGGCCACGCCTCTTGGACTTCGCCGAGCCGCTTGATGCGGCGCCGACCGTAGAACCACTTCGGTAGGAACATGGCGGCGATCGCCGGAGGTATTGCCACCCAGAACGCTCCGGTGACGGCCGTCCCGATGAGGAAGGTGACGACGCCCAGCAGGAACGACCAGAACCGGAACATCGTCGGCGTGATGTCGAGGCCGGCCTGGATCAGCCACACCTGGGCGTCGCTCAGTTCACCGTCGTCTGCGTGGAAATGAAGCTTCGGCGCGGCACCGACCACGTAGCCGAGGAGGAAGTAGGCGAAGACTGCGGTCAGTAGGGCAATGAGCAGTGTCACAGCGGAGTCACCGTCCCCTCACAGATGGCGCGCAGTGAGAATTGGTTTCCGACGGCTGCCTCAATCCGGTCGACCACCGCCGCCGACGGCAGTTGCCCGGTCCAAACCAACGGCTTGCCGAGGGCTTCGCGCACAAAGATGGGCTCGGTGGTGAAGTCGTCGGTCAGCGCGGGAGCCACCGCCAGGATCTCCATGGTCTGACGGCGCATTCCCTCTCCGGCAGCAACCACCGTGTCGCGGTCGAGGTGGACGACGAAGTCCACCGTGGCGGCAAAGACCTTGCGAACGATCTGCTCAGTCACGTTCTCGCCGGCCATGAGGGCGGCGTTCACGATGGCGTTGAGAGCGTCGCGGGCTGAGTTGGCATGCACGGTGCAGCAGAACCCACATCCGGCGTTGGCCGCTCTGGTGAGTTCAAACGCCTCAGCGCCACGTACCTCGCCGACGACGATCCGGTCGGGACGCATTGCCAGCACCAACTTGACCAGAGCCCGTAGTGAGATCTCACCGCGGTCGTCGAGGCCAGGTGGACGTGCCTCGTAGTAGGAACTGTGTGGGCTCAGCGGCACGTGGAGTTCACGAACCTCTTCGACGCAGCGCACGCAATGGGTCGGCGGCGAAGCGTCGAGCATGGCGGCCAGCAACGAAGTCTTGCCCGCTCCCGGTGGCCCCGATATCAGCGCCGAGGTCGACGCCTGCATCACCGACCAAAGGAACCCGGCCGCTTGCGGAGAGAGCGATCCTTTCTCGACCAGGAACGTCAGCGTCTCGCGGCGCAGGGCGTAGCGGCGCACCGTCGCCGATATGTGGTCCGAGATCGGAGGGATCACGGCGGTGAGGCGTGCAGTGTCGTCGAGCACTCGCGCCTGGACGATCGGCGACGCCGTGTCGAGGTGCCGGTCGGTAGCGCCGAGGAGGCGGTCGATGACCTGGAGCGTCTCCTCGGGCGTCGTCGGCGACATCAACGACTGCAGCCGACCCTCGCCGTCGATGTAGGTGACCTTGTCGCCCTCGATGAAGATCTCCTCGATCTCGGGGCGCACAAACAGATCCGTGAGCGGCCCAAAGCCGGTGATGGATCGCATGACGCGGCGACCCATCTCCGACGGGTCCCTCAAGGTGCGCAGCCCGGCGGCACCCTGGTGGGCGAGCGCTTGGTACTCATCAACTGACGCCGCGACGACGCCGGTGATGGCGCTCTCGTCTCGCTCTGGATCGAGCTTCTCGGATTCGATGCGGTCGAGGGCCCTCCGCCGGATGTATTCGTAGGCGCTGGCGGCTCTGGTGGTCACTTTGCGGCCATCCTCGGTCGGACGCCGATCACCTTGGCGAGACGATTCACCGACTTCATGAAGGGACCGCGTGCCACCGGCTCTCCCTCCCATGTGGCGCGGGCGACCCGCTTGTCGTAGGGCGCCACCGTGACCGATGCCGGCGAAATCGTGCGGCGTAGCTCGACCTCGAGCTCGCTGATAGCAAACGACCCGCCCGGGTACTGGTTGACGAACAGGTGCACGGGAGTGTCGGCCAATAGCGCTTGGGCGTCGGCCAACCAGTCCACGATGCGCCTCGCCCCGATCGGAGTCGCCACACCGACCAGCACCAGAGTGTCGCTCAGGCCGAGCACCGCCCGGGTGACGCCGAACCGGGCGGGTCCACCGAGGTCGGGTAGGTCGTCGACCCGAGGACCGGCGTTGACCACCACCTGGGGTCGGGTACGTGAGAGTTCGAGCACGACCTCGGCGACCTCACCGGCGCGCAACTCGAACCAATCCCGCGGGTTGGGAAGGCCGCAGAGAACCTCAATCCCCATCGCGGAATGGCGAACCAGCGTTCGCTCCAGGTCCCCGCTGCCGTGCTGCACCGCGTCAACCGCGGTGCGAATGTTGGGATGTAGCCGAAGCCCAAGTCGTTGCGCGACGGCAGGGGCCTGTTCGTCAGCATCTACCAGCACCGTCGCCCCGCCTTGGCCACGCAGCGCTCCGGCCAAGGCGACCGCAACCTCGGTAGCGCCGGCGCCACCTGAGGCTGCGGCGACGGCAGTGATCCTCCCCCGATCCGACCGCCCGGACCCACCGTCGGGGGCACTCGTTGTCGGCCGGCGCGCCTGACGTGCGCCCACCTCCTCGAGGATGTCGGCAAGTTCGAGGTCGTCATCGATCAGCGGGCCCGCCAGGCGGGCGACGATCTGAACGAACTCGGAGGACACCGTGGTCGATGGAACGGCCTCATCAACCCCCAACTCGAGGAGCCGCGCCTTGCCGGCGCCATGGGCGTCGTCGGCGTCGTATATCCCAACGATCTTGACGCCTCGTCCCTGGAGCGAGCCGACGAGACGTCTGCTGAGAAAGGAGGTCACATCGTCGACGAGCAAGACGTCATAGGTTTCGGCGAGGGCGTCGTCGCCCGACATGACGTAGCCGCGCACCACGGCACCGCCGTGGTCCATCAGAAAGAAGTGAAGATCCTGTGCCCAGCTTCGAGTCGAATGGCAGAGAACGACGGTGGGCTCCCGCATCGACTAACCCTCCGGTGACTCATCAACAGCAGGTTCGGCCGCGTCGGTGGCCGGCTGATTCGGGTCGTAGAAGTCCGAGAGCTCGGCAGGAGATGCACCCGTTGAGCGGACGATTTCTATGTCGCCGAGGTTGAGAGCAGAGGCGAGCCGGAGGCTCGTCGGTCCATCAACGGCGATCGTCACGGTGAACCCGCTCGAGGAAATCGATGAGTCGACGCCGGAGATGGCCACCGCTTCGGCGTTGGTGACGACGTAGCGGGCGACGCCCTTGCGTACGGTGATGACGTCGATCCGGTCGCCGACCCCGATGGCGCCGTTGACTGCGTTGCCGGGATCGATCTCGATGCTCATCGCCCGCAGATCCGTGTTGGCGAGTTGCGGGCTGAAGTCGCTCTCGCGCAGAACGGTCCCGGCGGTGATCGTCTGGGCGGCAACCCACCCGTCTGAGACGGCGGCCTGGACGGCATCTTGGTTGAGGAGCGCGGCGGCGAGTTCCGGGTCGGCATCGCCCATCTCGACCATCGCCACGTCTTGCTCGACCAACGCGGTACCTGCCTCGATGTTGGCCACGGCAACGGCGACGGTGACCACCTCAGCGCGGTCTCGCAGGACGACGAGCACGAGGAGGAAGGCCAGGATGCCAGAAATTACCATGATGATATGGCCCAAACTGATGCCGCTGAGTAGGCGCCGCTTTGGCGCAGGCGCCACGGCCCATTCGCCATTCGACGTGTCCGGACGTCGTGCCGTCTGCGTCATCTCCGCCTTCCCCCAATCCCCTGGTGATCCCCATCACCACCACCGAGGGTGACTAGTCAGTCACCCCTAGTGATATCGGTGGGCATCATACGGCGCCGGGCGACGGGAAGCCACCCAGAATTCGCCTGTCACCCCTCGACGTCTTCGCTCTCCCTGTCTTCGGCCTCGCTCTGCACCGGGAACCCCTTCAGCCAATCGAGCACTTCGTCTCGGAAGAAGCGGAAAGAACGCCCACCGGGCAGTCGATAGGCCGGGATCGAACCCTCACGAGCCATCCGCCGCACCACCTGGACGTTCATCCCGAGCATCTCGGCAACCATCGCCGTATCGAGTACCTGCGGATAGTCCTCCGTAGGCATGCGCCCTACTCCTCCTGTCGTCGCTGTACGATACTTTACATCATTTTAGGATATATGAAAGTGGTCGTTTCCGTTTGGGGTTACTCCGCAATACCCCTCCGAAGGTGCGCATTGTGGAGCCCAAGGGCCAACTCGGTACGCTGTGGACCATGAAGGGCGACTTCGACGGCTTCGAGGATCTCGACCAGGAACTCCGAGAATCGGTCGGTGGTGAGTTTCGCCGCCAGGCCGAAGAAGACGAGTACGCCACTCGCAAGGGCGTCTTGCGCAAACGCACGCTCGATCAGGTCGCCTACGAGTTGCTGGCTCGCGGCGACACCGTTGCCGTGCTCGCCGGGGAGAGACGTTTTCTTGGCGTGGTCGCCCACGCCAACCGAGATCTACTAACCCTGGTCACCCCGCAAGGGAGCCAGGTGCACGTGAATCTCGCCGGACCGGTCGTGCTGCAAGTGGCCGAACGGGCCCCGGTGGGCGGCAAGGGCCGTGACCGCTTCGGCCCCGAATCGTTCCTGGCCCGAATGCGCGAGCTCGAACTGAGCGAGCCGACCGTCGAGATCGTCGCTCCCCCGGCCGGCGATCCCCTCACGGGCCGAATCGAGGCCGCCGCATCCGACCACCTGATGGTGATCGGCGAAACCGGCGCCCCCTCGTTCGTCCCCCTCCCTTGGGTCGCCGCCGTCATCCCTCGCTGAGAGAGAGGGTCTTGGCGAGGTAGGCCTGCTGTCGGCATGGCGTCGACAAGCGGCCTCGAGAAACCGCGTTGCTGGTTAGGTCGGGATGTCAAGGATCAGGCCGAGCGTGTCGCGGATCTGACTGAGGGCGGTCGGGCCGACGTTGCCGTGTACCTCGTCGACACGCCCGGGCGAGACGGCCCGAATGTGCTGACCCTGCGCAACGGATTGGTGGCGCAGGCCGTTGTCGTTGTCGGGTTCAATCGTGATCTCCGACGCGAAGCCCCGGACTGTGGTGGTCACCGGCACAACCTGGATCACACTTGGTTGCGCGTCGAGGATGCGCTGAGCGGTGACCACCACCGCAGGATGGCGAAATCCGGCCTCTCGACCCTCGGGGAGGCCAAGATCAAGGGCTACAACATCACCCGAGATCAGCATCGAGCCACTCGACTTCATCGCGCCCGAGGGAGCCGGAGAGCTCTTCCCCGATGCGGTCTTGGCGCAACCGCCGCACCGCCAGAGCGACCGTCTCTCCAACCGTTGTCCCTAGCTGGCTGGCGAGTCGCTTGAGTTCCTGATGAGTTGCTCGGTCGATCCGAACGCTTGTGCTTTGCATGCACATCAGCATACGTCAGTGCATACAGGGGTGGAAGGGTCTCTCTGCAGCGTGCCGTAGGAAATCGCCAACGGCCGAGTGACACCGCTCTCCTGGGACCGCACCGCTAGAGGTCGACGGCACCCGTCTCCAACGGCTCGATGAGTTCCGGGACGTTGTTCTGGACCTTGTTGACCAGGGTTGAGACCGGGTGCTCGGCGAGGTCGGGTTTGCGCAGCGTCGCCAGCAACTCACCGAGGGCACCGGTGTCGTGGTTGTCGGGATCGAGCCAGACACTCCACAGCCCACGGGGCAGACTGATCGGCATCCGGTCGTGGATCGGTGCCACGAGGTCATTCGGTTCGCCGGTCAGGATGGTGCAGGTGCGGACACGTTCACCTGTCTCGGGGTCCTTCCACGAGGACCACAGCCCGGCGAGCGCCATCGGCCGCTGGTCGGCGGTGTAGATGAAGTGCGGCAGCTTGCCCTTGGGCTTGACCTCCCACTCATAGAAACCATCGGCCGGGATCAGACAGCGGCGCCGCTCGAACGACTCCCGAAACGATGACTTCTCCGCAACGGTTTCCACTCTGGCATTGATGTTGCGGGCCGCCAGTTTGCGGTCCTTCGCCCAGAACGGCAGCAATCCCCATTTGAAAGTACCCAGGATTCGCTGGTCGTCGTGTTCGGCGATGGCATAGACCGGGTCGGTCGGCGCCACGTTGTACGACGCCTTCAACTCTTCGGTCTTGATGACGTCGGCACCAAAGAACTCGGCGTAGATGTTGGGTGATTGCGATTGAACGAAGCGGCCACACATGGAGGCATTGTCCCACCTGGCCGGGGCGATGGAAGACCTTCGCAACTCACAGGGTTTTGGCGGACATATGCGCACCATGTTGCGCCATTGTCCGCCAAAACCCTCTCAGGATGCGACAACGTCGCGACTCGAGCGCCACGCCTCGCGCCAGCCGAGCCTGGACGTCGCTCGGGAAACGCCGCCGACGTACACCCGGCCGGCAAAACGAATCAAGCCATAGGTGGCCGCCACCATCAGCGCCAACGACAGGCCAACCTCCCACCACTCCGCCCACCCACGCACGATGCGTGCCGGCATGGTGAGCGGGGCCCACAGCGGGATGAACGAGAAGATCCGCAGAACGGGGCTGTCGGTCGTGGCGGACAAGCTGATCAGTCCGCCCATGTAGCCGACACCGAGGATGAGGCTCAGCGGGCCGAAGGTGCTGCCGGCTTCCTGAGTGTTCGAGGCCAGCGAACCCCCGGCGGCATACATACAACCGTAGAGGGCGTACCCGAGGATGAACCAGACCAACACCCAGAAGACCGCCCACCCGGCCACCGCGGGAACGTCGATCCGGTCGGTGGCTAAGCCGAAGGTGAGCACTACGGCACCGAGCAACCCGACCTGGGTAAGGCCCAGAGCGCCGATGCTGACGACCTTGGCCGCCATCAGGTGGTGGGGGCGCACCGCACCGAGCAGCAGCTCGACCACCCGGTTCGCTTTCTCCTCGACGACGGCGTACCCGATCCACTGGCCGTATGCCAAGATCGCCATGAACATCACGATGAGCGCAATGGTGGCGACCGCCTCGTTCGCCTCGCCGTCCTGTTCCACTTCGGCCACAACGTTCACGCGGACACCTGGGTCGGCCAGTCGGGCGACCTCGGCCGCCGACAGACCCAGCTCCTCAGCCCGCTCTGCCGTGATCTCACCCACCAGCGCAAGATACGTGGTGTCGGCGAGCCAATCCGAGGTGGTGGGACCCACCATCATCGTGTCGGCGCCGACGACGGCCACGCCGATCCCGCCGTCGGTCAGAGCCTCCTCGGCCGCGGCCACGGTGGGCAACGACACGAAGATGGCTTCGGCATCGGGACCGAACAGATCTTCCATGTCCGCCGGCAGCGATGGCGAGGTTTCACCGACGAGGCCGATCGTATAGACCGTCGGTTCGTCTTCGTCCTGCACCAAGCTGATGAACGTCATCAGGGCGGTGACCCCGATCACGATCACCGCAGACGAGATGAGGAACGGCTTGCGCCACGCCCTGAGGTCTCGCTGCACCGCCAGCCAGAACACCGACCAGTCACTCACGGGGCGACCGCCTCACGGAACACCTCGGACAGCGCCGGCGGCTGATAGGTGAACTGCGTGAAATCCGCGACCGTCGCCACGGCAGCGGCCAGGGCCACAAGGTCGGCCCTTTCGTCGACGGCGAGGCGCACACGGTCACCTCGGATGTCAACCACCTGAGCGGAGGGGATTCCCTCGAGCGTCGGCACCACTGTCGCATCCGCGAGCACAAGATCCAGATAACGCCGGGCAGACGCAGCCCGCAGCTCGGAGACACGTCCCGCGAGGACAACTCGACCCTGATCCACGATGACGACGTCCTCGCACAGGTCCTCAACGACATCGAGTTGGTGGCTCGAGAACAGCACGGCCACCCCCCGCTCGGCCTGGTCCTGGAGCAGCTGGGCCATGGTCGCTGAGGCAATCGGGTCGAGCCCGACGAATGGTTCATCAAGCACCAATAGCTCCGGGCTGTGGAGCATGGCGGCGACCAATTGCACGCGCTGCTGATTGCCGTGTGAGAGTTCATCGACTTTGGCGTTCGTTCGGTCTTCGAGACCGAGTTCTCCAAGCCATTGCTCTACGACCCGCCCGGCCTCCGCCGCGGTGAGCCCGTGCAGGCGCCCGAAGTAGACCAGCTGATCGTGCACGCGCATTTTCGGGTAGAGCCCCCGCTCTTCCGGCATGTAGCCGAACCGACGCCGCACGGCCGCCGTGATCGGATCGCCGCTCCACACCACCGTCCCTGCATCCGGTCGAACCAACCCGAAGACCGAGCGCATCGCCGTTGTCTTGCCGGCCCCGTTGGGACCGAGGAACCCCAGCATCTGGCCTGGAGCAATGCTCAGATCGAGGCCGTCAAGGGCCGTGACGTCGCGATAGTGCTTGTGCAGCCCGCGAAGTTCGAGCATCCCCCAGCACTACCACGGGGTCGATTCCGGGAATAGGGACCACGGACACCACCGCCGGGGCCCATCGCCGTTCGCCTCACAGGGTTTTGGCGGACGATGGCGCAGCATGCTGCGCAGATGTCCGCCAAAACCCTCTCTGCATAGGTTCTCAGGATTCGTACGCTGGGGGCCGATGAATACAGGCATGCCTGATCCTTCAATCGAACTCATCGACGTCACGCGCAGCTTTGGTGCGGTGCGCGCCCTCGACGGCCTCTCGCTCTCGGTTCCTGCCGGGTCGGTGGCCGTACTGCTCGGACCCAACGGCGCCGGCAAGACCACCACCGTTCGCATCATCACGGGAGCGTTGCTCTCGAACAGCGGGACCGTGCGAGTCCTCGGAGAAGACCCCGTCATCGAAGGCGACGACCTGCGGGGCCGCATTGGGGTAGTGGCCCCCAAGCCGGCGATGTGGGACCGCTTGACCGGCGAGGAGAACCTTTCGTTCACCGCGGAAATCTTCGGTGTCCCCACGTCGACGATCTACGAAGCGGCCGAACGCTTTGGCATCACCTACGCCCTCGACCAGGAGGTCGGCGGCTACTCCACCGGGATGCGCACCAGACTCGCCCTGGCCCGCGCCGTCGTCCACGACCCCGAGATCCTGCTCCTCGACGAACCGACCGCGGGTCTCGACCCCGAGTCATCGCGGGCCGTGCTCGAACTGATCCGCGAGCTCGCCGGCAAGGGCCGCACCATCGTGATGTGCACCCACCTGCTCCACGAGGCCGAAGGCATCGCCGACCAGGTCGTCCTGATGGGCGCCGGCAAGGCCCAGGCCGCCGGGCACCCCACCCAGCTCGCCGCCGCCTACATGAAGCATCCCAAGGTCGTGATCGATGCCGAGAACCGGCCGACGCTCGACAACATCGGCGCCCACCCTGCAGTGATGCGGGCCGAGTGGAACGGAGCCCTCCACCTCACCCTCGAGGACATTGACGCTCTGCCGGACCTCGTCACCGACATGGTCACCGGCGGTACCCGGCTCACTCGGGTCGAGCCGCAGCTCCCCACCCTGGAGCATTTGTACTTCGAGATGCAGCGCTCGTTGCGGGAGGAATCATGAGCTGGCACAAGGTCATGATCATGGCCCGCATCGACATGAAGCGCCTCTTCAAGAGCCGCGACTACTGGATCCCGATGGCGCTGCTTTCTGGGATCTTCTTCGTCATCATGCCGTTCGTGCTCCTGTCGATGATCACCGGCATCACCGGCAGCAACATCGTGGAACAGGTCGGCGGCGTGCTCAACGCGCTGCCCGGACCCATCCAGGACAACCTGCAAGGTGACACCCCGGAGGCGCAGGCCGCCTACGCCTTTGCGGTCTATCTGCTGGCCCCGATTGCGATCATCGTTCCGCTGACCATTTCGTCGGCGGTCGGGGCGCAGACCATCGTCGGCGAACGGGAGCGCGGCACCGGCGAGTTCCTGGCTCACTCCCCACTTACCGACACGGAGATCTACCTGGGCAAGCTGATTGCCAGTCTCATCCCCGGCTACCTAGCGACGGCGATCGGGTTCACCGCCTACTCGCTCATCGTCAACTTCCGGGTTGGCCCCGAGATGGGTGGGTGGTTCTTCCCAACCGCGGGCTGGTGGCTGCTGATCCTGTGGGTGGTGCCGCCGTTCATCGCGATTGCGCTGTCGATCATTCTGTGGGTGTCATCGAGGGTGAAGAGCACCGCAGCAGCGCAGCAGGCGGCCAGCCTGGTCTCACTGCCGATCATCATCGCCTCGTATGCGATCGCCAGCGGCCTGCTCTACGACCCCACGGTGGCCGCCTTCTCAGTAGGCGCCGTCGCCTGGGTGCTGGCCATCATCGGACTCGTCAGCGGCTCGAAGGCACTGAGCCGGGAGCGACTGCTCGGCGTCGGCATCGACGGATAGCCGCCCGGCTCCGCTCGAGCGCGTCGCCGCCGCGACCAGCAAGGTCGGCCAGAGCATCCTGCGCGGCTACCGTGAGGGGACACCCCTCTCATCGGAGCCCTTATGCCCGAGCCATCCTCCCCTCTGTACGTCTTCTTCCACATCCCCAAGACCGGAGGCACCACCATCAGCGGGCACCTCCGCAACGAACTCGAATGGGATGACGAGTTCGTCCACCTCGGCCCGTGGGGTGAGGACTACCGCACCCGCAATGACCTCGTGCCGTTCGCGGACCGTCCCGCCGAGGAGCGAATGCGGGCTCGGGTCATCGCCGGACACCATGCCACCGCCGAGATCGACGCCCTGGTGTTCGGGCGCCCCCGCTATTTGACCTTTGTCCGGGACCCGGCGGACCGCTTGGTGTCGGTCTTCAACTTCCGGACCTCGAAACCCGCCAACGCTGGCCTGCAGTTCGAGGCCTGGTATGAGAATCTCCGACCCAACCCGATGTTCCGCTGGCTGCGCCGCCATCTCGATGTCGAGAACATGCCGGAGTTGAAGGACGCACTGCGCGAGTTCTGGTTTGTCGGCACCACCGATCATCTCGACGACGACCTCCCCGGCATATTCGCCGCCATCGGAGTCGCGACGACATGGGAGAACCGCCGCATCACCGGCACCGGAGCTACGTCAATGGCAGGGCTCGATCACCACGACGCAGACCGGATACTGACCCGCCAATTGACCCTCGACGACGAGCTGCGGGAGCGGATCTACGCCGACCACCCCAAGGACGCCGCGCTCTACCGCTTCGCCACTCGCCGGCGTCAACGCCTCATCGACCGAGGTGTCCTCGACCGAGCGACTACATCTCCGGGCTGAACCGCTCCAGGTAAGCGACTGCAGCCCGGCGCGATTCCGGATCGGCCAAGGCTGCCAGCAGCAGATCGACGTCGGACGCAGAGTCTGCGGTAGAGGTAAGGTCCTCCGCCGCCGCGTTCACTGCCTTCTTGGTAGACGCCAGCAGGTGCCCGGGACGGGCCGCCAGGTTTGCCACCAGGTGGTCGACGGCCGCATCCAGCCGACCAGCATCGACGACCTCATTGATGAACCCGGCCATGTTGGCTTCCGCGGCGGTGAAGGGGCGGCAGGTCAGCACCAGTTCCTTGGTGAGAGTGGGCCCCATTTCCCGAACCAGCCGGGGAATGCCTCCCCAGGCAAGCGGTATCCCGGCATCCAGTTCTGGGATGGAGAAGTAGGTCGAATCGACCGCGATCCTCAAGTCACATGCTGCCGCCAGAATCAGCCCGCCTCCGACGCAATGCCCCTCGATCGCCGCCACCGTGATGGCGTTCATCCGCTCGACGGCTTCCGCCATCCGGCGCCCCAGGTCGGCATCATCGCGACCCTCCGCGTCAGGGTCGGCGGCGACGTCGACGAGAACCGACGTATCGACCCCCGCACTGAACGTGCCGCCGGTGCCCGAGACCACGACCACCTTGACCTCGTGCTGCTCATCGAACCATGTTGCCGCGGCGATGATCTCGTGCTGGGTCTCGAGCGACATGGCGTTCAGCCTGGTGGGACGGTTGATCGCAAGACGCCCTACCGGGCCGTCAATCGAGACAATGACGTCGAGGAGATTGACCATCAGGCCTCGTCCTGCGCGTCCGGCGCAGTGCCATCGGTTGCGTCGCCGTCGGCGGCAGGTGCCGCGTCTGCGGGTGCTTCGTCCTCGACAACGTCCGGGACGTCGGCCACCTTCTCTTCCTCGCGAATCACCTTGATAGTGCAATCGGTGACCAGAGCGGCCACCGCGCCGATCGCAGCCGCCGTCGGAAGCAGCAAGGCGCCGACCACACCGACAGTCAGTGGGACTTCGAGCACGGTCTTGCCGTCGGCATTCTGAATGATGATGCGACGCACGTTGCCTTCGTGGACCAGTTCGCGAACCTTCGCCAGGACCTCCTCACCTTTGATCTGAAACTCATCGACAAAATCCGTCACCGGGTTGGTGTCGCTGTCCACGGATACCTCCTCACCATCGACGAGGCCATGGTTGTCGGTCGACCGCCCCCGCGCCAGGGCCGATTGGGGGGATCTGGGCTGGGACCGCCGATGCACTTGTCCCAAGACGCCACCGTCATCGAGGACTTATGGCCCTATCGCTGACCCTCATATATTTCAGAAACTATTGAAAGTTCCAAAACATCTGACCCACCGGAGGTGAGGACGTGACCTACGAGATCCAGCCCGAGGAACTCCAGTTCGCCGAGTCGATGGGACAGCTCTTCGAAGCCGTCGGTGTCACCCGCATGGCGGGTCGAATCTGGGGATACCTCCTCATCACCGACGATCCCGAGGTGACGGCGATGGAACTTCAGGTGCGCCTCGGGGCCAGCGCCGGGTCCATCTCGATGGCCACCCGCGATCTCATCCGCCTCGGCCTGGTCGACCGCAAGTGGATCCCCGGAGAGCGACGTGACTACTTCGCGATGCGGCCCGGAGCCGTCCTGGTGTTTCTCCGGCTGCAACTCGATCAGCTGGCCGCTGCCTCAGACCTCGCCGAGGCCGGCATCGAGCAATTCGGAACAAGCGACGACGCACGCCCCCGACTCGAAGCGTTCAACGAGGTCTACCACTGGTACATGAGCGAGCTGGTCGAACTCCACAACCGCTTCAAGACCAGCCACTGAGGAAAGGATGCCGACATGATCATCGAGCTCAAGGATGTCACGAAGCGTTTTGGTAGCGGCGAAGTAGCCGTCACTGCGCTCGGCGACGTCGAACTCTTCATACATGAAGGCGAATTCGTGGTCGTGCTCGGCCCATCGGGTAGCGGCAAGACCACGTTGCTCAACATCGTCGGAGCGCTCGACACCGCGACCAGCGGAACGGTCCGCGTCAACGGTGTCGACATCTCGGAAGCCGGCCGCCGCAGCCTTTTCAATTTTCGGCGCCACTCCGTGAGCTTTGTCTTCCAGGCGTTCAACCTCTTCCCCGCCCTCACCGCCCGCGAGAACGTGCGGTTCGGCATCGATGCCGGGGATTCGAACCGAGACGCGGCCGAGGTACTCGCCAGCGTTGGGCTCGGCGACAAACTCGACCGCTTCCCTCACGAACTCTCGGGCGGCGAGCAGCAACGTATTGCCATCGCCCGCGCCTTGGCGACCGACAGCCCGATCCTCCTCGCCGACGAACCGACCGGCGAACTCGACTTTCAGACTGGAGTTCAGATCCTCGAGCTGCTTCAAGAGCACGCCGGCAAGGGCCGCGCCGTACTGGTTGTCACCCACAATCGAGAGATCTCCCGCATCGCCGACCGCGTCGTCGAGTTGAGCAGCGGGCAGATCGTGAGCGACGGGCCACCCCGCGGTGGGAAGGCCGACGTCGCGGATCTCCACTGGTAGGAGGCGGACATGAAGAACCTCTCACTCCTATTCCGCTGGTCATGGCGCGACCTGCGAGCCAACTGGGCCAAGGTCGCCGCCATCGCCCTCGTCATTGCCATCGGCACCGGCGGCTACGCCGGGCTCACCAGCCAGGCCAACTGGCGGCGCGCCTCATACGAAGCCAGCTACGAACACCTCGCCATGCACGACGTCCGGGTGAAGCTCGCCACCGGCAGCGCAATCGAACAGGGCATGCTCGTGGCGGCGGTGGGCACCATCGAACACGTCGACTGGATCAAAGCCGCCGAGGAGCGGCTCATCATTGCCACGCAGGTCGATGCCTCCCGTGACAACGAGACGATTCTCGTCCGCGGCGAGATCACCGGGACCAGCTTCACGGACGGCGGACCGACGGTGAACCGGTTTCACGCCTCCACGGGACGGCTTCTCGGCGCGGCCGACGGCGGCGCTGCCGTCGTGATGCTGGAACGTCACTTCGGCACCTTCTACGACCTCCCCGACGCCGGCACGATCACGATCGCCGGAAACCGTTCACTCGAGTACGTCGGCCAGGCGCTCACCCCCGAATTCTTCACGGTAGCGCCCGATGGCGACATCTTGATGTCCGAGGCAACGTTTGCAGCCATGTTCACCTCTCTGGCGACCGCCCAGGCGCTGGCCGGGATGCCGGAGCAAGTCAACGATCTGGTCCTGACGCTTGACGATGGGGCGGACCGCGGTCTGGTAGTTGCCGAGCTCGAATCGGCCATGGAGCACCTGCCCGTCGGCACGACGGTGCTGACCCGTGATGACAACCACGCCTACAGCTCCCTCACCAACGATGTCGAGAACGACCAGCAGATGTTCAACTTGCTGGCAGGCCTGTTGTTCATCGGTGCCGTCGGCGCCGCATTCAATCTGATCCACCGTCTGGCTGAGCAGCAACGCCGCGAGTTCGGCATCCAGATGGCACTCGGGATTTCGCCGTGGCGGATCGCCCTCCGACCCCTCTTGGTGAGCGCTCAGATCGCACTGCTCGGCATCATCCTCGGCGTCATCGTCGGCTTGTGGATCGGGTCGGCGATGCAGGGTGTCATGGAGGAGTTCGTGCCGCTGCCGATATGGCAAACCGACTTCCAGTGGGGAGTATTCGCCGGCGTTGCCGCCATCGGGTTCCTAATTCCCTTTGTCGCCACCGCAGTTCCTGTGTGGCGGGCCATTCGGGTCCGACCCGTCGCGGCGATCCGCCCCATGCACCTCACCGCCAAGCCCACCAAGCCGGGCCGCGTGGCGCGCCGCCTCCCGGGCGACACCTTCACCG
>CAYXMJ010000024.1:18037-23473 GCA_964465915.1 uncultured Acidimicrobiaceae bacterium
CACGACCGATCAGCATGGCCAGCGGATCAAGTTCCGGCAGCGCCGAGTCGGGCAACACCTTCACCGTGCTCCCCTTCCGCAATCTGCGGCGTTCGCTGCGGCGCACCACGCTGACGGTGATCGGCATCGGCGCCATCGTCATGGTGCTGGTCGCCTTCCTCGGCATCGTCGATTCGCTGATGGCGTCGTTTGATCGTGCGGCCGATGAGGCCAGCGGCCGGGCTCCAACCCGAATCGTGGTCGGACTCGACGGCTTCTATCCCGCCGACGCCCCCCAGGTGCAAGCCATCGCGGCCGCCGGCTCGGTCGATGAGGTCGAGGCCACCTTGCGCCTCGGCGGCACCGTGTCTTCGGACACCGAGGGCTTCGACATTCTCATCGACCTGATCGACACCCAAGAAGGGCTGTGGACCCCGACCATCACCGCAGGTTCGGCCGACACCGTACCCGGCCTGCTGCTGGCAGAAGAAGCTGCCCGTGACCTCGGGGTCGCGGTGGGCGACACTGTCGTGCTGCGGCATCCGCAACGGACCGGTCCGCTGACGGTCGAACTGGTCGAAACCGAACTGCCCGTCCTCGGCCTCCACCCGAACCCGATCCGTTCCTTCGCCTACCTCGACATAGGGCACGCCTCGCTGATGGGGCTCGACGGCATCGTCAACCAGGTGCCGGTGACGCCGGCGACCGGGGCGACCACCGGCGACGTCCAGCGCGAACTGTTCACCCTCGATGCGGTCACATCGGTGCAGTCGGCAACGGCGGCGACCGACGCCATGGAAGAGCAGATGGGAGCTCTCGTCGGGATCATCGGCGTGATGGCAATCGGCGTACTGGTCTTGGCGCTTCTGATCGCTTTCAACACCGCCAGCATCAACCTCGATGCTCGATCGCGGGATCACGCCACGATGTTCGCCTACGGGATCAAGGTGCGGACCGCGCTGCGGATGGCGATGACCGAGAGCTTGGTGATCGGCATCGTCGCCAGCGCCGTCGGACTGGTGGGCGGCATCGCCATGCTCCACTACATCACCGGTGAACTGATCGCCTCGACGCTGCCCGAGTTCGGCATGGAGGTGACCCTCAACGGCACCACCATCCTCGCCGTCGTGCTGCTCGGAGTAGTTGCCGTGGCTCTCGCTCCCCTCTTGACCGCCCGGCGGATGCGCCGCATGGACATCCCCGGCACCCTGCGGCTCATGGAGTAGCCATTCCCAGGGCGGCGCCCTTCCCCCGGGCGCCGCCCACTCGGGCAAACGACCGGCATGCTCGAAACCTCCCCGTAACACTTGTTTGCGCAACCCGTAACACACGGGTAACCGCGGCGACATTTGGCCCCTCTACGTTCCCGCCAAGACATTGCGGAGAACTAGGAGGAAACCGAATGAGGCGAAGAGTCATCACAGCAAGCGCGCTGGCCGCGCTGCTCCTATTTGGACCGTTGGCCGGTCTGGCGGGGGCACAGACGACCGAGGAGGTCGCCACCGCGGCCAATGAAATGTGGCTGGTGCTCGCTGCGGTGTTGGTGTTCCTCATGCAGGCCGGCTTCACACTGGTCGAGGCCGGCTTCACCCGGGCCAAGAACGCCGGCAACATCATCATGAAGAACGTCATGGACTTTTCCGTCGGCGGCATCGCCTACTGGGCGATCGGGTTCGGGCTCGCCTACGGGGGCTCCTCGATCGGGGGGTTCCTTGGTTCGAGGGACTTCTTCTTTGACGACACCGCCCGCGCCTCGGAGTGGTTCTTCCAGGTGGTGTTTGCCGCCACGGCGGCCACGATCATCTCGGGGGCCGTTGCAGGCCGGGTCAAGTTCTCCTCCTACCTGATCTACACCCCGTTCATCACGGCCATCATCTACCCGATCGTCACCCACTGGACCTGGGGCGGCGGCTGGTTGGCCGACCTCGGCTACTACGACTTCGCCGGCTCCGGGATCGTCCACATGCTCGGAGGGGTTGCTGCCCTCGCTGGTGTGCTCGTGATCGGGCCACGGATCGGTCGCTACGGACCCGACGGCAAACCGCGCGCTATCCCCGGCCACTCGCTCACGTTGGGTGCGCTCGGTGTATTCATCCTGTGGTTCGGCTGGTACGGGTTCAACGCCGGATCCACCCTGCAATCGGTGGGCGCCGACATCGCCACCCCAGCGGTTACCACGACGCTGGCCGCCTGCGCCGGCGCCGTAGGAGCGATGTTCACCTCGTGGTTCGTCGTTGGGAAGCCCGACGTCGGCTTCACCCTCAACGGTGTGCTCGCCGGCCTGGTGGCCATCACTGCAGGAGCCGACGTCATCGGTTTCGGCGGTTCGATCATCGTCGGCGCCGTTGGTGGCGTCCTCATGACCTTCTCGGTCATCGGGTTCGAACGGATCAGGATCGACGATCCGGTAGGCGCCATCTCGGTGCACGGCACAGCCGGGCTCTGGGGTGTCATGGCCGTTGCCATCTTCGGCGGGGGCAGCTTCATCGACCAGGCGGTCGGGGCGTTGGCCATCGCGGCCTGGGCATTCATCACCTCGTTCCTCGTGTTCAAGCTGGTCGACCTGCTCGTCGGCATCAGGGTGAGCCCGGAGGAGGAGAAGGCAGGCCTCGATAGGTCGGAGCACGGTGGCGAGGCGTATCCCGAGTTTGTGTTCCAGGAGCAGGTCGCCGCTCCGGAGCTGCTCGATCCCGTTGGCTCCAACGGTCACTGAGCAGCACACCCAACCAACCGGAGCATGAACGAGGGCGGGCACCCATGGGGTGCCCGCCCTCCTGTTGTGCTTGTGTCGCCCGCACCCCCAGAATGTCGATGTGATCAAACAGTACGACGCCGTTGTTGTGGGGTCCGGCCCCAACGGACTTGCCGCCGCCGTCGAGATCGCTCGCCGCGGGGGACGGGTCATCGTCTACGAAGCGGCCCCCGAGATCGGCGGGGGAACCCGTACCCAGGAACTCACCGAGCCGGGCTTCCTCCACGACGTTTGCGCCGCGGTCCATCCGCTCGGCATCGCATCACCCTTCTTTCGTTCGCTCCCTCTCGAGGACCACGGTCTGGAGTGGCTGCACTTCGACATCCCCCTCAGCCACCCGCTACCCGGAGACACCGCCGCGGTCCTGCACCACTCGTTGACGGAGACCGCCGTCGATCTTGGGCCGGATGAGGGCCGCTACGAGAAGCTGCTGGCACCACTCGTCGGGCACTT
This sequence comes from uncultured Acidimicrobiaceae bacterium, assembly GCA_964465915.1. Classification (GTDB taxonomy): domain Bacteria; phylum Actinomycetota; class Acidimicrobiia; order Spongiisociales; family UBA5794; genus CAVPHV01. The sequence continues at coordinate 21,222 of CAYXMJ010000024.1, forward strand.
CGCGGATCTCCTCGAGGATGTGCTTGGACCGTTGGTGGCGATGCCGCAGCACCCGATTCGCCTCTCCCGATTTGGAGTGGCGGCCATGCTGCCGGCGACGCTGCTGGCCCGACGTTTCTCGACCGCAGAGGCCAAGGCGCTCCTTGCGGGCCTTGCCGCCCATTCTGTGGCACCGCTCGATCGCCCGCTCACCGCAGCCATCGGCATCGTGCTCGCGGCCGCAGGCCACGCCCACGGCTGGCCCATTGCGAAGGGCGGTTCTGCCGCCATCAGCCGGGCGTTGGCCGACTACCTCGCAGACCAGGGCGGCGAGATCGTGACCGACCACCCGGTGGAGAGTCTCGATGCCGTACCGACCGCCGATGTGTACCTGCTGGACGTCATGCCGACGGCCGCCGTGGCGATTGCCGGTAACCGAGTGGACCGGTCCCGCTCGCGGCTCAAGTCCTGGAAACACGGTCCCGGCGTCTTCAAGGTCGACTGGGCACTCGATGCACCCATCCCCTGGAGCGACCCGTGGAGCACGCGGGCCGGGACCGTGCACGTCGGAGGCACCATGCCCGAGATCGTCGCGGCCGAAGCGGCCGCCTCAGAAGGGCGACTCACCGACGCCCCCTTTGTCCTTGTCTCGCAGCCAACCCTGATCGACCACACCCGCGCCCCACAAGGCAAACACGTCGCGTGGGCCTACTGCCATGTCCCCAACGGATCCGGGGCTGACATGACCCTGGCGATCGAAACCCAGATCGAACGATTCGCTCCCGGCTTCCGGGATACGATCATCGCTCGACACACGATGAGCCCAGGCGACTTTGCGGCCTACAACGCCAACTACGTCGGGGGCGATATCGGCGGTGGGGCACTCAACGTGAGCCAACTCCTGGCGCGGCCCCGGCTGAGCGCCAACCCGTACCGCATCGGCGAGCGGGTCTACCTGTGCTCATCGGCGACACCCCCGGGCGCAGGCGTCCACGGCATGTGCGGCTTCCACGCTGCGCAGGCAGCGCTCGAGGACACTGCAAGCGATTGACCGGAGGATCGGTCCGAGCCCGGCTCAGTCCTGCCAGCGTTCGGGACGGGTCTTGAGGCGGTCGAATCCCAACTCATCACAGAACGTTTCGAACGTGTTGCGGGGCACTCCCCGCCATTCGAGATCCCGTAGCGAATCGGGAAGCGGGACATCGGTTCTCAACTGGGCGAGGAATCGGTACAGAAGCGCTTCGCCTATCTGAAGCCGCAGCGTCGTGGCCAGCTTCTCTGCGCCGCGGACCGCAACGTCCCACTGAGCGGGATGGAGAGGGATATTCTCGAGGTGTCGATACCGAGCCAGCAGCGTGGCGGACGACTTGGCCCCCCAGCCGGGCAATCCGGGGAAACCATCGGCGGCATCGCCGACCAAAGCCAGATAGTCGGGGATCGAGTCCGGCTCGACCCCAAACTTCTCGACAACAGCCGCCCGGTCGATGAATTGCCCCTTGCGTCGGTCGTACCCGACAACCTTGGGGTTTCCGTAGAGCTGGGCCATGTCCTTGTCCGGTGACAACACAACCGTCTGGTCGACATCATCGGCCCAGCGGACCGCCGCGGTCGCCAACGCGTCGTCGGTCTCGAAGTCGTACATAGACCAGACCGTCACTCCAATGGCCCGCAGGGCGCGCTCGGCCAGCAAGAACTGGGCCAGGAGATCCTCCTCGATCCCCTCGCCCGACTTGTAGCCGCCGTAGACCTCATTGCGAAACGACTCGATGACCGTGTCGAACGCGGCCGCGACATGCGTCACCCCTCCATCGGCGAGCAGCGTCAACGTGCTGGCGGTGATCCCGAGCGTCGCCCCCACCTCCCGTCCGTCCGGGGCACTTCGTGGCGGCGCCCCGAAGTAAGAACGAAACAGTTCGTAGGTCCCGTCGATCAAATAGAGCTTCATGCTGCGAGCCTACCGAGCATTGGCCGTGCGGGCTCGGCCCGTCCGCCACCGCACAAAACGCCACCAAACCCGCGAGCCGCGTTGCCTTTGCCCTCCCGTGTGGAGCGGGGACCTAGCCCTCTTCGGCTGCGGCGCGGATCTGCATGAACCGCAACGCACGGACGAGCTGAGCCTTTTCGTTGTCGTCGAGTCGCGCATCGGGGTGGATCAGCAGGTAGCGCCACGGCGGCATGCTGTCGTCGTTGACGGTGTCGTCGGCGGCGTCGAGACCCGGCTGGGGCTTGTCCCACTCGGAGAAGTTGAGCTCGGCTCTCCCCCGCTCCACATC
>CAYXMJ010000025.1:0-15337 GCA_964465915.1 uncultured Acidimicrobiaceae bacterium
AGGGTATTCCGGGTGCTGCCGTCGAGTTCGACGACGGCCCCGGAGCCCTTCGGGGCGCGCTCGGGGCGCGATGGGGGCGCGGGAGAATCGCTCGAGCCTCGTTCGGGGCGCGCCTACAGCGGTGCAGTGGCGGCGACGAAGCGGCGATCGAGCGCCTCCGAGAGGGCGTCCAGGTCGTCCTCGTAGAGGTGGCCGTAGAGGTCGAGCGTCATCGCCGCCGAGGCGTGGCCGAGCTGTCGCTGGACGGCTTTGATGTTGGCGCCCGATGAGATCATCAGCGAGGCCGCGGTGCCCCGCAGGTCGTGTATCCGGACCTGTCCGAGCTCCGCCGCCTCGACGGCCGGCATCCAGACCGTCTGACGGAACGGTGAGGAGCGCAGCGGGCCACCCTTGGGCGCGGTGAACGCGAGCCCATATTCGGAGATCTCCCGGGCGCCTCCTCGAGGCCAACAATGTATGCCTCAATCACTTCGTCGTAGCGATCCAGCGAGAAGATCAGGGGCACATTGATCGAGCGCTTCTCAGGGATCATTCGGCGGATCGGATCAAGACCCTCGATTCGCCGACACGCGATGGGGCGGGGCCATTCCCGTGCACGGCTATGTGGCGCGAAGTTGCCCCCGTTGCCCAGTTGAGTCCCCGCGCCCCACCTCTTCAGGGCGCCGTCGGGTGTGGCGACACGAGCACCTGGGGCGAAAGTTGCTCCACGTCCTTTGGGCGATGGAGTTATCGCCCTCTTTGCCGACATTTATAAGAAAGTGTGAGAGGATGGAGCTCTCCTTAGGAGGTGCGAATATGCACGAAGCCGAGCTCGCCAACATGACCCAGCGGCAGTTGGTTGAGACCCTCTCAGCCCTCTTGCTCAGGTACGAACAAGACTCGTGGACGATCGACGACGCCGGACTTATCGCCGAAGTCCGAGACGAACTCGCGGATCGCGACTACTCAACAAGTCTCCTGGATGAACTCCGACTCGCACGCTCTCACTGAATGCGAGCGTCGAACACATACCGCGCTTGTGGCGAATCGAGCTAGGAACCGAGCAACCCCACCAAACACGCTTCGGCGTGTGAAGCCGCAAACTTGGGCCTAGACAAACCGGGCGAAGAGTCAAGGAGCAACCGCGCCCGGAGAACCCTCCGCACCGCGCCCAGAATCAGTCGTAGCAACTGATCGCTTCCATGCGGTCGTCGGTCGCGCCCCCTACCGCACCCACGCGGGGGTTCCCACGCTCATGGGTTCCGTACGTTCCTGGGGTCCGGGCTCGTCCCGGCAACCATGACGTGACCCTCGAGACGCTGGCGCCGTGGATCTTTGTGCCTGGCGGGGTGTCGCAGTCGGTGGGTTCGTCCTGGTCAATGATCCGCTGCGATCAGCAGAGGGCTTCCGCCTCTACCGAACGGTTCTGCCCGTTGACACGATGGTGAGGGTCGTGAGTCGCAGGAGTCGTGATGCGTCGCTTGGTCATCATCCTGGTGTGTATGTCGGTGATGGCGGGGTGCGGCCCGTCCGGGCCGGACTCTGCCCCCACAACCACAGCACCTGCGTCCGCTACCACGTCCACCCAGCCGCCGCCACCGACCACGCTTTCCCCGAGCACGTCGATGTCGCAACTACCGCCGACCACCGCTACCTCCGCAACGACGACCCTCGCGACGGTGGCGCCGGACACCACGGCGCCGGCGCTCACGGTGAGCGACCCGGCACGCGGGGCGACGGTGACGACCCGAACCTACCGGTTCCGCGGATCGACCGAACCCGGATGCTCCGTGATCGCAGCCGGCCGCTACCAAGCCGATGTCGACGCCGACGGTGGCTGGTCGGTCCTCCTGGTGCTCAACCCGGGATCGAACGTCGCCACGTTCACCGCCTCCGACGCAACCGGCAACGTCACGGAGGTGAGCGTGTCGGTCGACTACGCACCTCGTCTCACGATCGGCGACGCTGTCGCGATCGCTCAGGCCCGACTCGACGCCCTGTGGTCGGCCGACCCATCCAACCAGGTCGGCGCCATCGAAATCAGATGTGACGACCCGGAGATTCACATCAGTGCAGGAGGCGTGTTCACGTGCGCAGGGATCGGCCGCATCACTGCCACTCTGGAGGTCGGCAACCTGGCGTTCCTCGTCCTCGACGAGCGCGGCGCCACGTCGATGCTGTCCGGCTCCGACCTCCCCGACCTCCAAGCCGCCTACGCCGACACGGCGCATGGCCTCCTGTGTCGAGACCTCCTCACCGACAAGGTCACTTGGCCGTTCAACGCCGCAGGCACCACCGACAATATTGCAGCGTTCCTCGCCACCGCCTACTGGTTCCTGGAGGGCCAGCCCGATCGCATGGATGCCGATCGCAATGGCATTCCGTGCGAGACCGTCTTCCCGGCCGAGGCGATCGCATGGGTCTGGGACGGCGGTCTCCTCACTGGTGAACCGAGTTGACCGGGTAAGGCGACGCCGTCGTCGACGAGGCCATGCGCGAACACGAACAGTGCTGGGCGGCATGCCCCTGTCGGGCGCAGAGCAGGAGGCCCTGTCGCAGATCGTCGAGGAGATGAACCATCGCTACGGTGACGGTGAGTTGCCGGCCCACCACTCACGCGAACCATCCTCGCACCGCACCTTGACAGCCCACCACCCCACGCCTTCTCGTCGACGGCGCCGAGGTAGTCGGCCCGGGGGCGGTGAACACCAACTGACGGATCTGGTTCAGGGTCTGGATCCGTTGATCCCGGGCCGAACGACGCGCCACCAGCAGCACCCGCATCTGCTCCATCGGACCGTTCCGCCATTTGGGGTGTCCCGTCGCTTCGCCAGACAACGCGGCACGTGCCGCCGCCACCGCATCCGTCGGGTCCGACTTGCCTCGGCGATGACGCAGCTGACGGTTGGGGCGATCCACCTCCACCACCTCGACCCGGTGGTCGTGGAGGAACCGAGCCAGGCCGGCGCCATACGAACCGGTGCCTTCCACCCCGACCCGGATCACGGTCCCGAATCCCTCGAGCCACGCCAACAGCTCGTGATATCCGGCTTCGGTGGTCTCGAACGACTCAACACCCAACCCGGCACCGAGATGATCCAACGCGGCGACATGGAAATCAACATGGGTATCCACGCCGCCACAAACAACACGGGTATCTACGATGGTCATTGCCATCCCTTTCTCTCGCAAAACGGGCAAAGGGGTGGCACGCACCACCGCAACGGCGGACGTCGATGCGGTCGTAGCTGTCATTACCAGCTCGACCGACGTCACACCGCCCGAGAGGTGAGTGCCAGGCCCAGGCCCCCCGGGAACCGACCGGCGCGTCATTTCCAAGACAACCGATCCGGTGTCAGCGCGCGGGGAAGGTTCGATTCCCGTCCGCCTCCGCTATCAGGGATGCCCCCTGAAATGGTCAAGCCATCGCTTCGCTCATGATCGGCGGTCGGACCGAACCCCGTCGCCGACTTCCACCCCGACATGGCCGATGAACTCGTCGGGCGGTCCGTCGCCATCCTGAGTGATCCTGGTCTGAATGCGATACCAACCAGGCGCTACGGCAGGAACCGTGACCTGGTACGGGAACGGTACCACCAGGCCGATCGCGGGCACGGTTGTGGTTACCCCCGGTTCACCCGGCAACGTCTCACCCGGTTCGCTCGAGCCGTGCACAAGCAGGTGCGTACTCACCCAGTCGGTACCGTTCCAGCATTGCCACGATGAGCCGTAGCCCGTCATGGCGACGCCGCTCACGATGTTGTCTGGACCGGGAGTCTCGTTGCTGCCGACATACAGGGCGATGGCGTCTCCGGCTGCTGCCGGATTCGTGGAAACCGAGAGAGGGATCTCCGACGCGGAGTGCCGCTGTGCCTCCGGAGCCGATTCGCACCCAAACCCCGAGTCGTCGCTCGAGGAGGTGCATGCGGAAGCGAGGACTGCGGCCAACCCGAAGGCGATGAGTCGTCTCATAGGGGCACGATATCTCGTGGACGTCGTAGTGCCGACGATCCACCGACGTTGGCAATGAGGGTCACCGCAGCCAAGCTTCGCCGTCCGGCAGTCGCAGTTGGGCGGCGTCGTCGGCGAATCGGGTCCAGCACGATCCGACTCGAGAGGGCGTCCGCCTCCGCGAACCACCGTGGATGTGCGTCGGGTGATCGAACCTAGAGTGAGCGCCATGAAGCAGGTCCTGGACGACATCCTCACGGTGGATTGGGGCCAGGTCCAGCTCAGGCAAGCCCTGTCGGGCCTTGTGACCATGCTCGTTGTGGTCGGGTTCCTCGGCTTCATCGATGACGTGGTTCTGGCTGCCCTGATGGCCGCCCTTTTTGTGAGTTCGATCGGCGGCGCTGGGTCGATGTCGGAACGACTGCCCGCGATGGTTTCGTTCACGGTGATCGGGGGCTTGGCCGGAGGTCTCGCCTACTGGTCGACAGGGAACGTCTGGCTCGTAGCGGTGGTGTTGGGCGTGGCCGCCTATTTGGGAACTCTGGCGGCAGCCTTTGGCCCGGTTGCGGCCAAGTCAGGCATGTACCTGTCCATCTGGCCGCTTTTTGCGTTGATGCTCGGCTCGGGGGACACCGAGCCCTGGAGAGTGGTTGTGGCCTTCCTGGCGGGCGGTGCCCTGGCCATCGTGATCACGGCGCTCCGCCTGAGAGTGACCCGGCCGGACGCTGGCAACAGCGAGGAAGAAGCTGAGCAGGGCAAGGCTGTCGCCCGGCCGGTGACATTCGACAACGTGCTGGCGGCGACCACGGAGCCGATCGGTCTCTTTGCCCTGCTCAGAACGGTGGCGATTGTGCTCGCAGTTGTCGTCGGCGCCTGGTGGTTCGATTCGTATCCGCTGTGGGTTGCGATCACGGTGATCGTGATAGTCAAACCGTCTTCGAGCCAGAGCGTCTCCGTGGCAGTGCAGCGCACCTTGGGTACGGCAATCGGCGTTGCCGTAGCTGTGGTGGTCGCTCAGGTGCTGCCCAAGTCCGACACTGCCGTGGCGATCGCGTTCGTGGTGTGCGGGTTCCTGATGATTGCGTTCAACAACGCCAACTACACGCTCTTTGCGACTTTCCTCACCGCAATGCTGGTCTTCGGGCAGAGGTTGGCTCACGCCGATGCATTCGAGGCCGGCTGGGAGAGGCTGCTGGCCACGTTGGTCGGGGCCGTGATTGCTCTTGCGGTGATGGCGGTAGCGATGGCCCGCTGGCCGAGTGGGACCGACAACACCGGGGAAACGGCCTGACTTGCACACCATCGATTTTGGCGATGCGGCACCCGGCGAGGCCGCAGGACAACTGGTTCGTGCCAAGTCTGACGGCCGAACGCCCCAGGAGCCGTCAGTAGAGTCGAGGTTTGACGAAAGGAGCGCCATGCTCGGGTGGGTCGACAATATCGAGACGGTCACAAAGGACAATGGCAACTTCCGGACGGTGATCCACACAGGAGTGCACAGCCAACTCACGGTCATGTCGGTTCCGCCGGGCGGCGAGGTTGGATGGGAGGCCCACTCCCAACTGGATCAATTCCTCAGGCTGGAACAGGGGTTGGCACGAGTCGACTTTGGTGAGTCGGGCGACTCAGCGGACGAGAGCCACGAGATTGCGGACGATTGGGCTGTGATTGTCCCCGCAGGCGTCTGGCACAACGTTGTCAACATCGGAGAGGTAGATCTCAAGCTGTACTCGATCTACTCCCCGCCAGAACACCCCGATGGAACCGTGCATGAGACCAAGGCCGACGCCGACGCCGACGAGCACCATCACTGAGGCCAACGCATTCCCACTTCGACGCGAAGCGGCCGCCCCCGTTGGGGACGGCCGCTCGTCATTTCGGTTGCGAGGTGAGTTCCGTCACTCGCCCTTGGCGTCTTCGCCCGGGATGACCTTCTCAGCGGCGTCGCTGGCCTTGTTGTAGGTACCCTCGACTGAGTCGGGGATCTTGTCGCTGTGCTGCTCGACGAGACCGTCGGTAGAATCCTTGGCCTTGCCGGCAGTGTCTTTCAGGCTGTCGACATCCATGGAGTCCTTGCCCTCGCCCATCATGTCCTTGGCCTTGTCAAAAAGTCCCATGTGTAGCTCCTTTTGGAGGGGATGTGGTCGCTACGAGGCTAGGCACCTGGTCCGACCAATCCAATACCTGGACGGGATCGCTGCGTGGGTCGCCCGGTCGTCAGCTACGGAAGCCGGCTCCGTCGACGTTGGCGGCGTCGCCCCGGCCCCACTTGAGCGCCGTCTTGAGTTTGTCGACGTCGTCCGAACTGACCGGGCGTTTTGTTGCTTTGTCGCTGCTTGCCAGTGTCTTGGCCACTGCGTCGGTGTACTGGTCGTCGAACACGGCGATGACCGCCGACGTGCCCGGCTTGAGGTACTCCTCGAGCACGAGGCCGAGTTCCTTCTCCTTGTGCTTCTTGGTGAGTTCGCCGGCGAGAGCGCCGATCCCGGCGCCGATGGCCGTTGCGATCAGCAGGGGAGGGGCGAACAGGCCGAGGGCGAGGCCCGCACCGGCGCCCACCTTGGTGCCGGTGGCGACACCTCCGAGACCGGACTCATCGACAGAGACCTTGCCATCCACCGCCATCTTCAGAACCGCGGCCCCAGCGATCGTCACGGTTTCGGCCTGTTCGGCGGCTTTCATGTCGGCGTAGTCTGCCTCCGCGGCTTGCGTCGTCGGGTACGACGCCACATACAGGACAAGATTCTCGTCGGCCATGCTGGTCTCCTCTCGAACACTGCGACCCGGTCACGGGAGCGGCCAGGCTACTTGGTCCGCTTTTGCCATGCTCCTGAGCAGAGGCCTCAACGGCGGAGTCGGCTTCTCACCTTCGTCATGGCGTTGAACGAAGCCCTCATGGCGCGGTCAGTCTTCGAACCGGCGGCCGGCAGCATGCCGATCTGCCGCGCGAAGGCGAGACCGTCGTAGTAGATCGTGTTGTGGAGGAGCAGCCCGTCCTCGAACTTCATGACGTCGATCCCCCGCAGCAACACTCTGCTCCCGTTGGGCTCGACACCCTGAAAGGGGCCGCCGCTCAGCGTTCCGGTCAGCCTCCACTCTCCGACCGCCGTGGTCGCATCGATGGGCAGGATCCGCTCAGTGGTGAACTCCAGGTCTGGCACGGCAGTGAACATCTCGGTAAAGAAGGCTGCGACGGCTTCCTTGCCTTCGATGGGTCCGAGAACAACGAAATCCCCGACGATATCGTCATGCCAATACGTGCTCAACGTTTCGAGGTCTCTGGCGTTGATGGCGGCAAACGACTTCCCCATGAGTGTGGCGGCATCGGGCGTTGCATCATTGTCGGCGGCCATGGGTACTCCCTCCCGTTCCCTCAATTATGTCAGGCGGGCAACGAGGCCGTTGCCTCGGAAATGCCGGCCGTCGGAACTCGCCGGGCGTCGCCATCGTTGGATTCGGCGGGGGAGGGGATATCCTGCCGCCTACTCGATGAAAGCCACTCCATGACCGCAACGCCTGCTTTGGGCGATCTCATCCGCGAGAGCAGGCTCGCTCTCGGCTATTCCCTCGGCCAGTTGGCGACGAAGGTAGGCCGTACCGCGGCCACCGTCCGTACCTGGGAGCGCGGTGAAGCCGTGCCCAATGAGGAGAGCCGGGCTGCTCTCGAGTCCGTACTCGATATCGATCCCGGGGAACTCGAGAAGCTGGTTCCTTCGCTGAATTCAAAGGCGGAAGACGCCCAAGACGACTTCTCAGTGGAGCCCGAAGAGGAGCCATCCACCGCCGATGAGGGCGGTGTCGACGGTGCCGACGAAGCCGAGGTTGTCGCTCCCGCCGACACGGACGAAGAGTCCGATGAAGAGGCGGCTGGGCCAGAGGCCGACACGCCGCAGAGACCGGAAGACGACGTAGCGGATGTTGATGATGACGAGGACCCCGAGCAAGACCAGGAAGGAGCTAGAGCCGTCGCCGGGGGTCTTGCCGCAGTTGCCGTGGCAGCCGATGACGTCGAGCCGGTCCATGGCGACGAAGCGCTAGATGAGGGGGAAGCGGCCGGCGAGTCTGAGGACGTCGCCGCCGAACCCGACGCTGCGGAGCCCGACGGGTCCGATGACGCCGACACCGAACTGCCGCTCGTCCCGTTGGTGACCGATGGCCTCCCGCTAGATGACGAAGAGATCGCGTCGGATCAGGCTGATGGCGCCGCCGACGACGACCAATCCCACGACACCCTCGAGGGTATCGCCGCAGTCACTCCGTTCGAGGTCGATCCTGGACTGATCGACGAACCGACGGAGGCTGTGGTGGTCCCCGTCGTCGCGGCGGCCACCGGAGTTGCGACCCAAACTCGCTCGGTCGTCAAGGTCTCCGAGCCGAAGGAACAGCGCTCCCGCAATCCGTTGCGAGCGTTCTTTGATCCGAGCAATCGCTGGCTGTACTGGCTCCGGGCTCTACTGACCATTGTGGTCGCGGTGGTGTTGCTGTTGGTGGCGGTCTGGGCCGCGGGTGAACTATTCGACGCGCTCGGCGAGGTCCTCGATTCGATCGAACCGACCGAAGTTGACGACGGGGAGATCGACGCACTTGGGCGGCTCAGAAGACTGATCTGAGGATCAGTGCCCCGGCGGCGACGGTCGAGATCACCAGGATCGCTATCCGGATGCGGTCGCCCTCGGCATGACGGCGGAGCCGATGCGACGCCAGGAATCCGAGCACCGCGGCGGGGAAGATCATCAGCGCAACTTGGACATCGGTTCCGGCGATCTCGTTGCTCAGAATTCGCCCGATCAGGGTGAGTAGCACCCCAACCGTGAACACGGCGGCCAAGGTCGAACGAATCGTCGGGCCCCTCTCGTCCCGGTACAGCAGCGCGATCGGTGGCCCGCCGATCGAGGCCACCAGGGCCATGATCCCCGAAGCGGTTCCCGCGCCGAACTTGACGACAGGGGTTTGACTCAGCGTCAGGTTCGACGCGATCAGCGCTACGGCCACCAGTACGAGCAATGCGATCAAGACGTCGAGTTGAGTCTCCAAGCCCGAACTCTGGGCTGTCTTGAGCAGAGCGATGCCGATCAGGAGGCCGGGGATCCTTCCCGCGATGATCCACCCCGTGCCCTTGAGGTCGACGTCGTGGCGCTCCCGCCAGAACATCGACACGGTGAGCGGGATGGTCACCAACAGCTGAGGCACCGGTGCGAGCAGTGGGCTGACCGCGCGCAGGATCGGGACTGAGACCACGGCAAATCCAATGCCGATCGTGCCCTGGACGGCGGCGGCGCCAAAGGTGACGACAAGCGCGATGATCAGTTCGGCGGTGGAGATGGGCACGACGAGGCCTGGATGGGGAGCGATTGGATCGACCCGACCATACTCTCAACAGCCAACCAGGCCCGTGAGGCGGCTAACTTCGCGGCGATGAAACGCGCTCTACTCGTCCTCCTCGTTTGTGGCGCTACCTTGGCGGCTTGCGGCGATGACGCAGTCACCACTTCGACGGTCGCCACCGGCGGGCCCACCGGGCCGTTTCCCGCCGACGCTTTTGCGGTCCGCGCCAACGCCGATATCTCCGTCGGCAAGGAACGCCTGCTCGTCGCCATTGCTCAACCCGATGGCACCAGGCTGGGCTCGCCAAACCAACGGGTGATGCTCGAGGTCACAACCTTCGACGAGCCCGGTCCGGTGCAGACCGTCGAGGGCATCTTCACCTGGGTGGTCCCCGGTGGCAGCGGTGTCTATCGCGGCGCCGTCGAGTTCGACCACCCCGGTAGCTGGCAAGTCACCGTGATTCCGGCCGAGGGCGATCCGCTGGAACCGGTGCCGTTTTCGGTGCTCGACCCGGCTTGTCGGGCCGAGGATGCCGCGGCCCAAGGTCTACCACAGTGCGCGGTGCGGGTTGGTGAGGTCGCTCCCCAGTTGGCGACGCCGACCCTCGACGACCTCCCACTCGTCGGACTGACCAGCGACAACGATCCCAACGAGGACCTCTATCGACTGTCGCTCGATGAAGCGCTCAGTAACGGCCGCAGGACCGTCGTCGTCTTTTCGACCCCGGCCTACTGTCAAACGGCGGCGTGTGGACCGTTGCTCGAGGGGGTCAAGTCGATCCTGCCTGAATATCCGGATGTGGACTTTGTCCACATCGAGGTCTACACCGGCCTCATCGATGCCGGATTCCAGCCGGACGCCGACCACATTGCGCCTGCGGTGCTTGCCTACGACCTTGTTTCGGAGCCTTGGGTGTTCGTCATGGATGAGGCCGGCGTCGTCGTTGCGCGCTTCGAAGGTGTCATGAATGCCGACGAGCTTCGTCCCTACCTCTGAATAGGGCCTCTGCCAGGGCAAAATGATTTCGTAACCCCGTTCTGTGTGGTTAAGGTGCCCGCAACCCGACCGCCATCCTTGAGTGGAGACGCCACCCAACGTGAGCACTCGAGCATCGAACGGAGCACGCCGCCCCCGCCCCTGGCGATATATACCCGTTGCGCTGGCGATATTTGCCGTGGGTCTGAGCGCATGCGCCGGGTCCGGCCCGCAGTCTGCCATCGAGCCGCAGAGCCCACAGGCTGAGAGCATCAACAACCTGTGGCTGCTGGTCTACTACATCGCCGTCGTCATTTTCGTGCTGGTAATGGGCGCGTTGCTCTACGCCATCTTTCGTTTCAGGGAACGTCCCGGTGACGACCGCCAGCCGGTTCAGCTCCACGGCAACACCGCGCTCGAGATCACCTGGACCATCATTCCCGCCGTGATCCTGGCCGTGATCGCCGTGCCGACAGTTCGTGGCGTGTTCGATATGCGGGAGGTTCCCACGGGCGACGACGTCGTCAATGTCAGGGTCACCGGCCACCAGTGGTGGTGGGAGTTTGAGTACGTCGACTACACCAATGCCGCCGGCGAAACGCTGGTGACGGCCAACGAGTTGCATCTCCCTGTCGGCAGAGAGGCCAACTTCGTGATGACATCTGCCGACGTCATCCACAGCTTCTGGATACCGCCGCTGATGGGGAAGCGTGATGTTGTTCCGGGCCGCATCACGGACTTGAGCTTCGAGCCATCCAACGTCACGCCGCCCGGCCAGCCCATCTTTGGTCAGTGTGCCGAGTTCTGCGGCCTTTCGCATGCCGACATGAGGATGCGTGTGTTCGTACACAGTGAGGCAGGCTTCGCAGATTGGGTTGCCGCCGAAGCCGCGGCATCTTCGATCCCCACTGAAGGTCCGGCGGCAGCCGGTTGGGAGACGTTCAACACGGTGTGCACGGCCTGTCACCGGGCGACGGTCGCCGCTGAAGGCGGAGTCGAAACGCTCGGCCCCGAGGTCACGATCGTTGCCGATGGTGTGACCTTCGTTTCGTCGCTGGCGCCGAACCTCACCCACTTCGGTGGTCGTACGACCCTTGCGGCAGCCACATACGCGAACACGGTCGAGCACCTCGCCGCGTGGCTGGACGACCCGCCGGCGCTCAAGCCGATGGATCCCGAACGCAACGACATTGCCGCCGGTGAGATCTTCGGTATGCCCGACTTCGGCCTGGACGACGAAGAGATCGCAGGGTTGATCGCCCTCCTGAAAGTCTGGGAGTGACGGAATGAGTAGCGACGTAGCGCGGGGAGGTGAATCGGCATGGCGGTGACGACCGATCGGGACGTCGGCTCGCGGATGCCCGGAGACCGCGGCGTGTGGGCATGGATCACCACCGTCGACCACAAACGGATCGGCATGCTCTACGCCGTCACCGCGCTGGTGTTCTTCCTGGTCGCCGGGGTCGAGGCGCTGCTGATACGCCTCCAGTTGGCCGGACCGAACGGCGAGGTGCTCACCGCCGACGCCTACAATCAGCTCTTCACGATGCACGGCCTGACCATGGTGTTCTTGGTCGTGATGCCCGTGGCTGCCGCCTTCACCAACTACTTCCTGCCGATCATGATCGGCGCCCGCGATGTCGCCTTCCCACGCCTGAACGCCTTCAGCTACTGGCTGTTCTTGTTCTCCGGGCTCATGATCTACAGCTCGTTCTTCGTCGGCGGCGCTCCAGATGGTGCCTGGGTCGGGTATGCCCCGCTGTCCGAGCAACTCCCCGAGGTGGTCCGGATGGACTACTGGGCGATTGGTCTCAACTTGCTCGGCATTTCTTCGATCGCGGCTTCCGCCAACTTCATCGCCACCGTCCTGACGATGCGAACCCGCGGCATGACGATGCTGCGGATGCCGGTTTTTGTGTGGATGTCGCTGGTGGTGGCGTTCCTGCTCATCTTCTCGCTGCCCTCGGTCAGCGTCGGCCTCTTCCAGTTGCTACTCGATCGCAACGCAGGATTCCTCTTCTACGTCTCAGCCGCAGGCGGTGATCCGCTGCTGTGGCAGCACCTGTTCTGGATATTCGGGCACCCCGAGGTCTACGTCCTCATCCTGCCTGCCATGGGCATAGTGTCGGAGATTCTGCCGGTGTTCTCCCGCAAGCCGCTGTTCGGCTACCCGTTCGTAGTGTTCTCAGGCGCCGCCATCGGCTTCATCGGCTTCGGCGTTTGGGCGCACCACATGTTCACCTCGGGCATGGGACCCATCGCCGAGGCCGGATTTGGCATCGCCACGATGATCATCGCGGTCCCCACCGGCGTGAAGATCTTCAACTGGATAGGGACCATGTGGGGTGGTCGACTCCGGTTACAGACACCCATGCTGTTTGCGATCGGGTTCATCGCGATGTTTGTCATCGGTGGGCTCTCCGGGGTCACCCACGCCATCGTTCCGTCCGATACCCAGCAGCACGACAGCTACTACGTCGTTGCCCACTTCCACTACGTGCTCTTTGGCGGCGCGATTTTCGGCTACGTGGCCGGCGTCTACTACTGGTTCCCCAAGTGGACCGGCCGGCTGCTGGACGAGGGCCTCGGCAAGATCCACTTCTGGCTGATGCTGATCGGATTCAACATGACGTTTGCGCCTATGCACATCCTGGGGCTCAACGGCATGCCGCGCCGCACTTACCAGTACGGCTCGGGGCTCGGCTGGGACTTCTGGAACCTGCTCGCCACGCTCGGGGCACTCGTGATCGGCGTTTCGTTCCTGGTGTTCATCTACAACCTGATCGTCTCGAAGCGCAACGGCGCCATCTCCGGACCGGACCCATGGGACGGCCGCACGCTCGAGTGGACTATTCCCTCGCCTCCGCCGGTGTACAACTTCGCTGAGGAACCCACAGTGCATGCGCTCGACGACTTCTGGCATCAGAAATACGCCGAGGATGACGAGGGTCGAATGGTGCCCATTCAGCCGGTCAAGGGCGGGGCGCTGGCGGTGGACAAGGAGACCGGAGGTGACGATGACGGCGAACCCGACATCCACATGCCGACGGCTTCGTTCTACCCGGCATTGTCCTCGTTCGGGATCGTGGTCGCCGGCTTCGGGATGGTCTACCTTCCGTGGGGTTGGATCTCCGTCGGAGTGGGCCTGGCTATCACCTTGTGGGGCCTGTTCGGTTGGTCCCTCGAGCCGGTTACGAAGGAACACTGACGATGTCGACTGCAGACACCACCACGCCGGCTGAGGCGCACGACTCCGGTCACGACATCTATCCCGTCCGCAAGACGGCGATGTGGGTGTTCCTCGGCTCAGAGGCGATCTTCTTTGGTTCGATGATCGCCACGTTCTTGCTCTATCGGAACACCACAGATGGCGGGCCCGGCACTGAGATCTTCAACATCCCGTTCACCTCGGCCAGCTCGTTTGTGCTGCTGATGAGCTCGCTCACCATGGTGCTCGGGCTCAACGCCTACGAGCGCAAGGACATGCGCCAGACCCGAATCTGGCTCGTGGCCACGGCGCTGCTCGGCGCGACGTTCCTCGCCGGCCAGATCTTCGAGTTCACGGAGTTCTACCACGAGGGGCTCACGCCCCAGACCAGTCCGTTTGGATCGGCGTTCTACATGCTGACCGGCTTCCACGGCGCCCACGTCGCCATCGGTGTGCTGCTGCTCACGGCAATGGTGATCCTGTCACGCCAAGGCCGGCTCTATCCCGACCGTGGGCTCAACGTCGAGCTGGTCGGCCTGTACTGGCACTTCGTAGACATCGTCTGGATCGTCATCTTCACCGTCGTCTATCTGATGCAGGTGTGAACGTCATGTCCGCAGATAAGGTCGAAGGCACTCCAAAGCTCTACTGGACCATCGCGCTCGTCCTCGCCGTCGTCACCGCGGTGGAGATTGCCGTTCCCTCCATCGACGCGCTGGACTCGATCACGGTCCCGCTGTTGTTGTTGCTCGGAGCGTTCAAGTTCCTGGTGGTCGTGTGGTTCTTTATGCACCTCAAGTGGGACAGCCCGCGGTACCTCGGGTTGATCGGCGCCATCCTCCTGTTTGGCGTGGTTCTGCTCACGTTCCGGGCGCTCTGAGTCGATGATGCCGGCGCTCCTTGCCGCCGCTCTGCCGCAGACCACCTCGGAGGTCCTCGCCTTCAATCCGCACCTTGACGTGCTCGGCGTGATGGTCGCCTTGGCGGTTGGCTACGAGTACGGCGTGCGCCGCCTGGCTCCGCACTACGCCCCACAGGGTGAGCCGGCAGTCACCCGGGGCCAGCGAGTCCTGTTCTACCTCGGCCTCGGCAGCCTCATGGTGGTGTCCACCTGGCCGATCCACGACATCGCCGAAGGCAGCCTCTTCACCTTCCACATGCTTGAGCACCTGGTCTACGGGCTGATCGCTCCGCCGCTGCTCATCGCCGGCACGCCGTGGTGGCTGATCCGCTTCCTCGTCAAGCCGATCATGCCGGCCATGCGGATCCTGACCAAGCCACTGGTCGCTCTCTTCCTCTTCAACGCCACGCTGGGGATGATGCACGTTCCCGGCGTGGTCGAACTGATGGTGACCTCCGAGTTGGCGCACTTCGGCATTCACGCTGCTCTGTTGGTCACGGGAATCCTCATGTGGTGGCCGGTCATGGATCCGATCCCCGACCTCCCAGCGCTGTCGCCATTCATGAAGATGGGCTACCTCTTCCTCCAGTCGCTGGTTCCCACCATCCCGGCCTCGTTCTTGACCCTCGGTTCCAAGCCGCTATACCCGATCTACGAGCAGCTTCCCCGCCTCTGGGACTTGTCCGCAATGAGCGACCAGGTCATCGCCGGCCTCATCATGAAGATCGGCGGCGGCCTCATCATCTGGGGATTCATCGCCTGGGTGTTCTTCTCGTGGTGGAACGAGGAACAGAAGTACGGCGCCGTGGACCACAAGGTCCGTACCGTCCCGCCGAGCTAGGTTTGGCTCGCCCGCTACCCGGCGTTGGCTTGTTGGTTGCCTCGCGTCTCGTTTGGTTCGGTTGGGGTGTGCCACGTTTGGGTTCTTGTTACCGAGCGCGGATACGGTTCTTCGCTGCGCCCGTCGAGCCCGGTTCGGTCTCGACGTCCGCTGCCCG
>CAYXMJ010000025.1:15437-23461 GCA_964465915.1 uncultured Acidimicrobiaceae bacterium
AGGTCTCGACGGCCGCTTCAGTCCGCATGGTCGCTGCGAGCGGGATGGCACGGTTGCGGTCCCGTTGTGGTGCGCGGAAAAGGGGCCGCCTAGGCCGATGTGCCGTTGCGCTTCCAGGGTTCGGCGGCGATCAGGGCGGCGCCGCCGAGGATCAGGGCTGCTACCACCGAGAACACGATGACGGCGCCAGTACCTTCGACCTCGAGCAGGATTTGAGCCAGACCGACGGCGAACAGAGCGCCAAAGACGAGCGCGACCAGTGGCGTACCGACGGCCCGGAGCATGTGGACCGCAACCTCGCCTCCGCTGGTCGGCCAGGCTTCGCCTTCGAGGCGGAGGAACGCCGGGCGGGCCAACGCGTCGACGATCGCAGTGGTGATCGCTCCTGCCACGATTCCGGTGATGAGGCCGATGACCACCATGGCGTAGACCGAAACGGTGATCGTCCCTTCAACGAGGTCTCCGGTGATGCCGAGGCCGAACCGCATCGGGATGTAGCTGAAGAGAGCGCCGGTGACGGCCGCAACCGGGAGAAGGTAACCGAGCGGGAAGCGGGGGCTGTCGGGTTCCGCCTCGTTGGAGAAGAGATAGTCGGTGCCGGCAATCAGTATGCCGCCGATGGCTCCGAAGACGGCGACGGCGAGGAAAAGCGATCCCGCGGAGACGATGAACTCGGCTCGCCCATCGGTGATCACGGCGCCATCGATGGCGGCTCGGGCACCGAGGATGGCCACCAATGCAAGCGCCATCAAGGCGCCGGCGAGCGACCCATAGAAGACAGCTCTAGCTCGCGTGACGATCAACGTGCACTCCGTGTTCGACGTCGCCAGGATCTTAGCTTGGCGTGCCCAACCAACCGCATCGACGCCATCGACACCGGCCGAACCTGCCGCTGCCGCTCGAGACAATGCCGCTACTGGAACCGGCCGCAGGCGTCCGGAGCGTAGATGCCGAGCACGGTGCCGTCATCGGCTTCGCTGGTAACAGGACCCCAGAGGAGGTTGGCGCCGGATGAGCCGAAGAGTTGGAAGGTGGTATCGAGACCGGGCACGACCACGTAGTCGATTCGGAAGTTCGAGTAGATGTCCTCGAGCGTCAATACCGAGTCGCCTGCCTTCAATCCGCTCACCGTGGCGAGATCAGTGGCGGCGGACGACAGGATGTCGCCGTATTGGAGGTCGAGCCGGTAGCCGCCGAAGATCTCGGTTCCGTCGGGGTCGATGACGACGACGGCGACCAGGGGGCCCCAGCGCACGATCCGCTCCATCTCGCCGTCGCATGCACCATACGTGCCGGTCGAAGTGACTGGCCCTGAATCGGTGGTCGGGTCGCCGAGGCTTGCGATCAGGCGGCCGACGGCTTCGTCGGCCGGTGAACCGAACTCGATCGGCCCAATGCCGTCGACGGCAAGGGTCAACTGTTCGGTCGGTACCGGTTCTCCCACCGCAACGTACGGGTCGAACGAAGCCGGTTCGGCGGTGACGGCGGTGGTCGAGGTACCCGCATCGGGGTTTGTGGTCGTCGTTGTGCCCGGCGCCCCAGTCGTTGTTGCGGCTGTGGTGCTCGTCGCCGAGGCGGCGGGTTCGTCGTCGTTGCCAAGAAGTTGGAAGAAGGCAATCGAAACCACGGCGAGCAGCAGGGCGACGATCAATCCGGTCAGGAGCGGAGAGCGCGGCGGCGTGGCCGGCGGCAGCGTCGGGTCCTCCATCGGCGGCAAGGATTCGTCGGCGGTGAGGTCGGAAAGGTCACCGTACGGATCAAAACCGGCCGGGTCGTTGGGATCGTGCTGGTCGGTCACTCTGCACCTTTCGCGAGCGGTCGGACAGTGGCCGACCACATCTTATGAGGGTTTTGATTTTGGGCGCCATCCAGGTCTGACGGAATCACGTCGGCTTCAGCTTTGGATAGACAGCTTCGAGCAGCACATTGAACGACTCTGTCGGAATCAGTACGGCTGCTCCCTCGTTTGTCCTGTGGTGCTTGACGGGGATCTCGATGCGGTACACGCGTTCGAGGCTGACTTCTCGCAGACCCCAGGCGATGGAGATGGCTTCGGGAAGCCCCAACTGATCGTCGAAAGTGAAGAAGTCGGTGAGGCTGGCGACCTTGGCAGTCAGGTCATTCGGTGAGGCGAAGCTCCGCGCCTTTGCGACCATGGCCAGAATGACATCCTGCTGGCGTTGGTTGCGGGTGAGGTCGCTCACCCCGGGCATGGTCCGCCAGCTCCCCTGCACGAACTCCTGGGTGTGGCGGGAGCGGACCCAGGCCAGAGCCTGCTCGCCCGTGGCAACTGTGCACCCGGCGGGGAGATCTAGGTCGGATCGTGAGTCCCGCACCGCGTAGGTGAGGCAGATCTCCACACCCCCTACCCCGTCGATGATGCTCTCGAATCCATCAAAATCGAACAGTGCGAAGTGGTCGACATGAACACCCGTGAAGTCCTCGACGGCGAGGGCGAGCAGCGTGGGCCCGTTCACCTCGTCGCCACATCCGGCGAGGTTGGCGTTGATGCGGGAGTAGTTCTGGAAGCAGCGATTTGGCAGGTACAGGTCGCGTGGAAGCGAGACCATCAGCGGAGGCTCATTGCCGGTTGGGATCATGGTCAGGATGATCGCGTCGGCTCGCGACCCGCCTTTGTCGCTGCCAACGATCAGGAACGAAGTGAATTCGCCCTCCGGAGTTGGGGGAGCGGTGACAACACTGGCCGACTCCTCGTCGATGTCCTCGCTGACGATCCCGCCGGCCGGCAGCGGAAGGAGGTCCTCAGCCACCGCGACGTTCAATTCATCCCGTTCGACGGTGCGCCACGAGTTCCAGATCTGGAAGGCGTTCCAAGACGCAAACACGGCCAACGTGATGAGGAACGTGGCCACGGAACGCTTGAGCATCCGGTTGAGGGGCGAGCCAAGGGGCCGGTCCGTCGAGTCGCCGGTGCGATTGATGACGTAACCAACGACGGGTGCACCGACTTCCTCGAGGCGTTCCTGGGTGGTGGTGATCGACTCGGTCTCGGCGCCGTCGGAGACGACGAGCACAGTGCCGTCGGCGTGAGCAGCCAGTGGGACCGCAGCGCCGTTCCAGTTGACCGGTGCGGTGTCGATCAGAAGCAGGTCGGCCCTCTCGCTCAGTTCGTCGATGGCTCGGGCGAGTTGGGCGCTGCGCAGCAGTGCCACCTTGTCGGTGCGGTCGGTTGCTCCACTCGGAATGAACGGGAGGCGGCTTTCGGGGTCTACCGTCCAGAGACGGGAGGCCTGGGCCAGGGTGGCTTCACCGGAAGCGAGTTCGACCAAGCCGGGGGTCGGGTCGGTGTGGCCAAACCGGCTGAGACCTCCCGCGGCGACATCACCATCGATCAGCACCACCTTCCGTCCTGACCGGGTGGCGGAGATGGCGAGGTTGAGTGCGACCGTGCTTGCGCCCTGGCCGGGGACGGGGCTCGAGACCAGGAGGATATGCCCGGTGGTGTCCTCGCCGAGATTCGCGGCCGCCTCCAGGTAGGCGCGGGCCGGAGCCGACTTGGGACTCGCCAGAGCCGGACTGGGCGTTGCGGCCACCGGAACAGTGCCCAGAAGAGGTGACGAGATGACACCGCTGAGATCCGTCGGTTTGGTGAAGCTCCACCAGATCAACCAGGTGATGCCCGTAACCACAGCCGACAGGGCTGCTGCGGCGAACGCTCCGAGGTGCGTGTTCCACCACCCCACGGCGAGGATGAACACGACCAAGCCCATCGCGACCGAACCGACGTTGGCCGGGCTGAAGATCCGGCGCCAACGACTGGGTCGCGGGGCGACGATCGAACCGGACGTAGACATGTGCTTCTCTCAGGCTGCTGGGTGGTGGGCGCGGTTTCGGACGCCCGCATGATATGCGCTCTGGGCGCAATCGCCGCGGAGTGTGGGCGCGCGGGGTGGTTTCAAGGTAGGAATGGCCCGCCGCCGCAAGGCAGAGGGCTGTGGATGCCCAGAATTCTGCCAGAGTCGGCGGTACTCGTCAGCGGTCCCCACAACAGGGTGCGGGCGTCGCCCGAGCGGACGAGGATAAAGCCGTCGCTTTCCTCGAATTCGGTGGTATTGATGTTGGAGTCTACGTAGATGTCACGCAGCCTTTCGAGCGAGTCACCGATGCGAGCTCCCGAGACCGTCGTCAGGCGAGCGGTTGGATGCAGACTTCCATCTTCGGGTTCTGCGAGCCGATAGCCGACTAGGACGTCGTCGGCGAATATCGCGTTGAGCCAGCCGAACCGGACGACCCGGCCCTCGTCGTTGGAGCACACGCCCCAGTCGTCTTCCGGTTCGAAGATGGCGTCGGGCTGGCCAAAAGTCTGCACCAGGCGTCCCAACGCCTCGTTTCCGGAGTTGCCAAAATCGAACGGACCGAGGGCAAATGCGCCAAGGGTGAGTTCGTCGAGAGGAATCCGTGCCCCCGCGGCAGGGATCAAGGGCAGCGTTGTTGTCGTGCTCGTTGTCGTGGTGCTGCTTGTGGTAGTGGTGGGTGCCGCCGTCGTGGCGGTGGTCGGCGGCGGAGTTGTTGGCGTTACGGACGTGGGCGGCAGCGAGACGACGGCGGTCGGGTCGTCCTCCGATTCACCGGAGATCCATACGCCGAAGAAGAGCACGTAGAGGGCGATAGCGCCGATGACGACGGCCGCGGCGATGAACCATGGGGTGCGGTTGGGTGGCGGGCTCGGCGCCGGTAGTGGCGGCACCTCGGCCGTCTTTCCATCTTTAGTCACGGTCGCGACGGTGGCATCGCCGCGGCGCACCAGCGGTGCAGAGACTGCGGCCTCGGCGGGAACCTGGTCGATCCACGGCCGGCCACACGTCGGGCAGAGCGCGACGCTGTCGCGCCGCGCGGTTCCGCAGAAGACGCACAGAGAGCCGATCATGTGCGGACCAGCTTACGAATATCCGGCAGTCACGCTGGGTATTCCGTCTCGAGACCACCGAGTTGGGCTCGCAACGCCGGGCCGTCCGCAACCGGAAGGAGGCATTCGAAGTCCCGGCAGACATACGCCCGAACGCCATTGTCGGCGGTGCGGTCGGCCAGGAGCGGCACCGAACTCGACCTGCCGTCGCCGATCGCAAGGACACAGTCCGGACGGAAGCTCTCCCAGACCACCGAAACCAAATCGTGCCTGAGGTCGGCCGGGCCGACGACGGCGACCTCCTTTGGTCCTTCGACCGTGACGGCGTACACGCCGAGCAGGCGTCCGGCCGCATTCGGGTACTGAGAGAGGAGCTGCCCTGCGCCGCGCAGGATCCCGTCGATGTGCGGCTGCAAGCTGTTATCGCCGCTCAGTGCCGACAGCATCACAAGCGCCTCGGCCGCCAGCGAGTTGTCGGCCGGTGTCGGGTTGTCCATGAAGTTCTTGGGGCGAGCGATCAGCGGAGCCGCGTCCCGACCGGTTGCGTAGAAGCCGTCGCCATCGGGATCGGCGAATAGCCTGATCATGTCGTGAGTGAGGCGGGAGGCTTCCCGGTACCAACGATCATTGCCGGTCGCCTGATAGAGGGTGAAGAGGCCGACACTCATCGCGGCGTAGTCGTCGCAGAATCCGGCGACCGACGCCTTCCCATCACGCCACGAGCGAACAAGTCGGCCCTGATCGTCGGTGAGGTGGGCGGCTGCAAATTCGGCGATCCCGACCGCGACCTCCAGATAGGCCGGATCGTCGAGCACCGCTCCCGCTTCGGCGAAAGCCCTCAGGGTCATGCCGTTCCAGGCCGTGACGATCTTGTCGTCGAGACCGGGCCGGACCCGCCGGACCCTGGCCCGGAGCAGCTTGGTATCGATCCGCGACTTGGCGGCTGCAAATTCCTCGACCGTCATGCCGAGGTCTGCGGCCGTGGAGGTGAGCCGCTGGGGGAGGAAAAGCACGTTGTTGCCCTCGAAGTTGCCCGCCGGGGTCGCCCCGTAGATGGCAGCGCCGCTTGAGAGGTCATCGCCGAGAGCGGCGACAAAGTCGTCCCACGCCCACACGTAGTATTTGCCTTCGACGCCTTCTGAGTCGGCATCCTCAGCTGCGTAGAAGCCACCCTCGGGGTGCCGCATATCCCTTGCGAGATACTCGAGGGTCTCGGTGGCGGTGCGGAGTAGCTCGGCGTCGCCGAAGGTCTGCCAGGCCCTGAGGTAGAGCCTGGCCAACAGGGCGTTGTCGTACAGCATCTTCTCGAAGTGGGGGACCAGCCAGATGCGGTCGACGGCGTAGCGAGCGAACCCGCCGGCGATCTGGTCGTAGATCCCGCCGCGGCTCATGCGGTCGAGCGCATGCGTGATGGCAGCTGCCACCTGGGCCTCCTGGCCGTCGACTCTCCCGAGCACGAACGTCCGCAACAGCAGTTCGAGTGTGGTCGGCTGTGGGAACTTGGGTGCACCGCCAAAGCCTGCGTGCTCGTGATCGACGCCGCCGAGGATGGTCGCCACCGCTCGGGTCAGGACGTCGGGGGTGGGGAGGTCGGTCGTCGCAGGGAGCTGGCGTTGGATGGCTGCGGTGAGTTCGGCGGCTTGCTGGTCGAGGTCGGCGCGCTTTGTGTTCCATGCTTCGAGCACCGACCGCATCACCCGCCCGAAAGAGGGATGGTGGCCGCGGTCCTCGGGCGGGAAGTAGGTTCCGGCGAAGAAGGGCCGTCCCTGCGGATCGAGGAAGACGGTCATCGGCCAGCCGCCGTGGCCCGACATCGCCTGGACGGCATCCATGTAGATGCGGTCGACGTCGGGGCGTTCCTCCCGATCAACTTTCACGCTGATGAAGTGCTCGTTCATGTAGGCCGCGGTGGCCTCGTCCTCGAATGACTCATGCGCCATCACGTGGCACCAGTGGCACGCCGAATAGCCGATCGAAAGCACGATGGGTTTGTCGTCTGCTCGCGCTGCGGCGAATGCTTCGTCGCCCCATTCGTACCAGTCCACCGGGTTGTCCTGGTGTTGGAGAAGGTACGGAGAACTGGCGGCAGCAAGACGGTTTGGCATAACCAGAAGCGTAGGCCACCCCTCGCCACTGAATTGAGAGGCTTTTTGCGGACATCAGCGACAGATGTGTCGCTCAGATCCGGAGAAACCCGATTGGCACACGATGAAGGGCTCTTGGGCGATGAACGTCGCCTTGGGGGACCGAGTCGAGGGACGGGTCGACCGCGCCGGGCAAACCGGGAACCACGGGAGCCTTCCGGTGCGTCTGATCTTCGAAATCGAAGGACGTGCCCTGGGTATATCCCAACTCATGCATTGGTTTTTCGCAGACCGCACCTCCGAATTTGGGGGGTTCACAAATCTGCGGCCTTGTGTGATAGTGGACCGACCCCCGCCAAAGTGACGGCATCACAATGGGTTTCCCCCATACCCAAGCGGGATATCAGGCGGACGCAGGGCTTTTGCAACCTCGTTGGAGGAATTCTCAATGACAACCGGTGGTAGGACGCGAGACAAGACGCTCACACGAGCGGTGCGTGAACGCGAAGAGGCCAAGGAGCGCATTGCGCGCGACACCTTGACGCGTTCGCGGCGCGATCGTGAGCGGAACAAGCTCACCGACGAGCGGGGACGTCTCACCACCGACTTGGTCAGCCAGTACCTGACGGCGATCGGCGAGTACGAGTTGCTGACGGCGGAAAAGGAAGTCGACTACGCCCAGAAGATCGAGGGTGGCCAAGACGCCTTTGCCAAACTGGAAGCGGGCGACTTCAGCGGCAAGGCCGAAGAGATCGGCCTGCGCCGCAAGATCCGCCACGGCCGCGAGGCCAAGGATGCCTTTCTCACCGCCAACCTGCGCCTCGTTGTCGCCAACGCCCGGCGCTACGCGAATACTTCGGGGATCGACTTCCTCGATCTGATTCAGGAAGGGAACCTGGGTCTGATCCGCGCCGTGGAGAAGTTCGACTGGCGCAAGGGCTTCAAGTTCTCGACGTATGCCACCTGGTGGATCCGGCAGGCGATCACTCGTGCGATCGCCGACAAGTCCCGGACCGTCCGCATCCCGGTTCATCTTCATGACACCCTCGCCGCGGTTCGCGCCGCTCAAGCCA
>CAYXMJ010000026.1:0-23145 GCA_964465915.1 uncultured Acidimicrobiaceae bacterium
GTAGTTCTCGATCGCCTCATGGAGAGCGGCATTGACGCCAGATTGCTGTGGAGCGACGACTTTGGGTCGCTCAACAACGGTTTCTTGGTGGTCTACGCCGGGCCGTTCGATAGCGACGCTGCCGCTGCGGAGGCATGCAACGAATGGGCGCAATTAGTCCCAGACTGCAACATCAGGCAGTTGGCACTGTCCGAGATCGTGCTCGAGCAAGGTGGGCCGAGCGGACAGAATCGATGGTACAAGGTCTCCTTGTCCGGATTCCCGCCGGGCGCCCGAGTTACGCTGACCTGCCGAAGCGCAGCCAACGCGGACGGCTTCTTCGATCTACAGATTGTTATCGGAGCCGACGGAACCTATGCCGAGAATGAGCTCTGCAACTCGGGACCGAATCAAGAGCATTGGGTGACAGGAGGCGGCGTCGAGTCGAACCGCGAAGAGTGGTGAAGTACTCGAGGGCTGTGAGGATCGCAGGTGGTGAGAACGTTCGCGGGGATCGATACATCTAGCGACTTCGAGGCAACCCTCGGCCTTTTGGTGCCGAGCGAAGAGGACTCGTCGAAGTCGCCAGCGCAGCAACTGAGATTCTCGGCGCTCAGAATCTGACCGCGGCCCCGTTGACAGTCCTCGCGCGTCGCGAGGAACCGGATCTTGACTACATGAAGGCAAGTCCCGTCCGTCCTCACGTCGAGTCGGCCGTCGTCGTGCCTTTCAGCGTGCTCTTGATACCGGTGATCCGTCGAAATATGTCGAACCAGAACGAAGCTCCCATCGTCAACGCAGCCGCGGCCAATGCCCAGCCGAGAAGCCAGAGGACCCCGTCCCAGAACCCGTCGCTCGCCCCCGCCGAATGGGCCAGCCTCTCACCGAACCAGGAGCACTCGCCGCCGCAGGTGCCGGAACCCACCCATCCCAGAGGAAGCCCGGTGTCAATCAGGCGTTCGACGTTTGCCTCGACGCACGCAGGGTCCACTTCTCCTTCCTCGGTGGTGCATCCAGCCGTCCCGAGTCCGGATGAGTCGGCAAGCGCCACCACGGCCTCTCTGGCTGTTTCGTTGTGCCAGAGCTCGCGCGGTATGTTGATCGCATCGACGTTGAAGCCGATAACCACCACGAGCGCCAGCAGGAACCCAACCACTCGGCTGCGCTTTCGGTACCAACCGCTCGCCGCTTCCATCTGTTCGTCATACCAGGCACCGATACCTGCCGCGACGTCCCTCACCTGGTCCCGTGCCTCCGTTTCTGCGTGACGAACCGCGACTGCAACGCTGGCGACAGTTTCCCTCACCGGACCAATGTTCTCGAGCGCGTCGAGGCCGGTTTCGATCAGGTCCAGCGGGTCTTGGTCGTCAAGCACGTGCAATAGCCGAGCGCGGAGTTCGCTGACCTGGGTCTCTACCCGAGCGGCTGCTCCGCCCAACTCGGCTCGAAGCCGGCTGAACACCGCGTCGATGTCCCGTCTGCTGCTGGTGCCCGACGCGACCCGGCTACTGAGCGCGGCGATCGTAGCGTTGGATGTCTCGACGGGCGCTTCCGGCACCTCCGAAAGAGCCGCGGCCAAGGCACGCCTCTGGCCTTCGATCAGTGCCTCGACACCGGAGTTCTGTATCAGGCTGATCGCGGCCTCCGAGAGGTCGCCGGCGTCGAGGCTGGTGAGCCGGCTCCGGCGACCGCGCCCGGTCCGGTCGATCTGGCGCACCACGGGGTGGTCATATACGGCGTCAGTGAATGATCTCACCCCGCTCCGCACCGATTCAGCCAAGGAGGCAACATTGGTGAGATTGGGTACTGCCGGCACCCGCGGCCTGACGGAGCCTCCTCTCCTGATAGCAAGCCATGCCTGTTTCAGAGGATTGGTGTCGTGCTTGGAGTAGGCCTTCTTCAGTCCCTCATTGACCGATGTGATGGAGGCCGCTGCCTGGTCGAGGCCCTCGAGTTGATCGGCGAGCCCAGTCGTAACGCGATCAACGACAGCCGTCCATTGGTCCGCCGTCGTGACTCGGTCGCGCTCGTCGCGCAAATCCTGCTCCGCTACGTCGATGGTCGACATGCCGCTTGTAGTCGCGTTTCCTGGCTGGGCTAGGACGGCGGTTCGCAGAGGCCGAAATGCATTGGTGATCGGGTCCTCCAGAAGCCCCCGTATCGTATGCCACAGTTCCTTGGAGCGTGTCCTGAACACCCATGCCACAACTTCCCGGAGCCCCGACGTGATCAGGCTGAACAGCGTGAAGACCAACGCCAGAGCGATGACCACATCAATAACCACCGACCCGAACATCTCGATCACCCCGAATCCCTCGTCAGCTCACTCCAAGGATGAATCTACGCCACCAACCAACAAGATGTCGGTTGGTGCCTGCGCCAAGCTCGGTGGCGTCGTTCTCAGCTAGGTCGATTGGCGAGCGGAGTGGCGGCGGTTTGGCGCGAAGCACAACGCACAAGTACGTGTCGTCCAAGCCGGTCGCTGGAGTGACTGCCTACAGGCTTCCTATTGTCGCCGAGTATGCGGGCTTGAGGTGCGGGTCGATGCCGATCGCCTGGATCTTCCCGAAATTGCCGAGCCGGTACGTGAGGTCGTCGCGGGCGACGGCCCAGGTGCCGGCATCAGGGGTGAATGCTCCCTGCTCGTTGAAGTACATGCGACGGCCGACATGCCGGTAGCCCTGGAAGAGGAGCGGCACGCGGGTGACGAGGTCGATGTGGTTGACGAACCGGAACGTCTTGTCTCCGAGGCGATCGTCGTACGCCCTCTGGAAGTCGCTCTTGCCGGTGCGAGGCTGCCCGTAGGTGTAGACGGCGTCCACGGTGACGTTGGCTTCGGACAGCCTCGCGGCCGCCAGTGCCGCCAGTGCCGCCCCCAGGCTATGCCCGGTGGTCGATACCGGCAGGCCGGCGCTCTGGACGTCGCGCTGGACGTCGTCCCACACCTCTGATAGTGCGCCATGGTGCCCGGAGTGGACGTGTCCACCCAACTCGCCCGGCGTTGGCCCGAACTGTGCGTTCTTGATCCAGTCGATCGGGTCTTCCTCGCTTCCCCGGAAGGCAAGGATCGTGCGAGACCCGTCGCTGCAAGTGAAGCCTTGGGTGGAGCCGCCGCTGTTGAAGAACCGGCCCCAAGTCAGGCCTCTGTTCTCGACTGCCTGCTGCGCATCCGGCTGATCCCGGTAGGCATATCGACTTAGGTCCCAATGGAGCTTGGCGTCGGCGGCATCGAGGTCGGGCATGCGTATCTCCGTTCGATTGGGGGGTCGTGTCTGCGTCGATCAGGTGGTCGCTGTGGCGCCGCAGTCGCCACAGGGCGGAGCGGAGACTGCCGTTGCGCGGTCTTGGCTGGGCTCGAGCCATAGTGTGCCGGCGACCGCCTCGCGCGGCATGGTGGGGCCTTGGAGGGCAAGGAGGGCAAGTA
The DNA here is from genome assembly GCA_964465915.1 of uncultured Acidimicrobiaceae bacterium. GTDB lineage: Bacteria > Actinomycetota > Acidimicrobiia > Spongiisociales > UBA5794 > CAVPHV01. Next base: position 3,404 of record CAYXMJ010000026.1, read on the forward strand.
CCCGCTGCGCATCGGTCGGCAACGCCACAACGGCATTACTGTCCGCTACCACAAAACTCCCCAACAGCCGCATCGAAACTGCTCGAGACAAGATCGGCACCACCTCCGGTCGTACTGCGGGAACTGCGCGCGCACGGACTACCCGGTTTCCCGGCGTTCGTCTCCCCACAGGTATACACGGCGAATGGCTTCTGTGCGAGAGGTCGCGAAATCTGTTGTCTAGCGAAGCCTCGCCATCACGGGTCAGCGCCGATTGGCCCGAGGTCGGCGGCATGATGAGTCGGCGGCATGATGAAGAGCCACATGGGTCGGATGAGGCGGCCGGGCGGCGAGCATTTCTCGTCCACGGGCCCGTACTGGGAACTCTGCACGGCCTCGACCTGTGGGGAGTAGCGTGGGATGATGTCGACCCCTGGGGTCGGGAGCTGTTGTGAGGCGAGATGGGAGGGAAACGCGATGGCTGACCAACAAATGAGGGTGGAGCAATGGCGGCAGCTTGTGGAGTTCTACTTCCGACCCGAGCATTGGGAGTATGCGCTGCGGATGATCGACTGGGAGTCGGGCGGGGACCCGAAGGCGGAGAATCCGAATAGCTCGGCACGCGGCTTGTTCCAGCATCTGGAGCGGTTGTGGGCGGACCGGATTGCCAGGGTGACCGCCTTCTACGGCGATGTTGGGATCACCGTGGTGGGGGACAGCTTCGACCCGGAGGCGAACATTGCTGCGGCGGCGTGGTTGTTGGACCAGTCGGGTCGGGATCCGGTGTGGGGGGGTTGGGGCCAGTGGACTCCGTCACATACGAAACCTCCCGCCGATTTTGGTGCGCCGCAGTTCGGTGACCCGTCGATCCCGTTCCCTCGGGAGGGCTACGCCTCGAGCGCGGGCCGGGGCAACGGCGAACCTGGCGGGGGAACGGCGAAGAAGGTTCGGCCGCCGACGTTGAAGGTCGGCGACTCGGGCGAGGACGTCAAGACGGTGCAGCGCATACTGCGAAGTCTGGGCATGTTCAAGGGCTCAATCGGCGGGAACTTCAGAACCCTGACCGAGGACGCCGTGATCGCGTTCCAGCGCACCCACCAGAACAAGAATGGCAAGCCGCTGCGGGCCAGCGGCAAGGTCACCCAGTCAACATGGTGGGCACTGCGTCATCTCGAAGAGTCGATCACTGACCCGATGTTGAAGTTCGGTGACTCTGGGGACGACGTCAAGGTCCTGCAACGGCTCCTCGAGGCAGCGGGTACCTTTACGGGGTCGGTGAGGGGCAACTTCAAGACCCTGACCCAAAGCGCACTCGACGAGTTCCAGGTTGGTCATCAAGGCCCCGACGGTGGCCCGCTCACGTCGGGGGTGGCGGATGCGGCGACCTGGTGGGCGCTTCGCAACCCGGTCATCTCCGTCGCTCGAGAACCGACCCTCAAATACGGTGACAAGGGCGCGTGGGTGAAGGTAGTTCAACAGCTTCTCAAGGACCAAGGGTTCTTCACGGGATCGGTGCGTGGAAACTTCCTCAAACTCACTCGGGAAGCGGTCCGATATTTCCAGCACACCCACCTTGGACCTAACGGCGAGTTCCTGGACTCGGACGGGATTGTGAGCCCCGACACCTGGTGGGCGTTGCGGAACCCGGTGGGCAAGCCGCAGGAATCGAGTCTCCCTCGGGAGATCCCAGCCGGGCTCACGCCGAAGCGACGGGAAGCCCTCATGATCGCGCTTGACGAGCACAAAGCCGGAGTGAAGGAGGACCCGAATGGGTCCAACACCGGCGATGGGGTCACCAAGTACTTGCCGGGAGGCAACGGCGCCTATTGGTGCTGCTACTTCTGGTCCTGGGTCAACCGGAATACCTTTCCCAGATACTCGCTCGGTGCGCGGTACGGCCGGGTCTCGTCCGCGTTCGCCAAAGCCCGAGAGCTCGGCATGGCCAAACAGAAGGGCAGCTACATCCCGATCCCCGGCGACGCCTTCATAATGGCCACCTCGGAAGCCGAAACGGGCCGGTTCGACTTCACAGGGACCGGGCACATCGGTTACGTCCTTCGAGTCGAGGTCACGGGCGGGAAGGCCGTCGCGATCAACACCGTCGAGGGCAACTCCGGCAACCGCGTCAAGCTGGGCAAACGCAGCCTCTCGGATCCCGCGATCGTGGGCTACATCAACAACTACGACGCAGACGAGCAACCCACAGCCTGGCAGCGCGGACTGGTTACCGCCGTCGACGCCGGCGGTACAACCACCCGATAGCTCCGCCGGCGGAGGCCGCGCTCGCGGAACGGAGCGTACGTGCAATCATCACCGGGCTGAGTGCCCACGCCCGGCGACGGGGACAGAATCGTGCGCTTCCTCTCCGCGCCCACCCGTTCCTTTGCCCAATCAGCCCGCCATTGGTCTCAAGGGGCGGTCACATCTACCCGACGGAATCTCACCATCCGTCGCCGGCTGTCTCGACCGTCCCCGCAACGTGCTCGGCCGGTGGTATCTCGCAGAGTCGCCTTCGGGACCTTGCGACGATCAGTCGTCCAGGCGTAGCTTCCCTAGGCGCTCGATCGCTCCTTCGTCCCATTCGCCTTCGAGCTGTCCCGCGCCATCGATGAGATAGGTGAAATTGAAGTCCCCTTCGACCGTGAGCATCGAGCGCTTCATACCGTGTGCCACAAAGCGCTCGCCAGCCACATACCAGGTGACCAGATAGTCGTCGTCGTGGGGGGAGATGATCACTTGCCCCTCATACATGGTGCCGTTGCTGTTGTTGCCGGTCGCCAGGTACTGACCGACCAGGGGATCATCGCTTGGCTCCGGAACTACCTCTACCTTGATCGCCTCGGCCTTCGCCCTCAAACCCTCGACCAGTCGCGGCATGCCTTCTGGTTCGAACAGGTCCACCCATTGGACCCCTTCCATTTCGTCGGGAAGATCACATGGCTCAAGACGAGCCGGGATGAGGTAGACGCTGCCGGGAGGTTGTTCTTTCGCAACAGCAAGGGCCTTCGCGATCTCCTCTTGCAGGTAGCCCTTCTTCGTGATCGAGTCCCTGCTGACACAGATGACGATGGCGTCTGCTTTCTCTACAGCCTTTTCGATTGCCGCTTTCCAGTCGACACCCGGCAGCAGCTTGTCCTTGTCGAACCATGGATTGAAGCCCGCAGCTCGAAGGACTGAAGCGACGTTTATTGCGTGCAGACGATCCTCCGACGCGTATGAGACGAAGACCGATAGCTTGTGCGCGTCTTCCATCGTGGCTGGACTCCTTGCTCGTGACGGTCAAGTCGCCGTAGGTCTACGACCCGCCAAGCTAGCGGACCAACGAGCACGGTGTAGGGGACCAGCGAGGTCGGGCCCAGGGTTCCCACCCAATTGCAGGCTCAACTCCGCATCGCTCAGCTTTTGCCGTTGATTTGGGGTTGGCGCGGCGGGACCGGGACGTGGTTTCGATGTTGACCGATTCGAGGGTGTCGGCCCAACGCTGTGAGACGTGGGTGCGGTCATGTACGCTCGGCTCATGGAAGCCGTTGGCAGGTCGGTGACGACAGCCCAGCCTGAGGTTGATGTGAGCGTCGACCGCGGCGATCCATTTGAACATATTGTGTGCTGCCGGGGTTCGTGGGACGTTGCATTGTGCGGCGCAGATACCACCCATTCGCCGGTTGTCTTCTTCGTTCATACGATCTGTCCGAGGTGTGCCGAGGAAGCCCGGCGTCGCTACGAAGCGCTGGGCATCTCGGACTTCCCGGACGATGTCGTCATCTGCTTCGATACCGGTAAGCCATGTCCGACCGGTGACGAGGCGGAACAGGTGTTGCTACGGGTCCTCACCAGACCTGAAAAGCTGGGACCCTCGTAGTTGCGCTGACGCCGGTCTACAGAATCACTTCACACGACTTGTAGCTTTCGCCGCGAGTGCATCTATCGTCATCCTCGCCACCGTCGAGCGAATCGGTGCCTGCTCCACCGTTCAGCCGATCATCTCCGCCTTCGCCGACCAGGGTGTCGTCGCCGTTCCGGCCGCGGAGCACATCGTCGCCGGCTAGTCCTCTCAGGTAGTTGTCGGCCGCATCTCCGATGATCACATCCGCAAAGCGGCTGCCCTGGACATGGGTGATGTTGGTCAGCTCGTCTCGGCCGTGGCCGGTTGCGACGCCGGTTGACAGATCAACGGTCACGCCTTGGTCCAAGGAGTACCAGTAGCTCACCATGTCTCTGCCGCGCCCACCGTCGACGATGTCGTCGTCTCGGCCGGATTCGATCCCGTCGTCGCCTGGTCCGCCGCGGAGCGTGTCGCCGCCGCTCGAGGCGACCAGGTAGTCGTCACCGCCGCCACCGTCGATCACATCAGTTCCTGGGCCGCCGTAGAGGAGGTCGTCTTGCGGGCCGCCGACGAGCAAGTCGTCACCGCCCAGTCCTCTTGCGTCAAGCGGGGCGGTTCCCGCGCGTATGACGTCGGCGTGATCGGTTCCCCAGACGAAGTGGATACGGTCGACGGAGTCCCGGCCTTGAGCATCGACCACGCCGGAAGCGAGGTCGACCCGGACCCCATGGGCCAATTCGGCGAATGTGAGGACGTTCAGGCCAGAGCCGCCGCGCACCACATCGTCGCCGGGCCCAGGATAGAAGGCGTCGCTGCCCGACTTACCTTCGAGTTCGTCGTTGCCCCAACCTCCGTCCAGGTCGTCAGTTCCGGCGTGCCCGATGATGTGGTCGTTGCCTGCTTGACCCCACAGCTCGTCGTTGCCGGAGCCTCCCCGGAGCACGTCGGGACCCCCACCGCCACGCATCTCGTCGTCTCCGTCGCCGCCCTGCAACACGTTGGGTCCCTCGTCGCCAACTAGCAGGTCCGAGAAAGGGGACCCTCGAGCATTCTCGACGGATCGCAGCCGATCCGATCCCCATCCCACCGCAGTACCGGCGGCAAGGTCCACCTCGACCTCGCCGGGCGCCGGTCCGTAGGCGACCCGGTCCGATCCGCGACCCCCGATCATGACATCATCACCGGCCCCGCCAACGAGGGTGTCGTCTCCGCCATGGCCGCAGAGGGTGTCGTTACCACCCCGACCCACCAGACGGTCGTTGCCGCCGCGGCCCACGATCACATCATCACCGTTGGTGCCACGCAATACGTCGTCACCCATCGTCCCTACGATCGTGGCGCGTTTCCCATCGCACATCGGTTGGGCCGCATCGGCGGCGGCAGTGGGAGTGGGCATCACGATCGCAATTGTGAGCAGTAGGGCGGAACTCAGGACCACGGACCTCGGTGGGTACTCGGCAAGCATCAGATATCCTCTCCTTACCTCTCCGCATACTACGGCCAGGTGAGGACAGGGGGGCGAACGGCACAGGGTCTCATGTCCGGAGCGGAAGAAGCCCCCTGAGAGCAGGGGGCTTGTTGGTGTCCTGTGTGATTGGCGCCGCTACAGGACGACCTCACGGACTCGAAGATCTCGCCTCGGGTGCATTCGTTGTGGTCGGGGCCGCCCCTGAGCGAGTGGCCCCCGCTGAGCCGGGCAATGTCGGCTTGCTCTGCGGCCCCGGAAGTACGACGGCTACCGGGTAACTCGAAGCACCGCGCTGGCGGGGAGTTGGGGAATTTCGATGATGTAGCCGGGGCGGTGCTCGGCTTTTCGCACCGTGGGGTTGCCTTCGATGACCGAACCCGAAGCGAACAGGTCAAAACGCGGCCGATCGATCCCAGCCAGCAGTCGCGCTGGAATGAAGAATCGCACCCGACCATTCGAGCTGGCTTCCTCAGCGACCCGACTGAAGTCCCAGTTCAGGATATGGAGGACAACCTCGGTTTGGTCGCCGACGCCCCGTCTATGTGGCACCACAAGCAGGTTGGTATTGCCGTCCAATACCTCAATGCTCCGCGATACGCCGTTGCGGTGAAGTGCCCGCATGTCGCCCTTTTCCCTCTAAGCCGTACCCCAATTATTACCGGAGCACGACGCCACCGGCAAGAGAATCTGGGGCCCGGGTCTTGGTGCTCGACTCCTCCTAGAACGGTCTGAGGATCTTGGTGGTTTCGCCGTTGCCGTCGCCGTCGGTGTCGACGTTCGCGGAAGGGTCATACCCGCCGGGCCATTCCACATCGATGATCTCCAGCGGGATCTTCGGCTTGGAATCGGCCACCGCGACCTTGACCTTGCATTTGCCGCCCGTATTGGTCGTGCAGGTCCTGATCTTGCCGAGTCCGAACTTCGCGGTGATGATCACACCTGCGACCTTGGATCCGTCGGCGTCACGGACCTTGACCACCGTTCTGGCGATCCACTTGTCTCCTGCGCGGTCGAAGGGGCGGGGCATCAGGTCGTGGATGTGCACCGGTTCGGGGCTCTCGACCGTCGTCGTGGTGTCGTGGGTGGCGCCGTCGTTGTCGGTCACTGTGAGCGTCACGTCGTAGTCGCCGGGCCCGTCGTAGGTGTGTGACACGTTGGCGCCGGTAGCGCTCGTCCCATCTCCGAAGTCCCAGTCGAACGTGACGATGGTGCCATCGTCCGTCGACCCGGTTCCGTCGAAGTCACAGTCGGGCCAGTCGCAGTCCACCGCGAACGACGCCACCGGGGGAGCGTTGGTGACAGTCACCTCGGCCGTGGTCGTTGCCGTCAGGCCCTCGTTGTCGGTCACGGTGAGGGTGGCGGTGTGCGATCCGAGGTCCTCGTAGCTGTGTGACACGGTGGCCCCGCTGTCCGTGGAGCCGTCACCGAAGTCCCAGTCATACGAGACGATCGTGCCGTCGGGGTCGGTCGATCCGGTCCCGTCGAACTCGCAGTCACGGAAGGAGCATTCGCCAACTGCGTCCGCGGTCGGTGCCCGGTTGTCGGGCACGATCAACGCCCGGCTGCGCCAGTCCGATCCGGTAGCGACGAGTGTTGCCGACCCGGTGACGACACCGTCGCCGAATCCGATCCGCATCAAGTTTCCGGTGGCGGCGTCTGCGAAGTAGATCCACCCGTCGGCGAGGAACATGCCGCGCACCCGGACCGGGTTGAGCGAGCCGACCGCACCGGAGGCGGTAAAGGCGGTGGCCCCCACGGAGTGACTCTCTGGGGTGAACCAGCGCCAGTAGAGCGCCGAGTCACCGTTGAGCGTGTAGTAGATGCGTTGGTCGACCGAGTCGAAGAACATCCCAGTCACGTCATACATGTCCGGTATCGCGTTGTTGCCGTATAGCCCAATGCGCGTTGGGGCGCCCCACGTTCCGGCGTCGAGCGATCGCATTAGCATGGACCCGTCGGCCCAACCGGTGTAGACGGTCGAGTCGACCATGAACCCACCGCGGGCCCATCGCCACGCCTCGGTTCCTGTGGTGACCGCGGGGGTATCCGCCCCGGTGGCCGGATCGAGGAAGCGGCGCTTGACATCGTCGTCGCTGGTGATAGCGCCGCCGGCCACTCCGGTCTGGACGATCTCGATGCCGTTGATCAAGGGGTTTTCGACGACGTGCCGTAGGACAACATCGACGGCGCCGTCGCTGAGGATGTCAAAGGTGTAGGCGATGGCGGTTTGGTGGCCGTGATCGTCCGTCATGTCGAGCTCGTCGATTGCCTCGGCTCCTTCGATGTCGACATCGAAGACGCGGTCTCCGGGTTCGTCGGTGCACGGGCATTGATTGGCGAAGTAGAGCCGGACCTGGATTGGCGTACCGGCGGCAACCGGGAACCTCCAGGTCATTTCCTCACCGCTGCCGGGGTCCCAACGCTCGCTGGCAAAGACCTGGAGTGGTACCCGATCGAAGTCCTCGGAAGGGACGTTGGGCTCGATGTGGTGAATGGAGGGCCAACCCGAACGGTTGCTTCCGGAGTTGCGATAGGGCGAGGTGCTGTTGAGGTCCGCTTCCCAGTCGGGCCCGTCGTCGGCGCTGGGCAGCGTCGGCCCGCCTGCGTTGACCCGATAGAGCACGGCGGGGTCGGGCGTGCCTGCAGGCGCAATCCTACCGAGCGCGCTCACATGGTTGGGCAGGCTCCCCGTGCGGTAGGTGGTGACATCGGTGCCCGAAGCGCTGGGGAACATCGCCACCTTCCTGCGGGTTTCGCCACCCCACCGGTCGGTGTCGCTGCCGGCCCACAGCCCTGCATCCGTCAGCATCATGTCAAAGACTCCGACGCCACGAGCGCGGCCGGGATCCCACGAGAATGGCATGCCGTTGACCGTATCAAGGGCCACGATGCCTTCGCGGGGGATGGCTCCCGGTCCGGGACGGTCACCGGCGTATGGGTTGTTGACCCAGCGCATATGCCCGCCGGCGTAGACGACGCCGGGCCCGATCTCGACCGCGTAGGTGGTGTCGCCACCGGTGTATGTGGCCCATGTCGCCTCGAGGTTGGTGCCGGTTGTGTTGAGCTCCCACCGTGAAATCGTGTCGCACGAAACGCCGGCGTCGATTCCGCCGCGGTAGGCGCCGGTGGTGGAGACGACGGCGAATTTCCCGGTGGCGTCGATGTCGAGGTCACGCATGAAGGTGTTGAACGACGGGCTGCACTCCGACTCGAAATACGGGGTGTACCAGTTGGCGAGGGTCGCCGTTGTTCCCCTGAGGTCGATGAGGGCGATCTGGTCGCGGGTTTGGGCTTCGACGCTGGTGAAGTTGCCGATCGCAAGCAGTTTCCGCCCGTTGGGGGTGACGTCGATCTTGGAGACGAAGGTGGAGCCGCCGCTGTGAACCCCGGCGAAGGCCAGGTTGACGAAGGGAGTCACGTCGCCGGTGGCGGGGTCGAGGCTGGCGAGCGCCGGGCGCGGCTCGCTGCCGACGGTCGTGAAGGATCCAGCAATGATCAACTCATCGCCGACGAGGCGGGCGTCGCGGACCTGGCTGAGGAGGTAGGGGGTGTCGAATCCGGCGACGCGGGCGCCGGTGGCGAGATTGAGTTTTGCCAACTTGCGTTCGACGACGCCGTCGATGGCGTTGAAACTGCCTGCGACGAACACTGAGGTTCCGTCGCCCGCCGGGACGATGGCAGTGACGGCTCCGTCGAGTACCGGATGGAACCCGGGATCGACCGCGCCCGTCGAGGCGTCAAACGCTGCGATTCGGGAGCGATCGTGAACTCCGGCGTTGTCTTCGACCTGGGTGAAGGTGCCGCCGATGATGATCCGATTGCCGACCTGAGCGATGGCTTCGACCTTGCCGTCGAGCACATCCGGCGTCCAATTCACCGGGTTGTCACTCACGACTTCAGCGATCGTCGCCGCCGTCGCATCTGGCGCCGGTAGCGCCGCGACGACAACGGTCACGAGCAGCACAATCCACAGCAAAGAACGATTCATGATTCCCACCCGTCTACCCCTACGCCAAACGTGAGGCCCCCGCCGCCTCCTGTGGTCACCATAACGCGTATTGGGTCAGACTCGGGCAGGTTCGTGGCCAGCAGCGGCAGGGTTTTGAGGCGACTGGACGCACTAGTCACCCGGCGGCGCGGGCCAGGCTGAAGGCCGTCCATAGGGGTCCTGGGTCCCTAGCCGTTCGCCCGGCTCAGGCCCGATGATGGATGAGGAGGGAAGAATGGGCATCTGCCAGCCTTGTTCGGCTGTGATGCGAGCTGCTGCGCTACTGACGCTGGTTGGCGGCCTCGTTGCCTGTAGCGATGGCGCCGTGAGCGATGAGACCGCTGCCGCGGCGCCGACGACTGCGGCGGTGACAACCACGACACGGCCGACCCCAGCCGGTGCCACTACCGAAGCGCCCGAAACCACTGCGAGTGCCGCTCCGAGCACGCCCGCGTCGAGTTCGACGACCGTCGTGGATGTGGACCCACCACCCATTGTCATTACCTCACCAGAGCAGGGAGCCACGTTCGCTTCACGCGAAGTGCGCTTCGACGGCACGACCGAACCGGGAGCCGCGGTGATCGTCTGGGACGAGTGGGTGGCAACGGTCGCTGCCGACGGCTCATGGTCGATTGTTCTGATCCTCGAGCCGGGGACGAACGTCGCGCGGTTCACAGCAACGGACTCCGCCGGAAACACGTCGGTGGCGGAGCGGGCGGTCCGCTACGACCCACCAGACCCGCCTTCGACCACGACGACGACCGCGCCACCCGCAGACCCAGCGACCACGGTCATCGTGTTCTACCCGACGGAAGTGCCCGAGGAGCACCGGCAAGGGTCCTGCGGGTTTCACTCGGTCTCGACCTGGCGGGAGGATGCCTACCGGTGCGGCGTGGACGACGACGTCCTCCACTACATCTACGACCCGTGTTTCGACACGGGTGACCATGTGATCTGCGACGTGTCGCCGATCAGACCCGGACCCGGATTCATCCTCGACCTGACCGAACCGTTGCCGCCGCTATCAGTTCCCGATGGGGTGAACCCCTGGATCCTGGAGTTCCCCGACGGTGTCGTTTGTGAGTCCGCTCCCGGCGCCACCGGCACCATTGACGGTTCCCGGCTCGAGTACTTCTGCACTGATGGGTCGTGGGTGCTGGAGAACCTCCGTCCCGGCGAGGTCTGGACCGGCCACCGGGTCGTGATCGAGGGCCTCGGCCCGCCCATCATCGATGACTACGGATTCACGCCGATCCGCCGGGTGTGGCGCTGACTCCGGCATTGGGCAAGATGTCGTCCGGGTTGTCGAGCCGCAGCCAACGGTCCACGGCAAACATCCAGACCGCGGAGAGGATGGCGACGAGCAGGAGGGCAAGTAGCCACGGGACGGGTCGGGCCCAGCCCACCAACAGCGCTGCGGCTGCTGCGGCGAACAGCGCATACGAAACGGGCTGATAGACCTGTTGGAGTCTCCGGTAGTCGGCAAGCGAGTGCATGGTGGCCACCAAGCTCACCAGGCCGACGGCCACAGCGCCGGCGAGCAGCCAGGCCGTGGGGGCCGGGGCACGATCGTCGCCCGCATGTTCGATCAAGCTGATCATCGCCGCGCCGGTTGCCGTGATCGAGAGGGCGACCGGCAGGTGGCTGATCATCCATTGAATGAGCGCGGTCTGGCGCGCCGCAGGCAGGCGCCGCCCGACGAAGTCGAAGTAGGTCCACCAGAAGGCAAAACCGATCATCAAGCCGATCAGGCCCGTGGCGACCGACTCGACGTTCCGTTCTGTGTCGGACAAGCCGGAGACCACCCCGACGACGACCTCGCCGAGCACGATGATGATGAAGAGGCCAAATCTCTCGACCAACGAGTCGGTGGCCGCGGTTCCGAGCCGGACACCGTCGGCGCTGCGTCCGGTCAAGATGGCGGCGCCGATGTAGCCGACGACGACGATTGCCCAGACGACCATGCGAGCCTCATCGGGAAGGAAGGCGCTTGCGGCCATGGCGATCGTGATCGCGGCCATCCCCATGAGATAGCGCTTGGTGAGGGCCATGTACTCCTCGGTGTCCTGGCGGCGCACGGAGTACCACAGCCAGCTGAGCACCACCAGGAACAAGCTGTAGACAATGGCGAATGGCGTGCCACCAGCGCCGGCGGCGTCGGCCGTGAATACGGCGAGCAAAGCCAGCAACATCATCTGGATGAACACGAACACTCTGGTCCGGCCTTCCTCACGGCCGTGGAGGTCGTAGTACAGCGTGCCGTTGAGCCAGGCGATCCAGATCAAGCCGAAGACCACGACGAACTCGCCGACGCCGCGCCACGAGATGTGCTCCGCCAATGTGTGCGATGCCTGGGCGATGACGACGACGTACACCAGGTCGTAGAACAGCTCCAGGAAGCTCACGGTGCGGTCCTCGATGACGTCCCCGTGGGCTCGCGGTGGCTGCCAGAAACGCCGCTTCAGGCGCCGCAGCATGCCCGATGGATCGGTTGAGGCGGGTTGGTCGGTCATGGTGGCAGCTCGTGGTCGGGCGGGTCCGAAGCGGGCATCGCGCCGGATGCGACAAGCCTAACGAAGGCACGTCGACCAGTGGACCTGGGTTGGCACCCTCGCTCGTCTGTGGTGGAGCGCCGGCAGCGCCTAACCTGCAGCTGGCATGAGGATTGTCATCGTTGGCGCCGGGGCTGTGGGTTCCTATCTGGCCGAGCGGTTTTCGCTCGAGGGCCAGGACGTGGTGGTTATCGAGTCCGATGCAGAGCGGGCTGCCCAGATGCAGGCCGAACTCGACTGCCTGGTCATCACCGGCAACGGTGCCTCCGCCTCGACGCTCGAACAGGCCGGCTTGAACGAAGCCGATCTGCTGGTCGCCGTCAGCTCTTCGGACGCCGTCAACGTCCTCGCCTGCAATGCCGCCACCAAGCTGGGGATTCCCCGCAAGGTGGCTCGGGTCGAGGACCCCGAGCTCAAGGCCGAGGTCGAGGCCCTCGGGGTTGACCTCGTCATCGATCCCGGCGAGGCTGCCGCCCGCGACTTGCTCGTATTGGTCAGCACCGGACATGTCGCCGAACTCGTCGAGTTCGCTGATGGTGGGCTTGTGCTCGTGGGCGCCTACGTCGATTCGAGTTCGCCGTTTGTCGGCACGACGCTAGAGGAGCTGCGGGCGAGCGTTGTTGACTGGGATTGGATCGTGGTTGCCGTAGTGCGGCGTGGTCAGACGACAATCGCTCGCGGCCATACGATGCTCGAGGCCGGCGACCATGTCTTGTTGATGGCGAGGGCCGACGCGATCGATGAGCCGTACGAGCTGCTCGGCCTCACCGATAGCCCCGCCGAGAAGGTGATCATCCTTGGCGGCACTCGTCTCGCCGGGATGACGGCATCGATGCTCTCCGAACGCGGAGTCGCCACGACTCTCATTGATGGAGATCGGAGCCGTTGTCGACGGCTCGCCGAGCTACTGCCCAATACCGTGGTGGTCTGCGGAGACCCCACCGAGCCGAAGATCCTGCAATCCGTCGGCATCGGCCCGAGCGATGCCGTTCTGGCCCTCACGGGATGGGACGGACAGAACCTGCTCGGATGCCTGGTGGCGCGGGCCCTCGGTGCCGGCGAGGTCATTGCCCGGTTCACCGAGACGGATCTGGTAGGGCTGCTCGGCGGATCAGGCATCGACGCCACGGTGAGTTCGCGCCTTTCGGCCGCCAATGAGATTCTGCGATTTGTCCGGCGCGGCGTAATCCACTCGGCCGTCACCATTCCCGGGTCTGAAGCCGAGGCCATCGAACTCGAGGTCGGTCCCAACAGTCCCGCCATCGGCAAGACGCTGGCCAATCTCAAGATCCGGCGCTCCGTGATCGTCGGTGGCGTGCAGCGCAACGGCCAGGCCTTCGTCCCCAAGGGCGACACCACAATCGAGGTTGGCGACCACTTGATCGTGATTGCGCTGCCGGACGGCATCTCGGCTGCCGAAAAGCTCTCCGGCTGACCGATGACCTGGCGCCACTTGCTCCATGTGGTGGGGGCGGTGATCGCCGCCATCGGTGTTTCGATGCTCTCCGCTGTGGTGGTCAGTGCCGTCTATCGCGAGTGGTCCGACGTCGTGTGGATCCTGGCGGCCTCGGTCGTCACGGTGCTCATCGGGGCATTGCTGTGGAGGGTCTTCGATCGGCCCGGCGAACTGACGACTCGAGAGGGCTTTGCGGCGGTGGGCCTCGCCTGGACCGCGATGTGTCTGCTCGGCACGCTGCCGTATCTGTTCACCGGCTCGATCGGCAACATCACCGACGCCGTGTTCGAGTCGGCGGCTGGGTTCACGACCACCGGCGCCTCCATAATCCCCGACCCCGGGGCCCTGCCGCACGGCATCCAGTTCTGGCGATCACTGACCCAGTGGATCGGCGGCATGGGCATCATCGTGCTCTCGGTGGCGATCCTCCCGCTGCTGGGCATGGGAGCCGTCCAGCTGGCAAGAGCGGAGAGCCCGGGGCCGACCCCCGACCGGCTCACCCCCCGTTTTCGGGAGACGGCCAAGCGACTGTGGTTCGTGTACCTGCTGCTCACGCTCATCGAGATGGTGCTGCTCTGGATCGGCGACATGACCCTGTTCGAGGCGATGAACCACTCGCTCACGACGATGTCGACCGGGGGATTCAGCACCAACGCCGGCTCCATGGGGGCCTTTTCGGCCTATGACCAGTGGGTTGTCATCATCTTCATGGTGCTCGCCGGCGCTTCGTTCTCGCTTCACTATCGGGCGGGGCGCGATCCCCGGGTCTACCTGCGCAGTGCTGAGTTCCGTCTCTACATGATCATCATGGCGGGCGCCTCGGCGCTGATTGTGATCGGCACCTGGGGCGGGGCGGTCACCGATGTCATCCGTGATGCCGTGTTCACGACGGTGTCGATCATCACTACAACGGGATACGGCACCGCCGACTTTGGCCTGTGGGGACCCGCGCTGCAGATCATGATCGTCGGCATGATGTTCGTCGGCGGAATGGCCGGTTCGACTTCGGGTTCCGTGAAGGTCTATCGCCTCGAAGTGCTCTACGAGGCGTCGCGGGTCGATGTGAGGCGCCTGATCTATCCGCGGGGTGTCTTTGTGACCAGGATCGGCAAGGCGCCGGTACCCGACCAGATCGTTGAAGCCATCCAGACGTTCTTCCTGCTCTACATGTTCGCCTTCATGACGGGGACGTTCCTGCTGGCGATCATCGGCTCGATCCTCGGTCCACAACTTGACATGGTTTCGACGGTGTCGGCGGTAGCGTCGTCGCTCGGCAACGTCGGTCCCGGACTCGGGGTCGTGGGCCCGACGGAGAACTACCTCATTGTGCCGGGCCTGGGTAAGTGGCTCCTCGCCTCGCTCATGATCGTTGGGCGCCTCGAGATTCTGCCGATCGTCATCCTCTTCAACCGGGAGCTCTGGCGCCGCTGACGGCCCAGAGTCCTCGTCCCTCACCTCACCGCCGGCCGAGAAACTGGTTGTCATAGACGCGACCCGTCGTTAGCCTATCGATCGATAGGACACCTGACTTCGGAACTAGCGAAAGGGGGGATCGAGCCGTGTTCGAGCAGTTCACGACCTCCAACCACAACCTCGGCCCGGCCGACCTCAATGTCTTGCCCGCTTTGCGGGTCCGCAAACGTTTGCCCGGCTGCCCCGACTCGACCAGGTGTCTCGCTACGACGTCGTCGTCGTCGGCGTGCCCTTCGACGCCGGAACCTCATACCGGCCCGGGGCGCGATTTGGCCCCCAGGCGATCCGGATGGGCTCCAAGCTGCTGCGGGAGTATCACCCGCACCTCAACGCCGAACCGTTCTCCGCCCAACAAGTGGTCGATGCGGGCGACATCGGCTGCGACCCTTTCAACATCCACGAGGCAATGGCTGCCATCGAACGTGGTGCTGATGCCGTGCTCGACAACGGCGCAAAGCTGGTGACGCTGGGCGGCGACCACACCATTGCCGTCCCATTGCTGCGGGCGATGCGTCGGGTGCACGGGCCCGTCGCCCTCGTCCACTTCGACGCTCATCTCGACACCTGGGAAACCCATTTCGACGCACGTTTCACCCACGGGACGCCGTTTCGGCGTGCTGCCGAAGAAGGCCTGTTCGTGGCCGACCACTCGATGCACGTCGGCATTCGTGGCTCGGTCTACGACCGCGGTGACTACGGCGCCGATGCCGACCTCGGCTTCGGCATCATCGGTACTTGGGAGACCGACGAGATCGGGGTGCGGGGCGTCGTCGAACGGTTGCGGGAACGGATCGATGGCTATCCGGTGTACCTGTCGATCGACATCGACGTGCTCGACCCTGCCTTCGCTCCAGGAACCGGCACCCCCGAGATCGGCGGGTTCTCAACTCGAGAGTTGGCTGCCATCCTGCGCGGACTGCAGGGGATGCCGATCGTCGGCTTGGACGTGGTGGAAGTCGCACCCGCCTACGATCATGCTGAGGTGACGGCTCTGGCCGCGGCCAACATCGCCTATGACGTCATCACGATGATGGCGCCAGGACGCGACGAGTCGGCGGGCAACCCGCAGACGGCTACTGCGGCCGGGACCTTCATCTGAGCGACCGCTTGATTGTTGGAGGGTGAGATGAACCCCGGAACGCCATTCGAGGCGGCACGGCACAACCAGTTCAGTGCGACCAGTTCCTTCGCCGGCGTTCCTGCGGCGACCCTCGATGACCTGCAGGGCGCCCGCGCCGTGATCATCGGAGCGCCCTTCGACTGGGGCTCGACCAACCGGCCCGGTGCCCGATTTGGCCCAAAGATGATCCGGGAGACGGACACGCTGGGCGCGTACGGCGAACGGCCTCACTTGCCAACGGGGCTTGATGCTCTCGATGGCGTGGTCGACATCGGAGACATCGTGCTGTCCCCGGGCGACGTCGAGGGTGATCTGGAGCGCATCGCCGCCACGATTGAGCAGGTCAGTGCGGCGGGGTCCATTCCGATCGTGCTCGGCGGCGATCACACCATCACCTTCGCCGATGCCACCGGTGTCGCCAGGGTTCACGGGTTCGGCCAGGTCGCCCTGGTTCACTTCGACGCCCACGCCGACACAGGCGAGATGCACGGGATCGGTTCGCTCTATGGGCACGGCACACCGATGCGCAGGCTCATCGAGTCGGGGGCTGTGCCAGGCCACCGCTTCGTCCAGATCGGGTTGCGGGGCTACTGGCCGGGACCCGAGATCGTTGCGTGGATGAAGGAGCAGGGGATGCGCTCCTACTTGATGACCGAAATCGAGCAGCGGGGACTGCCCGCGGTCGTCGACGATGCGGTCCGCTACGCGGGGGAGGGAGCATCCGGCGTCTTCCTCTCGATAGACATAGACGTGGTCGATCCCGGCATGGCGCCGGGTACCGGGACGCCCGAACCGGGCGGACTGACGGCCCGGCAACTGCTCGACTCGGTGCGGCGTCTGAGTCGCGAGCTCAATATCGTCGGCGCCGACATCGTCGAGGTCTCCCCGCCGTACGATGGACCGGGCGCGATCACCTCGTTGCTGGGCAACCGCGTCGTGCTGGAAATCCTCAACGGCCTCGCCGAGCGCGCCGCCGGAATGTCTTCCTAGGAAGCGAGCGCAGTCTCGGGATCGACGTTCTCGTAGCCGAGGGCTCGCGCCACGTGCTCTTCGGTGATGGCCCCGTTGCAGACATTGAGGCCGCCGAGAAGGTGCTCGTTGTCGAGCATGGCCTGCTTCGCCCCCTTGTCGGCGAGGGCCAAGGTGAACGGCAACGTGACGTTGTTGAGCGCATAGGTCGACGTCTGGGGAACGGCACCAGGCATGTTGGCGACGCAGTAGTGAACGACGTCGTCGACGATGTAGGTCGGGTTTGCGTGCGTAGTGGGCCGGGATGTCTCGAAACAGCCGCCTTGGTCAATGGCAACGTCGACGAGCACCGAGCCGGGCCGCATCCGACTCACCATTTCGGCCGTGACCAAGCGCGGTGCTCGATCGCCCTTTACCAGGACCGCACCGACCACCAGGTCTGCGTTGAGCACGTACTGCTCGACCGAGGTGCGGGTCGAGTAGACGGTTTCGAGGGCGACGCTGAAGCGTCGCGCCAGTTTGGCGAGCACGTCGACGTTGTTGTCGAGCACCGTCACGTTGGCACCGAGGCCGGCCGCCATCTGGATGGCGTGCTCGCCGACGACGCCGCCACCGAGCACCACGACGGAGGCGGAATGGACGCCGGGGACTCCGCCGAGCAGTAACCCGGCTCCACCGTGGGGCGCTTCGAGGCAATGGGCCCCGGCCTGGATCGACATGCGACCGGCCACCTGCGACATGGGGGCAAGCAGGGGGAGACCGGCTTGGTCGTCGGTGACGGTCTCATAGGCGATGCAGGTGGCGCCACTGGCGACGAGATCCTTGGTCTGCTCGGGATCCGGTGCCAGGTGTAGGTACGTGAAGAGCACGTGGTCGGGGCGAAGCCTGGCACGCTCAACGGCCTGAGGCTCCTTCACTTTGACGATGAGAGTGGCCCGATCCCACACCTCATCGGGCGTCGCTACGACTTCGGCACCGACGGCCCGGTAGTCGTCGTCGGAGGCCATGATGCCGATGCCGGCATCCGTTTCGACGATCACTTCGTGACCGTGCGCCACCAATTCACGAACGCTTGCGGGGGTGAGGCCGACCCGGCGCTCAGCGTTCTTGATCTCCTTGGGGGCTCCGACGATCATGGTTCACCTCCGTGAACTCGATTGGTCTGCTGCTTCACGAGAGTACCTTGCGCATTCCTGTGATCATCTGGTCAATCTGGTCGTCGGTGATGACGAGCGGCGGGCACATCAACAAGTGGGGCGGCAGCGGCCGAACGATCACGCCTTCGGCGAGCAGCGCGTCGCGGGTGGTGACGGCATCGACCCCGTCGGAGAGTGACACGCCCCACACGGCACCGTCTCCGCGGACGTTGGTCACCAGCCCGTCGCTGTGGAGTTGGCTGAGGCCGTGCTCGAGGCGAGCTCCGATGGCGGTGGCTCGCGCCAGTAGGCCCTCTCGCTCCTGGATCTCGATGGACTTGAGGGCGGCAACCGCGCCGAGGGGATGACCCGAGTAGGTGTAACCGGTGCGCAGCAGGAAGCCCTCGTTGACTTCGAGCGGGGCGACCACGTTGGGACCGACGATGACGCCGGAGAATGGAACGTATCCGGACGTGACCGCCTTGGCGAAGGTGATCATGTCAGGGGTGACGCCGTAGAAATGGCTGCCGAACCACTCGCCGAGCCGTCCAAAGCCGGTGATGACCTCGTCGTGGATGAGGTAGGCGCCGTAGGTGTCGCACAGGTCACGGAGGTATTGGAGGTAGCCCGGTGGGGGAGGCCACACGCCGCCGGCTCCCTGGACGGGCTCGGTGATGACTGCGGCGATCTCGTCGCCGTGGTCGGCGAACACCCGCTTCATCTCCTCCTCGTCGTCGGCGACGACGTTCATCACGCCGGGGACGAGCGGCCCAAAGCCCTCGCGGTTGGGTGCGATGCCTTGGAGGGAGGTCCCGCCGTAGTTGGTGCCGTGGTAGCCGCGCTCGCGGCTGACGACGATGGTCTTCTCCGGGTGGCCGGCCTCGCGCTGGGCGATACGGGCCAGTTTCATCGCGGTGTCGACGGCTTCGGATCCTGAGGTGCCGAAGAACACCCGGGCGCCCTCGAAGGGCGAGAGGTCGGCGATCTTGGTGGCTGCCGCCTCGGCGGGCTCGTTCGTGAACGGATCGAAGGCATGGTAGGCGGCAAGCTGCTTCGCTTGGGCGGCGATGGCCTCGGCCATCTCGGCACGGCCGTGGCCGACGTTGACGTACCAGAGTGACGCCATCCCGTCGATGTACTCGTGGCCGGCGTCGTCCCAGACGACGGCATCCTTGCCGCCGACGATGGTGAGGAATCGGTCCTTGCGGGGCGGGGTGAACGGATGGAGGAACGGGCTCGGCACGGCGGGGCCTCTCTCACTAGCCTATCGATTGATAGGCAGTCTACTCCTGGTCGTCGGTACTGGCAATGGCCTGAATCTCTTCGAGTTGTGAAGGGTTCTCGAGGAGTGCTCGCAGCGCGAAGCCGGCGAGCTGGCGGGCGATAGCGTCGGCTCGATCCGCCGGCTGCCCGCTCACCTCGGTGACGGTTCCTGTGATCATCCAGAGGATGGCCTGCTGGGCGAACGTGGGATCGATGTCGATGAATTCCCCGGCGGCGACGGCCTGAGCGATCATGGATTCCCTCGCAGCGGCGATGCGACTGAAGCGGTATTCCGCCGAGGTGAAGGCGGGGTCGCGGCGGACCGTCTCGATCGACGAAAGGTTGTAGGGCGAGCGGCACAGGAATGCGATGTCCCACACCAGGTAGCGGTAGAAGCGCAAGGCCGGCGAGCCGTCGGCGGTAGCCTGGCGTTCGGCAACGGAGACCGGTTCGTCAAGGTCGAAGGCAATCAGCTCGGTCATGATGGCATCCTTCGACTCGAAGTGATGAAACAG
>CAYXMJ010000027.1:0-22872 GCA_964465915.1 uncultured Acidimicrobiaceae bacterium
TGATGCCACCCACACCCACAGCCCCATGTCCCACGTACCGCCATCGAGGGTCTCTCCGAAGAAGAGCTGTGAGTCCTCCAGATCGAGTTCGAGCTCGAACCCAATCGCCTCGAGCATTGCGTCACGGTCGATGGCATACGCCAGGGCTTGGCGGTAGTAACGGTATTGATTGAGCGACTCCTCATCGCGGTTGGCGGGACCAAATTGGAAGTTGAAGTGCTCCCAGACGGGACCGGCCACCACCTGAACGACGGCTCCTTCGGGCGCGACCGTCTCGTCGAACGGCGGCGGCTGAATCACGTCAACGTCGCGAGCTCGGAAGGCACTCAGGATCGATTCGGTCTCGGGAATGAACCGGAAGACAACCGCATCGAGGTACGGAAGCTGTAGCCCGGTCTCGATATCGGTCTTCCAGTAGTCTTCATTGCGAACGAGCGTGATCCGGTCGCCCCGGACAACTTCGTCTACCACAAAGGGTCCCGCCGCCGGCCAG
The DNA here is from genome assembly GCA_964465915.1 of uncultured Acidimicrobiaceae bacterium. Lineage (GTDB taxonomy): Bacteria > Actinomycetota > Acidimicrobiia > Spongiisociales > UBA5794 > CAVPHV01. Next base: position 494 of record CAYXMJ010000027.1, read on the forward strand.
GTCACATCGATCCAGTCGCTGCAGAGGTCGGTGCCGGCGAGGGCATGTGAGGGCGCCACCCAGGTGAACAGCGTCTCGTACTGCAGGGTCGGCGCTTCCGATCGAACGACGATCGTCTTGGCGCCAACGTCCTCTACTTCGAACTCGACCGCCGCATCGGAGTCGCTGCGGCATAGGCCTTGCTCCAGGTCGAGCGTCGGAGCAAAGTGTGCCCCCACTACCGGCATGCCGTCGGACCAGGTCGCTGCATCACGGATCTCGTAGCGGACGCTCATTGAGCCGTCGTCGTTGAGGACCACCCCGCCGTTGGCGGCGCTCGGAATCTCGACGACCAGTTCGGGCACCAATTCGAGCGTCGGGGCGGCAACGTCATAGGCCCCGGCCATATGGGCATGTCCGACGATCGACACTATGAAGATCGTGGCGAGCGGGCCCGGAGCTGTGGGCCTCTCGACCCGGCACTCGACAGGGTCACGAAGAAATGGGTTCCACCGTCACCATGCGACGGGTCTGCCAGCTCGGAGTGCGCAGTCCACCCCACATGCTCCGCTTCGGCGTGTTGCGAATCTCGTCGATTTCGGAGAGCAGACCAACGTGCAGCGCGCCGGTCTCGCGAATGGCGGCACTCAACTCGATCCGGCCGAGAACCTCGGCCTCCTCCTCAGACGACGCCTCGACATCGAGATCCATCTGCAAGCTGGCATCCTCGAGGTCGGCACGCACATGCACGCTGGTGACGTGTTCGCTCCGGGCGACCAGATCGCAGACTTTCTTGAAGTGGCGTTGCAGATCTCCTGCGCCTTCGCCGTCCCAACCGATGCGGCGCGTCACTCTGAACTCAAAAACTACCCGGTGTGTCACCGCTACCTACCCCCATGAAGAGAACTTGTGGCTTCCTACCACTCAGGTTCCCCTTCTCACCTGAGCCCACTATGAGTATCTCATGACCCACAATGAGTAGCAACAATCCTTGAGCGGCATTGTGGGCGCGCTCACCGAGGCTAGTCCCCTGCAACGCCCAGCCGAACCAACTCGGCCGCTCGCTGTGGACCTGTGGCTACACCCAATACCGGATGATGGAGGCGAACGAGTCCGGGTCGAGTGAAGCCCCACCGACCAAGGCGCCGTCGATATCGGCCTTCGCCATGAACCCTGCGATGTTGGCGGCGTTGACGGAGCCGCCGTAGAGGATTCGCACGCCGTCGGCAGCGGCACTCCCCCACTCGTCGGCGACCACGCCTCGGATGAAGACAGCCATCGCCCCGGCATCATCGGCGCTTGCGGTCTTGCCGGTACCGATCGCCCAAATCGGTTCGTAGGCGATCACGAGACCGGCGATCTGCTCGGCGGTGAACCCCGCGAGACTCAGACGAACCTGGGATCCAACGCGTTCTTCGGTCTGGCCGGCTTCGTGCTCCTCGTCGGTCTCGCCACAACAGAGAATGGGGGTCATACCCCGCTCGAGCACCGCCTTGACCTTGAGATTGACCTCGGCGTCGGTCTCGTTGAAGAGCTGGCGGCGTTCGGAGTGGCCGAGGATGACGTAGGACACCGACAGCTTCTCCAGCATGTCAGGCGACACCTCACCCGTGAAGGCGCCACTCGCCTCCCAGTAGCAGTTCTGTGCCCCCAACTGGATGAGTAGGTGATCCGCCTCGATCACGGTCTGCGCCGAGCGAAGCGCCGTGAACGGCGGGCACACCAGGACGTCGACCCTGGCATAGTCCCCCGGTTCTAGGCGGTAGCTCAACTTCTGCACCATCTGGATGGTCTCCAGATGGGTGGCGTTCATCTTCCAGTTGCCGGCAATCAGTGGTTTGCGCATCTTGTCCTAACTTCCCAGCGCCGCGATCCCGGGAAGCAGCTTCCCTTCGAGCATCTCGAGTCCGGCGCCACCACCACTCGAGACATGACTGACTTCGTTCTCTCGACCGAGCATGCGGATGGCGGCCACGCTATCGCCGCCTCCGATCACGGTAAATCCCATACTTGCGGCGACGGCCTCGGCCACACCGGCCGTTCCCGAACGGAACGCCTCCCATTCGAAGACGCCCATGGGTCCATTCCAGAACACGCTTGCCGCGTCTTCCACGGCCCGGCCAAACGCCATTGTGGTTTGGGGCCCGATGTCGAGGCCCATCATGCCAACCGGGATCTCCGTTGCCGCAACAACCCAATGGTCGGCATCTGCCGCAAAGTGGTCGGCGACAACAACATCGACGGGCAACACGATCTTGACGCCGTCCTCGCTCGCCAGCAGGTCCCCGATTTCGTCGACCATCGATTCCTCAACCAACGACGTTCCCACCGGGTGGCCTTGCGCCGCGAGGAGCGTGAAGCACATGCCACCGCCGACCAGCATCTGGTCGACCCGGGGCAAAAGGTGCTTCATCACACCGAGCTTGTCCGAAACCTTCGCCCCGCCCAACACGACCACATAGGGCCGCGCCGGATCGGTCAGAAGTCGCGACAACGACTCGATCTCGGCCGCCAACAACCGGCCTGCCGCGGCAGGCCGGAGTTCGGCTACGCCTGCGGTCGAGGCGTGGGCGCGGTGCGCCGAACCAAAGGCATCGAGCACGAACACGTCGGCCAGATCGGCCAAGCCCTGCGCCAGGGCAGGGTCGTTCAGTTTCTCGCCCGGTTCGAATCGAGTGTTCTCGAGGACGATCACCGAGTCGGCGGGAGCCGCTGCGACAGCGGCTCGAACCTCTGGTCCCGCGATCCCATCGAGTTTGACGACAGGAAAGCTGCCGAGTTCCCCGAGCCGCGCCGCGACGGGGTCCATCCGCAGGTCTGGGTCGACCCCTGCGGGCCGACCCAGATGACTGCACACAACCACTTTGGCCCCACGCTCACGCAACTCCACAATCGTCGGGAGGCTGGCACGAATCCGGAAGTCGTCACCCACCGCACCGCCGTCAAGCGGCACGTTGAGATCGGCCCTAACCAGCACCGTTCGCCCGGCGACCTCGAGGTCGTCAAGAGTTGGGACTTGACTCACGTCAGGCGAGCTTTCCGGCCAAGTCGACCATCCGACTCGAGTAGCCCCACTCGTTGTCGTACCAGCCGAGCACCTTCACCATGCTGTCACCGGGCACGATGGCCGCGGTGGCGTCATAGATGCACGAGTGCGGATCGCCGACAATGTCGCTCGAAACGATCGGGTCCTCGGTGTAGCTGAGGATTCCGGACATCGGACCGTCTGCCGCAGCCTTGAACGCGGCGTTGACCTCTTCGAGGCTGACGTCGCGGTTGAGGACGGCCACGAGGTCTGTGATTGACCCGTCGGGAACGGGAACCCGCATCGCCATCGCCTGCATCTTGCCGTCGAGGCTGGGCAGTACCTTGCCGATGGCGCTGGCAGCACCGGTTGCCGTCGGGATGATGTTGGCTGCGGCGGCGCGGGCCCGACGCAGATCCTTGTGCGGCATGTCGAGAATCGCCTGATCGTTCGTGTAGGCGTGGACGGTGGTGAACATGCCGCGCCGGATGCCGAACGCATCGTCGAGGACCTTCGCCATCGGAGCCACGCAGTTCGTCGTGCACGACGCATTGGAGATGATCTTGTGAACCGACGGATCGAGCAGATGGTCATTTACGCCGAGCACGATGGAAATGTCGGGGTCGGGTGACGGGGCGCTGATGATCACGTATTTGGCGCCGGCTTCAATGTGCTTGGAGGCCTGCTCGTGGGTGCGGAAGATCCCGGTGGACTCGATCACAACGTCGACACCGAGGTCGCCCCACGGGAGGTTGGACGGATCGCGTTCGGAGAACACCTTGAACCGGTCGCCGTCGACAACGAGATCGCTGCCGTCGACCTTGACCGTGCCCGGATAGCGCCCGTGAACCGAGTCGTACTTGAGCAGGTCGGCGAGCGTGTTGGCGTCGGTCAGGTCGTTGACCGCGACCATATCGAATCCGCCGGTCAAGGCCTTCAGTTTGTCCCAGAAGTCACCGCTCTTGGCCGCACGAAAGAAGTTGCGACCGATCCGCCCGAAGCCATTGATGGCTACCTTCATTAGTTCCCACCTTTCTGGGGGTTTGATTCAGCTGTAGACCAAGCGGCCCAGCACTCCGCCCAAACGGGCCGGATCGTGCCGTGGCCAGCCAACCGTGGGGTCGACGAGATCGGCGTGCACCACGTCAACGCCGTACGTCGCGAGCACGTCTGGATCCACAACTATGGCTTCCAGAGGGGGCTCGACCACAACGGCCTTGGTGTTCGCGACGATAGCACTCGGCGTGCGCACTCCAGTCATCGCCAGCAGCGCTTCGAGGTGATTTGCCGCATCCATGCCGAGAGTTTCCGCGTCCTGCGTCATCAGGTTCGCCACATAGACCAACTTCGCATCAGAGTGGTTGATGGCTTCCGCGATTCCCGGCACCAGCAGCACCGCCATCAGCGAGGTGTAGAGACTCCCCGGGCCGAGCACGATCTGGTCCGCCGCCGCGATGGCCTCGACCGCATGCGGACTGGCGACCGCACTGCGCGGCTCCAACCAAAGGCGCTCGATGGTGCCTGCAGCCGTCGCCACGGCCACCTGGCCGGCGCAGCGGCGCCCATCAACCACGGCTTGGAGCCGCAGCCGCTGCGGCGATGCGGGGATCACCGAGCCGATCGAGCCCAACAATCGCTCCGACGCCCGCAGCGCGGCTTCAAAGTCCCCCTCGAGGTCAGCCAACGACGCCAGAATCAGATTGCCGAGTGAATGGCCCGACACATCTGCTTCCTCGAAGCGGTACTCGAACAGACGCCGCCACACCGAATCGTCGGGCGTGAGGGCTATGAGGCACCTCCGGATGTCGCCGGGTGGTGGAATCTCGAGTGCCGGTGCCAATCGGCCGGACGACCCGCCGTCGTCCGCAACCGTGACGATGGCATTGATGCTGCCCGCGTAACGCCCAATCGCAAGCAGAGCCTGAGCGAGACCGGTCCCGCCGCCGATGGCCACGACCGCGGGGCCGTGCCGGTCGGCCTCGAGAGCGGCCTCCAACTCAGCTTCCAAGGCGGTTGGGTCGGCGCTGAACGGCCTCATCCCAGATCCGACCCATCAGTTGGCAAGTCGCGATGAACCACATTGACTTCGACCGATCCGCTGCTGCCAAGGCGTACGGCCAGTTCCTCGGCTATCGCTACCGAACGATGCCGGCCGCCCGTGCAGCCGACACCGATGGTGAGGTACGACTTGCCCTCCGTCTCGTAGCGGGGCACGAGGAACGTCAGCAGTTCGCCGGTGCGGTTGATGAACTCTGCGGCGTCTGGCTGTCCGAGGACGTAGTTGCTGACATCCGAGTCACACCCGGTTTGGGGGCGAAGTTCGGGGATCCAGTGCGGGTTGGGCAAGAAGCGGACGTCAAATAGCAGGTCGACCACCCGCGGCACCCCTCGCTTGAAGCCGAATGAGATGACGTCGACGCGCATACGCCGCTCCGGCTGCCCGCCGGCAAACGCCGCCTCGACGTGTTGGCGGAGCTGGTGGACGTTGAGGTCGGAGGTGTCGATGATGAAGTCGGCCTGGCCGCGTATCTCCTCGAAGGCAGTCCGCTCGGTGCGTATCCGGTCGCCCAACGGGCCTTCCTGCACGGGGTGCGGCCGCCTGGTCTCCTCGTAGCGGCGGATCAGCGTGGCGTCGTCAGCATCGAGATACAGCACCGTGACCCGCACCCCGCGGCCCATCAACCCCTTCAGGGCGGCATCGAGCGCCTTGAACGTGACACCACCGCGGGTGTCGACGACGACGGCGACCTTCGATCGTGCCCCTTCGAGCACCCCGACTCGGTCGACGACCGCTTCGATCAGCGAGGTGGGCAAGTTGTCGACGACAAAATACCCGACGTCTTCAAGGACTCTTGCTGCCTGCGATCGCCCGGCTCCTGACATCCCTGTGACGATCACGACATGTGGTTCGGACATGACCGCAACGGTAGACGGCTGCGGCGGTCATCTGTGGTTTCTCAGCGACCCGACGGAGAGTTCGTCACAACCCGCGGCGTGAGCCGTCTCGAGTCCGCCGGATCACGAGTGCAATGCCTCGTAGAGGTCGGCGGCAACCGCCGCAGGCACTACTTCGGCCAGTTGCTCGACGTCCGCGGCACGGATTCGCTTCAGGGAGCCGAACGTACGCAGGAGACGCTTTTTGCGGGTCGGGCCCACACCGGGAACTCCGTCGAGAACGGAGTCGACCATCCGCTTGCCCCGCAGAGTGCGGTGATAGGTCACCGCAAACCGGTGCGCCTCGTCACGAACCCGCTGCAGCAGGTAGAGAGCCTCGTCACCGCGCGGGATCACCAGCGGAACCTCGGTGCCCGGTTGGTAGACCTCCTCGAGTTTCTTGGCGAGACCAACCACGGGGATGTCCAACCCGTAGTCGTTCAGCACCTTCACCGCCCTGCCCAACTGGCCGGCGCCTCCGTCGATGACGACGAGCGATGGCGGATAGCTGAACTTGCCGCGCTCGTCCGGCGGAAGGCTCAGGTCGCTCACGTAAGCGCCAAAGCGACGAGTCAGCACCTCTTCCATCGCGGCAAAATCGTCCTGACCGTCGACGGTTCGGATCTTGAACCGTCGGTAGTCGGACTTCTTCGGCAACCCATCCTCGAAGACCACCATGGACGCCACGGTGTCTCTTCCCTGGATGGTGGATATGTCGTAACACTCGATCCGCAGTGGCGAGTCCGCCATGCCGAGATGTTCCTGCAGGTTGCGAAGGGCATGAGCCCGAGCGTTGTGGTCTGTGTGCCGCTTCAAACGATGCCTGGCGAATTCCTCGCGTGCATTGGCCCGAGCGGTTTCCATCAACCGCCGCTTTGCGCCCCGTTGGGGCACCCGCAGCGAAACCCGCCCGTCCCTGCGGTATTCGAGCCAGTCTTGCCACACCTCTGGATCATCCGGCAACTCCTGGACCAAGACCTGGCCGGGTGGCATCTCGGCCCCGTAGAGCTGGCCGAGCATGACGCCGACCAACTCGGCGCTGGACACGTCGGCGACCCGATCGAGCACCGTGGTCTTTCGCCCCGTCAGCCTCCCGCGTTTGACTGTGAGGACCACGAGAACCGCCTCGAGGTCGTCCTCCTCGAATGCGATCAAGTCGAACGTCTCGGATCGTTGGCTCACCAACTCCTGGCGGGCTAGGGCCTTTTCGACCGATGTCAACTGATCGCGCACCCGTGCGGCGCGCTCGTACTCCAGTGTGTCGGCGGCAGCCTGCATCTCAGCCCTGAGCCGCGTGGTGATGTCCTCGATATCCCCTTCGAGAAACGCGGCGAGGCCATCGACGTGACCGGCGTAATCATCGGCTGCAACCGCCCCGACACACGGTCCCGAACACCGCTCGATGTCAAAAAGGAGACAGGGCCTTCCCGACGCCTCGTGACGGTTGAACTTCGCATCGGTGCAGGTTCGCACTGGGAACGTGCGCAACAGCAGGTCGAGCGTATCTCGGATTGCATAGGCGCGGGCGTACGGCCCAAAGTACTCAACACCCTTGCGCCGTTTGCCTCGCATCACCAATGCCCGCGGCCACTGCTGATACCGGGTCAAAGCAAGATAGGGGAAGCTCTTGTCGTCGCGCAGCCTGATGTTGTAGCGCGGCTGATGCTGCTGAACGAGCGTGTACTCGAGCATCAGGGCCCCCACCTCGTTGTCGGTGACGATCCACTCCAAGCTCGCAGCATTCTCCACCATCGCACCGGTGCGGGGAGCAAGGCCGCGGACGAAGTAATTGGCGGTTCGCTTGCGGATCGACTTCGCCTTGCCGACGTAGAGGACGGCACCGGATTCATCCCGGAAGAGATAGACGCCGGGGGCGTCGGGAATCGACGAAGGAGGGGGACGGCGCACCATGACGTGCAAGGTTAGGGGGTGTCGAGTCGAGTGGAGCTCAGTGCGCTACCCAGGTATACGAGAAGACACGTTCCGTGGGCCGCGGAATGTTCGGGACAGCCGACCGGCGAGGCCGGGCGGTGCCTCAGGCGGAAGCGATCAGCTTCTTGCCCTCGAGGATCCGGTCAACGGCATCGGTGCCGACCTCGACGGTGGCGTGCTGGCGCACGACCTCAACGTCGTCATCGGTCATCCATACCGGGGGTGCGTCGTGAATCTCAACCTCGGGTACTTGGGCCGCAATCGCTTCACGAGACTCAGCCACGATGTAGCCCCAAGCAGCGCCGCTGCCGTACTCGTAAGCTACCAAATGGGTCTTCATGGGCTCCTCCAACTGCACGGTTGTGCTCTCCTCAAACATCGGCACGCGCCTGCAATACCTTGAGTGCTCACGAGACCGTAGCTTCTACTTGGTCCAAACCAGGCCAATCACGCGTGGGAAATGCTCCTGACCGACCAATCCTGGGTCATGTGCGACCGCCTCAGGGCTCAGCCCCATTTCTTCGAAGCGTTCGAGGCTCCAGCCGGCTCGAGCCGCACTGTTGAGTATCGCCGGCATCGGGCGGTGATGGAACGTCACCGTGCCGTCTCCTGCGGGCACCAGACCGCTCGCCTCGCGGAAGTACGGCCCCCACCGCCACAACACCTCCCCATCGCTCCGGTCGATGATCGGCCCTGCCCCCGGTGGGGTGTAGGCCGGGTGATTGCTGATGACGACCAGCCGACCCCCGCCCTGGGTCACCCGATGGACCTCCTCGAAGAAACCCTCCAGCGTGGGTAAGTGCTCGAGCACCATCACGCTGTAGGCCGCCGCCATCGTTGCATCGCGGAGCCAGCGGAGATCGGGGAGCCGGGCGACGACCGTCGGCCCATGGCGTGCGGCCTGCGCCGCCAGCTCCGGTGAGAGGTCACAGCCAAAGATGTCCACTGGCAGCGTCCCCATCGCGAGCCCGTCCCCGCAGCCAAGATCGAGCACCGGACCGGCGGGATGGCCGATCAGTTCACTGAGGAGCGGAACGAGCTCGTTGCGGTACGTAGGATCGTCGGCTACTTCGCCGATCCACCATTCGGCGAGATCCTCCCACGGGGTGCCGTCGGTGTTCAGGACGTCAGCACCTCGCGCAGGAACTTCCCCGTGTACGACTCGGAAACCTTGGCCACATCCTCGGGAGTCCCCGTGGCAACAACACGACCGCCCTCTTCACCGCCCTCCGGGCCGAGATCGATGACCCAGTCGGCCGTCTTGACCACATCGAGGTTGTGCTCGATGACAACCACCGAGTTGCCGGCGTCGACCAACCGTTGGAGCACACCGAGCAGCTTGCGAATGTCCTCGAAGTGCAACCCGGTCGTCGGCTCGTCGAGGATGTAGAGCGTTCTGCCGGTGGACCGCTTCCCCAACTCGGATGAGAGCTTGACGCGCTGCGCTTCGCCACCCGACAGTGTCGGTGCCGGCTGCCCGAGCCGTATATAGCCGAGCCCGACGTCGTGAAGCGTCTCGAGGACCCTGGCGACTCGCGGTTGGTTTTCGAAGAAGTGGAGCGCCTCTTCGATCGACATGTCGAGCACATCGGCAATCGAGTGCCCCTTGAAGGTGACCTCCAGGGTGTCACGGTTGTAGCGCCTGCCCTTGCAGGTCTCGCACGGGATGTAGACGTCCGGCAGGAAGTGCATCTCGATCCGCAGCGTCCCGTCGCCCTTGCAGGTGTCGCACCTGCCGCCGGCGACGTTGAAGGAGAACCGGCCGGGCTTGTAGCCGCGCATCCGGGCATCCGTCGTCGCGGCGAACAGCTCCCGGATCCGGTCGAAGACCTTGGTATATGTGGCGGGATTCGACCGCGGGGTGCGACCGATCGGCGATTGGTCGATGTTGATCACCTTGTCGATGTTCTCTACGCCCTTCAATCCTCGATGGCGTCCCGGCAGTGATCTAGCACCGTGGAGCTCGGCGTGGAGTGCCTTGGAGAGGATCTGTTGAACCAGCGATGACTTCCCGCTCCCGGACACACCGGTGATCGCCACCAGCGTCCCAAGCGGAAAGTCGACGTCGATTCCTTTGAGGTTGTTCTCGGCGGCGCCCACCACCCGCAAGCTCTTGCCGGACCCCAGGCGACGCAGCTCTGGCACGACGATGTGGCGGCGTCCCGCCATGTAGTCGCCGGTGATGGACGACTCTTCGGCCATGATCACTTCGAGCGAACCCTCGGCCACAATCGAGCCGCCGTGCTCGCCCGCTCCCGGGCCGATGTCGACGACGTGGTCGGCAACCCGCATCGTCTCCTCGTCGTGTTCGACGACGATCAGCGTGTTGCCGAGGTCACGCAGACGCAGAAGCGTCTCGATCAAGCGCTGGTTGTCTCGTTGGTGAAGTCCGATGGAAGGCTCGTCGAGGATGTAGAGGACCCCAACGAGACCGGAGCCGATCTGCGTCGCCAACCGGATGCGCTGCGCCTCCCCCCCGGCGAGCGTGGCCGCCGACCGCATCAGGGTGAGATAGTCGAGACCAACATCGACCAGGAAGTCGATGCGAGCCTTGATTTCCTTCACCACGGCCGCAGCGATTGTCGCATCCCGCTCAGTCAGATCGAGGGCACCGACGAACTCGGAAACCCGCCGCAGCGAGATCGACGACAGTTCGTGGACGTTTAGCCCGCCCACGGTCACCGCGAGCGAAACGGGATTGAGCCGGCCCCCACCGCAACTGAGACAAGGAACCTCCCGCATGTATTGGCGGTACTGCTCGCGGGCCCCGTCGCTCTCGGCATCGCTGTGACGGCGCTCCAACCAGGGGATGGCACCTTCGTATGTCGTCTCATAGCGGCGCCGCCGACCAAATCGATTCTGATATGACACCTCGAAGGGGCGGTCCCCCGCCCCGTACAGAATCAGCTGCTTGTGCTTCTCGCTGAGTTGTTTGAACGGCATGTTCATGTCGATGCCTTCGACGGCCGCAACCGCCTCGAGCAGGCGCTTGAAGTACCGCATCCGGTGCCGCCCGCCCCACGGCGTAACGGCGCCATCGTCGAGGCTCCGATCCGGCTGGGAGACGACCAACTCGGGATCGACCTGGAACCGGGTGCCGATCCCCGAGCACTCCGGGCAGGCCCCGTAGGGACTGTTGAACGAGAAGTTGCGCGGCTGCAGATCCTCGAACGAGAGGCCACATTCGGCACAGGCAAAATGCTGGCTGAAGGTGAGGGTCGGTCCATCGATGATGTCGATGTGGGCGACACCTTCGGCCAGGCTCAGCGCCGTTTCGAGCGAGTCGGTCAGCCGACGTTCGATGCCGTCCTTCCGAACCAGCCGATCTACCACCACCTCGATGGTGTGCTGGAAGTAGCGGTCGAGTCGGATCTCCTCGGTCAGATCACGGGTCTCTCCATCGATGCGCGCCCGGCTGAAACCGTCGCGGGCCAGATCCTTGAGGAGTGTCTCGTACTCCCCCTTGCGGCCGCGGATGACGGGAGCCAGCACCTGGAACCGGGTGCCTTCTTCGAGTTCGAGAATCTGGTCGACAATCTGCTGCGGCGTCTGCCGGGCCACCGGGCTGCCGTCGTTCGGACAGTGCGGGATCCCGACCCGGGCGTACAAGAGACGGAGGTAGTCGTGGATCTCGGTGACGGTTCCGACGGTCGATCGTGGGTTGCGGCTCGATGTCTTCTGGTCGATCGAGATGGCAGGCGATAGTCCTTCGATGAAATCGACATCCGGCTTGTCCATCTGACCGAGAAACTGGCGGGCGTACGCGGAGAGGCTCTCGACGTAGCGGCGCTGACCCTCGGCGTAGATCGTGTCGAACGCAAGCGACGATTTGCCGGAGCCCGACAACCCCGTGAACACGATGAGCTGATCGCGCGGCAGCTCCAGGTCGAGGTTCTTCAGATTGTGCTCGCGAGCACCGCTGATGACGATCTTGTCCGTAGCCACGTGGTCTCTCCGCCCGTCCTCTACCTGCGCTCGTGCGATTGTAGTGAGGGCATGTGACATGAACGGGGCCCGGCCCCGCGGTCCACAACAAGGCTTCTACCCGGGTGCCGGTCTACTTCCTGGCATCGGCCATCTGTCGGAGCTCGCGCTTGAGGTCGTTCACCTCATCACGCAGACGGGCGGCGTACTCAAAACGGAGTTCGGTGGCGGCCTCGTGCATTTCCTCTTCGAGGCTCTGGATCAGGCGACGCAGATCGTCGGTGGGTAGGTCGAGCGGCGCACGCTCCAGAGTTTCTCGAACCCGACGGTCGGCGGCCGGCGCCGACGAGCTCTGCAGCAACTCGAGGATGTCCGAGACCTTCTTCCTGATGGTTTGTGGGTCGATGCCGTGCGCCTCGTTGTAGTCGGTCTGGACCTTGCGACGCCGGTTGGTCTCGTTGATGGCTCGCTGCATCGAGTCGGTGACGTTGTCGGCGTACATGACGACCTGGCCGTCGACGTTGCGTGCGGCGCGGCCCGTGGTCTGGATCAGGCTGGTTTCCGATCGAAGGAACCCCTCTTTGTCGGCGTCGAGGATGGCGACGAGTGAAACCTCGGGCAGATCCAAGCCCTCGCGCAGCAGGTTCACGCCGATCAGGACGTCGTACTCTCCCAGCCGCAAGTCGCGCAAGATCTGGACGCGCTCCAAGGTATCGATGTCCGAATGCAGGTAGCGGGCGCGAACTCCCATCTCGAGCAGGTAGTCGCTGAGGTCCTCGGCCATCTTCTTCGTCAACGTTGTCACCAGGACGCGTTGACCGGCTTCGGCGCGTTTTTGCACCTCGTCAACCAGATCGTCGATTTGCCCCTTAGTCGGACGGACCACGACCTCTGGATCGACGAGTCCCGTGGGCCGGATGATCTGCTCGACAACCTGGGCTGACACCTCCAGCTCCCACTTCGCCGGAGTCGCCGACAGAAGGACAACCTGATTGGCCCGCTCGTACCACTCCTCGAATGTGAGCGGCCGGTTGTCCATCGCCGAGGGCAGCCGGAACCCGTGATCGACCAGCACGTCCTTGCGGCTGCGATCCCCGGCGTATTGCCCGTGGATCTGGGGCACGGTGACGTGGCTCTCGTCGAGCACCATCATGAAGTCGTCGGGGAAGTAATCGAGCAGGGTGTAAGGCGGCTCGCCCGCCTCACGGCCATCGAGATAGCGCGAGTAGTTTTCGATACCCGAGCAAAAACCGACCTCTCGCATCATCTCGAGGTCGTAGGCCGTGCGCATCCTGAGCCGTTGGGCCTCGAGCAGCTTGTTGCGGCGTTCCAGGTCTGCCAGTTGCTCGGCTAGCTCAACCTCGATCCCCTCGATCGCAGTCAGCAGCCGGTCGCGCCCGGTGACGTAGTGTGTCGCCGGATACACCCACAGCTCGTTCATTTCTCCAATGACCTCTCCGGTGACCGGGTTCATCTGCATGATGCGTTCCACTTCATCACCGAAGTACTCGACGCGGTAGACGGCCTCTTCATAGGCAGGGAAGACTTCGAGCGTGTCACCTCGCAGCCGGAACTTGCCTCTGATCAGGTTGACCTCGTTGCGTTCGTACTGGATGTCGACCAGACGCTTGACCGCGGCATCGAGCGGGAACTCAACCCCACGGACCAGACGAAGCAGCTGACCCTCGTATTGCTCCGGGGAACCGAGCCCATAGATCGCCGACACGGAGGCGACGATGATCACATCGTTGCGGGTCAGGAGCCCGGCGGTGGCCGCGTGGCGTAGCCGGTCGATCTCGTCGTTGACCGTCGATTCCTTCTCGATGTAGGTGTCGGTCTGGGCGATGTACGCCTCGGGCTGGTAGTAGTCGTAGTACGAGACGAAGTACTCCACTCGGTTCTCGGGAAAGAACTGCCGAAACTCATTGGCCAGCTGGGCGGCGAGTGCCTTGTTCGGAGCGAGAACGAGCGTTGGTTTTTGCACCTGCTCGATGAGCCACGCGATCGTCGCCGATTTGCCCGAACCCGTGATGCCCAGCAGCGTCTGGAATCGATCGCCCCTGGCGATGCCTTCGGCGAGCCGGGCGATGGCTTCCGGCTGGTCGCCGGCCGGTTGGAACTCGGAGTGGACCTTGAAAGGGGGCATGGCGGCAGCGTACACATGCGCTGTGACACAAAAGGACCGGACCGGCGTCAAGACTGGGCGAGGTCCTCCCAAAGGGCGTCGACCTCGGCACGGAGCTCATCCATCGTGCCGTTGTTCACGATGACGTGGGTGGCCCGATCACGCCACTCGTGCTCGGTGAGTTGCGAGGCGATGCGCCGGCGGGCATCGTCTTCATCCATGCCGCGCGCCACAGCCCGTTGCACCCGAACCGAGGGGTCGGCGATCACGATGATCCACGTCCAACCCGGAGCCACGATCGCTGGAACCGGGAGCTCGACCACCACGGGGGCTTCCCCAGCCTCGTGGGCACGGCGGGCGATCTCGGCACCTATCACCGGATGGGTGATCGCTTCGAGTTCCTCCAACTGCTCCGGGTCGGAGAACACAATGGCGGCCAACCGCCGCCGATCGATCACGCCGTCTACGACGACCACCGGCCAGCGTTCCGCCACCGCGGCGTGCGCCGGCCCTCTCGGTTCGAGGATCTCATGACCGATCCGGTCTGCTTCGATCGTCTTCGCTCCCCTGGCGGCAAGGAGCTCAGCCACCGTGCTCTTGCCAGAGCCGAGCCCACCGGCAACAACGATCCGGCGGTGACGCGGTGAAGTACTCGGCTGACTCACCGGGCGACTGTACCCTCTTGTGCGATGCCAACCACCGACCGCACGTGGGAACAACGCCTCGAGCGGATCCTCATGGTGCTGCTGTGGGGGTCGTTTGCTTTTGGCTTCTTGCTCTCCGCAATCCGCAATGGGGCATCGCCCGCAGTGACCATCTCGGCCTTCATCGCCGGCGCATATGCCGTGGTCATGCAGTGGCTGCCGCTGCGCTGGCGGCTCGACCAGAACATCGGAGAACTCATCGCGGTTGCCGGGGTGGTCATCGCGCTGATTGCGGTGGCTCTGACCGGCGGTATCAACAGTCCCTACCTGCTGTTCCTCTCTGCGCCGTCTTTCTATGCGGGCGCCTTCCTGGGTTTCCGGGTCGGCGTCGAAACGGCCGTCTTGACCAGCATGGGGCTGATCTTCGTGGTGGCCACCCTCCAGCAGGAGATAATCCAAGGCCAGGTGCTCCAGGTATCTCTGCTCTATTTGCTCATGGCGGTCGCCTTTGCTCAGAGCCGGCGGATTCTGGTCGAGGAGCAAGCTCGCGGCGATGCCCTCGAGGAGGCCTCCGCAGTCACCTCGGTTCGATTGGAGCGTCTCGAGGCGGCTCACAGCGCACTCACGAGCCTCTCCGACCTCGCAACCACGGCCGAGCTCAACCCGGTTTCCGTCGGTCAGGCTGCGCTGCGGGACCTTGCACTCACGGTTCCCTATGACGCCGGTCAGGTCGTACTGAACGATGAGCGGGGTGCCGTCGTGGTCGCCCGCCGCGGGGAGCCGGGGCCCATGACCGACCGAGTCGAGTTCCCCATGCAGCTTGCCGACCGGAGGATCGGGCACCTTGCGCTGTGGCCGGAAAACGGCACGGACCTCGAAGCTTCACGGGGGGTGGTCGAAGCTGCGCTCCGCCCCGTGACTCTGGCCTACGACAACATCCTGTTGCTGCGCTCGATCGCCCGTCGCGCCGTGCAAGAAGAGCGAGTACGGCTAGCGCGCGAGCTTCACGACGAGATCGGCCCCTCGCTCGCGTCTCTGGGGCTCGGGATCGACATGGCCATTCAACAGCACGACGCTGAACCCGCACTGGCCCGCCAGCTCGAGACGCTGCGACGCTCTGTAACCAGCTTGGTCGAAGAGGTGCGTACCACGGTGTCGGACCTCCGCCACGAGAGTTCCGGAAGCCTGGTCGAGAAAGCACTCACACTCGCAGCGGAGGCCGGCGTCGACGGCGCTGCCATCGTCATCGACATCGACGAGCGTCGTCCGCCCCGACCCAGTATCGCCCCGGATCTCAACGCCATCCTGACCGAAGCCATGCGCAATGCGCTCGAGCACGCCGACGCCAAGGCAATCCAGATCACCGGGTATGTAGACCGCGACCGCGGTACCCTGGTGGTCGCCGACGACGGCAAGGGATTTGATCCCAGCCACACTCCAAAGGGGCACTTTGGTCTGATCGGCATGCAAGAGCGCGGCGTCGCCATCGATGCCGGCGTTTCCGTTGCGTCAAGCCCTACCACGGGGACCACGGTCACAGTCAAATGGGGCCAAGGAGGACGGCAGATTGATTGACATCGTCATTGCCGACGATCATCGGCTCCTGCTCGAGGGACTAGCTCAGGCGCTTGACAGCCTGCCCGACATTCGCGTCCTGGCGACCGCCGCCGACGGCAACGAACTCGTCGCCCTTCTCGAGGAGAAAAGACCCGACGTCATGCTGGTTGACATCGAGATGCCGAACCTTGGTGGAATCGCCGCCCTGCGGACCATTCCCGACGCACCTCCGGCCATCGTTGTGACAATGCACACCGCCGACGAGCAGCGGCGCCGCGCCGCTGCCGCGGGTGCCGCCGGATTCCTCTCCAAGTCAACTCCGCTTCCGGACCTTGCGGCCGCGGTGCGGGCCGTGCACGCCGGCGAGGATCTCATTCGGGCTGAAGACCTCGACGCCGTGCTCGACCGCCACCGCCAACCTCTGCTCGACCCAGGGGCGGCGCGGCTCACCGACCGCGAGCGTGAGTTGTTGGCCCTACTCGCATCGGGTGTCAGCTCGACCGATGATCTCGCCGACCAGCTCTACATCTCCCAGAAGACGGTGAAGAACCACCTCGCGAGCATTTACGAGAAGCTCGCCATCACCGACCGAGCCCAAGCTGCCGTCGAGGCGATCCGCCTCGGCCTTCATCGACCCTGACCGGTGAGTTCGGTCCCGACACACCTACGCTCCGTAGCGCCCCAATACGCTCTGTGGTAAATGGGTCGCCCGGCCTATGGTCAATATCCCGCCGTTGCCGTACCGTTGCTAGTGGATCACCCTGCCATAGGAGGTAGACAGAAATGCTTCGCATGTGGACGGCCATTCAGAGCCGCATGACCAACGAAGAGGGCGCCAGCCTTGTTGAGTACGCCCTGCTCGTCGCTTTGATCGCAGTTGTGGCCATCCTGGCCATCACCACGGTCGGACGTGAGGTCGACAGCAACTTCGACAACATCTCCAGCAACCTCTAGGTTCAGAGATATCAACAGCGAAGAGGGCCCTTCGGGGCCCTTTTCCTATTGGGGGATTCGCGCCGCTTCCCGGCGACCGCCTGCTCTCACGAGATCCTGGCTAGTGCTGTGACCAGAAGCGTCCGCATGGTTGGTTGGAGGTGCACGATGGGGCGGCCCTTGTACCGGCCCCCACGTAGGGCAATGAGCGCGGCCGAAAGGCAGCACGAGGCGAGCCAAGCCCCCGATATGGGCGCAGGCGACAACGAGCAACCCGCAGGTTGCCGGTCGAAGCATTAGCGGGCCAATACCACCCAGTTGTCATCACGGTAACGCTCCGTCCAGCCGGCAGTCGCCAGGTCGGCTCCAAGCGCCCAATCTGCCTTGACCAGAGCCTGCTCGAGCCCCCAGCGTTCAAAGAGCTCCACGTAGCCTTCGCCCTTGATCGCCCCAACGGTGACCCCAAACATCTCGGCGCCATAGAGTTCGGCACGATCGTCGATGTAGACCAAGCGGTCCGGCCATTCGGTGTAGATGATCGCCCCGCCCGCACCGGGTCCGTGAAAGGCGATCCCCGGCTCGAGAGCCGCCCGGGCTGCGGCCGGGGGCAGCACCCGCTCATTGATGCTGGGCGCCCGGGTTACGCCGACCAGCGCCAGGGCCACCACGGCCGCCGCGATGCCCCAGTTGAGGATCTGATTCCCGGGTCGCGCCGGGACGGGCTCTCGAGGGCGCAGTGCCTGAGCTGCAAAGGGCACCAACACAAGAAGGGCCGGAAACACGCTGCGAGCCGCCATGGCGCCAAATACCGCAAAAGGAACGATCACGATGGCGTCGGGCCAAGACAGCCGCCGACGGACCGCAAGATACCCGATGGCAACCACCGCCAGCACATAGGGCCAGAGCAATGGCCAGGCGAAGTTGGGAGCCCGCCACTCGGACAAATACTCGAGAGCACCCCGATTGGCGAAGAACTTCCACGTCACCTGCCAGGTCCCGATCCCATGGGCGGTCGCCAAGGACGCTGCCGCAGCAGTCATGGCCGTGACAAGGAGGCGCCCGGACCTGCGACGCAACGCTTCCAGACCGATCAAGCCGACTCCCAGCACCCAAGAACCGTGGATCGCCGCCCAGATCCAGATGAGCAGGACCATCGCCCAAGCCAGCCGCCTCGGATAGCGCAGCGCCGCGACCAGGGCTGCCAGCAGCAAGAAGGACACAAGGACCGGTCGCGGGACTATGTAGATCGTCCCAATCCAGGCCACCAGGATCATCACGATTCCGGTCCGCATGACATCTCGGGTGGCCCAATACGCGGTCAGACCCACAAAAATGAACAGGCCACACCCGACGACAAAGACGAACCACGGCACCCAGGCAAGCACGTCGATCCGCTGGTCGAAAGCTCCGTAGACCAAGTCGAGCAGCCATGACTGGGTGCGCCAGGCTTCGCCGGACGCGGTGAAGGAAAACGGATCAGAACGCAGGACTTCGCCGTTGCCGAGTTGCAGAGTGCCGGCTCGGACATGCCAGAGGAATGAGTTGTCCGAAAGGGCAGAGCCGGCACGGTAGCCCACCACGGCCAGTGGCACGAGGAGCCACAGGTGGCGGATCGTCAAACCGCGCACGCCGCCTTGCGGTTGGGGCGCTGCGGACGCCGCGCCCTCAGAGGATGGTCTCAAAGATCTGGATGAAGGCGGGGCCGAGCAGCACAGTGAAGATGGCGGGGAAGATGCAGAACACCAGCGGAAAGGTCATCTTGACCGGGGCGGCAAACGCTCGCTCCTGGGCTCGCTGGCGGCGCCGCACCCGAATCTCGTCGGCCTGCACTCGCAACATCCTGGCAATCGAAACGCCAAAGGCGTCCGCTTGATTCATCGCAAGAATGAACGAGTTCAGGTCTTCGACGTCGGTGCGCTGCGCCAATGACCTCATCGCCTCCGCCCGGCTGACACCCACCCGAGTCTCCTGAAGCATCCTCGAGAACTCGTCGCTGAGCTGCCCCGGCACGTTCTGGACAACTCGACCCAAGGCGGCCTCGAAACCGAGACCGGCCTCAACGCTGATCACGAGGAGATCGATCACGTCGGGAAGGTCCTTCTCGATCGCCTTGCGGCGGTCGTCAATCTTGCGGGTCAAGACGGACTCCGGACCGAAGAATCCGGCGGCAATCGACAGACCGCCGACCAACAGCTTCGTCGTGCCGTCGACATAGCCGGACAGGACGAACGCCGCAATGACGCCGACCACGATGCCGACCAGCCTGATCGCGGCCCACGAGTTCGCATCCACTTTGGGGAACCAGCCCGCAACGACGAGTCGGTGGTTGGTCTTGGCACCCCAACCCTGGGGGGTGAAGCGCATTCCCAACCGCCCGATGCCATTGACTATCGGCGCCACGGCCCGCTCGCTGAACCCGCTCGACAGAACCTCCGACCGGGTCGGAGTCAAGCTCTGCAGCCGGTTTGCGCTGCTCTCGCGGGCCTTCACGACGCCCATGCCGATGTACATGATCAAGGCGAACATCGTGACCGCGATCGCCACGGTTGCGAAGATGAGTGTCTGATCCATAGCTATACCTCGATCGTCACAATCTTGTTGAGCCACACGATGCCGGCAACCATCAACAGGCCGGCCACCACCAGCGCGACGATTCCGTAGATCGTGCTGAACAGCGGTTCGAGATACCCGGGATTCGAGAAGTAGAGGAACGCAAAGAGGAGAATCGGGAGCGCACTGAGCACGATCGCCGAGATGCGACCTTCTGCAGTGAGTGCTTTCATCTCTCGTCGGAGGCGGTTGCGGTGCAGCATGGTCTCCGCAGCCGTCTGCAACACCTCGGCCAAGTTGCCACCAACCTCGCGTTGGATGCTTATGGCGAGAACCGCCCAGTCGAAGTCGACCGACTGCATCCGCTCGGCGACGTCCTTGAGGGAGTCAACCGGGCTGCGGCCGAGCCGAGTCTCGTTGATGGCACGGCCAAATTCACGGCCGGTGGGCTCGGGCGACTCAGAAGCTACGGCCTCGAGCGCCTGGAGCAACGAATACCCAGCACGCAGTGAAGTCGAAATCAGGTTGAGGGTGTCCGGCAACTGGTTCTCGAACTTGACTCGCTCGCGACGAGCCACGGTCTGCACGGCCACCGCCGCGATCAGAAGCGTGCCACCGGCGAACACCAGCGCCCAGATGATGTTCTGGGTGAACAGCCCGCCGAGCAGCCCCATAACGATCGCAACACCGATGGCGCCGGCGATGGCTTCCCCGGCGCTGATCGGCATGTTGGCCTGCTCGAGAGCGGTCTCGATCATCCCCGTCATGCCGCGGCGATCCGCGACGCTCTCCGCCTTACTGGCGAACCGCCGTAGGAACGGGTTCTTGAGTTTGCCCGTCTTCTCGGTTTGCGAAGCGTAGGTGCCAAGCCGACCGCTCAGATCACGCTCAACCGCTTTGTTGGGCCCGAAGACGATCATGATGAGCAGGAACAGGGCGATCCCAGCAGCAATGGCACCGACGAACAACAAGATGTCCCCGGTCGAGCTGCTCGAGGAGTCCTGAGCCAGCGCAGGTCCGATCGTCGCCAGCATGAAGCCGGCCACGAGGACGTTGAGGGTGAGGAGACGCCGCATCATCGTGCAAACGGCTCCGGATGGAAGAGATCCGGCGAAAGCTGAATCCCAAAGTTCTCGAGATGGTCGCTGAACGCCGGCCGGATGCCGGTCGCCTTGAGGTGACCCTTGTACATGCCGGCCTCGTCGATGCCCATCCCGTAGTCGAACAGGAAGAGGTCTTGCATCGTGATGATGTCGCCCTCCATGCCGACCACCTCCGTCACGTGCGTCACTCGACGGCTTCCATCGCGGAGGCGGTGCAAGTGGACGATGAGGTCGACGGCTGATGCCACCTGCTCACGAATCGCTCGGATCGGGAGGTCCATGCCGGACATCAGCACCATGGTCTCGATACGGGCGAGGGTGTCACGAGGTGAGTTGCTGTGCACCGTGGTGAGCGACCCGTCGTGACCGGTGTTCATGGCCTGGAGCATGTCCAGCGCCTCACCACCACGGACCTCACCGACGACGATGCGATCGGGACGCATGCGCAAGCAGTTGCGCACGAGGTCGCGAATGGTGACGTGCCCCTTGCCCTCGAGGTTCGGCGGGCGGGACTCGAGGCTGAGCACGTGGACCTGGTTCAGGCGGAGCTCGGCGGCGTCTTCCACCGTGACGATCCGCTCGTTGTCCGGGATGTAGCTCGAGAGGACGTTGAGCAGGGTCGTCTTTCCGGAACCGGTCGAACCGGAAACGATCGTATTGAGCCTGCCCTGTACACAACGGCGAAGGAAGCCGGCGGTGGCGTCGCTCATTGCACCCATGGCGACGAGATCGTCGCTGGTGAAGGGATCAACCGCGAACTTACGAATTGTGAGGAAGGGGCCACCGATGGCGAGCGGGTGAATGACCGCATTCACACGAGAGCCGTCGGGGAGGCGAGCATCGACCATCGGAGTGGATTCATCGATACGCCGACCGACCTGGCCAACGATCTTCTCGATGATCCGCTCGAGGTGGGTTGAGTCCACGAACTTGGTGTCGGTGCGGCTCAGGCGGCCAGCCTTTTCAACCCAGACCTGGTGCGGCCCGTTGACCATGACTTCCGTTACTTCGGCGTCGCTCAGGTACGGATCGATCGGCCCGTAGCCGAGCACATCGTCGGCGATCTCCTGCAGGAGCTGCAGACGGTCGGCACGGGACAGGGGAACCGACTCCTCCTGATCGAGTGCCCACTCGAGCATCTCCATCACGCGGAGCTTCAGTTCCGCATCACTCATCTGACGGTCGTATAGCGTGGGGCCGAGACCCTCAACGACTTTGTAGTGGAGCTTGCGCCGTAGCTCCTGGCGCATCTCCTCGCGTTGGCCGTCGAAAGTGACCTCTGCCGCTTTGGCGGCTTTCACACGATCGGCAAGGCTCATTGAGGTTCTCCCATTTCAAAAGTGGACCGGACTACCGAAACCATCGGCGGCCTTTCGGCTCCTCTTCAGTAGGTTCTTCAAAATCCTCGTCGACGACGAGTCGGGCGACGCTGCGCAGATCGCGAGCCACCCGCGACCGCGCGTACAGCGATACCACCGGCTCACCTTCATTGACGGCTCGGGGAACAAGCTTGTCTGACGAGATGGCAGCTTGCACCTCGAGACCGAGCGAACGTTCCATTTCGTCGATATCGAGGCGGGCCTTCGAATTGACCCGGTTCAGCACGAGCCGGATCTTTTCGAACGGGAACTTGATCAGGCGGAGGGTGTCGAGGGCCAGCTTGGCGTTCTTCA
>CAYXMJ010000028.1:0-10483 GCA_964465915.1 uncultured Acidimicrobiaceae bacterium
GTGTTCCACGTCTCGGTGTCCCAGATCTCGATCCGCTCGGCGACGCCCACCACGGTTACGTCTTTGCCCAGCCCGGCATAGCGCCGCTGCTTTTCGGTCAGCTGGACCCTGCCTTGCCGATCGGGAGTCTGGTCGCTCGCTCCCGCGAAGAACGCGCGGGTGAAGTTCCTGGCCCGCCGGTCTGTTCGAGGAAGGCGGTCCATCCGCTCCACTTCCTCGTTGAATCTGTCCATGGGAAAGACGAACAGGCACTTCTCCTGTCCAATGGTGACGACACAGCCTTCTTCGAGGTCGTCGCGAAACTTCCTCGGCAGAACCATCCGGCCTTTGCCATCAACTGTGTGTTGGTACTCCCCAAGGAACACGCTGTCTGCGCTCCGTCACTATCGTCGGTCATCTCCCACGAGGACCCACTTTGCACCATTCCGCGCCACCTGTCAACCATTTCGCGCCAAAGTGCGCCATATTCCCGTTCCGGCGTGGCCGGGTGTGCTTCCTGACCTTGACCACGCAGGAACAGGACCCGACGCCGCTGAACCCCCCGGCAGTAGACCTGGCCGGCCGGCGACAGACTCGCTACTAGCGGATGTGATCAAACGGGGGCGCCACACCGGTCAGGACAACGAAGGCACTTGCCAGATCGGCGGGATGCTGCGAGCCGTGATCCCCCACCGAAGTGGGGATCGGGGCCGGTCGGTGCATCAGACCCCACGCGATGATCTCGGCCGCCTGTTCTTGACCCCGACGGTTCCACGGCAGATCGGGGCCGCCCCACGAAACGAGACCCCGCAGCCGCAGGAACTCGCCTACGCGGCAGCCGCCGCCAAGGAGATGGAGCTCCGTCTCCTGCAGGCGGGCGAAACGATGGTCACGATGTTGCTGCTCGGGCGGTCTCGTAGGCGGCGATGGCTTGGCGCCGGGCCTCGGCATGATCGACGATCGGAGCCGGATAGTCGACCCCCAGGGTCACGCCTGCGGCGGCGAGCTCGAGCGGCCCAAGCTCCCAAGGGGCGTGGATAGCCTCGGCGGACAACCCGGCGAGCTCAGGCACGTACCGACGGATGTAGTCACCGCGCGGATCGAACTTGCGGCTCTGGGTCACAGGATTGAACACTCGAAAGTACGGAGCCGCGTCGGTGCCGGTCCCGGCAACCCATTGCCAATTGCCGGCGTTCTGGGCCGGGTCGCCGTCGAGCAGGTGTTGCCTGAAATAGCGCTCCCCGACGCGCCAGTCGATCAGCAGGTCCTTGACGAGGAAGGAAGCAGTGAGCATCCGCACCCGGCCGTGCATCCATCCTTCGCCAGCGAGTTGCCGCATCCCAGCATCGACGATCGGATAGCCGGTGAGGCCGTCTTGCCACGCAGCCAGACTTTCCGGGTCGTTGTGCCAACAGATCGCGTCGTATTCGGGTCGCAGGGCCCGACCCGCTGTCTCGGGATGGTTGGCCATCACCTCGGTGTAGAAGTCCCGCCACGCCAGCTGCCTGGTGAACGCCTCACGTCCGGGAGTCGCATCGCCGACTTCTGCTGCCACCGCCGACGGTGACAACGTGCCGAACTTCAGGTCGACCGAGAGCCGCGACGTCCCGTCGAGATCGGCGCGGTCCCGATCGTCGCCGTAGCGGTCGACGCGATCGAGGAAGGCACCCAAGCGAGCGTGGGCGGCGGCCTCTCCACCCTCCAGCAGCGGTGGCATCGTGTCGGGGACCCCATCACCGGGATCGGTATCTACCGTCGCACGACCCGGCTCAGGTCCGAGATCTAACGGGAGTCCGCGCCAGCGTCGGTAGAACGGAGTGAAGACTCGATACGGACGGCCGGCTCCGGAGACCACACTTCCGGGTGGGTGCACGACGGTGCCGCAGAACTGGTGGACCGGTGCTTCCAGTGCTTCGAGAACCAGTGAGTCGCGTCGCGTCGCATACGGGGTGTAGTCCGCATTCCAGTACACCGCGGCGGCATCTTCGACCGCTGCCGGCATCACGACTTCGGGTAGCCCGCTGACCACCTTGAGCCGGCCGCCCCGCGCCGCCAACTGGGCGTCCAAGGCGCGCAGATGAGCGGCCAGCTGCGGACCGCGGTGGGGTCCTGCGGTCTTCCACAGCGGTGGATCGAGGACGAACAGGGCGCGAACCCGATCGTGATTGTGGGTTGCCGCCGACCATGCCCTGTTGTCGGAGAGCCGGAGGTCGCGACGGAACCACACGACGCCGGTCATCAGACGGACTCCGTCGAGCTCCGCACCGCAGAACGTTCCTCGGCGGCAGCAACGATCCCGCGCGACATCTGCCCGAAGATCACGCCGTGGAAGGGGGTCAGCACGAGCCAGTAGAGCCGACCGAGGAGGCCGCGAGGGAAGAAGCTCGCCTTCTGGTGGAGCCGGCTTCCGGTGTCGGTCGGTTCAACCTCGAATTCGAGCCAGGCCTCGCCAGGGAGCTTCATCTCGGCGTGGAGTTGGAGGCGCCGACCCGGCTCGATCGATGCCACTCTCCAAAAGTCAACGGCTTCACCGAGACGCAACTCCTCCGGGTGGCGCCGGCCGCGTCGCAGACCGACTCCACCAATCAGGCTGTCGGCGATGCCACGAAGCTGCCATGCCCAATCCGTGGAGTAGTAGCCCACCGCACCCCCGATCCGACTGAACGCCCAAAATACGTCTGCGGCGGAGGCCAGGGATGCGAGGCTCCGCTCGTCGGATTGCAGTTTCGCTCCGGCCCATTCGGGATCGGTTGGCAGGGGCTCGGCAGGTGAAGGGGCGGCATCGGACCATCGCGTGGCGGTCTCGGAGTGGCTGGCGGTTCGCAGGGCGCGCTTCACTGCCTCCTTGTACGAGGTCAACCCACCGGTGAGCTCTTCGGCGATCGCGTTGTTGGTGACGGTGACTTCGTTCTTCAGACTCTCGACCAGTGGCTTGGCGACGCCCGTTGGCAACGGAGTCACCAAACCGATCCAGTGCTTCGAGAGCGACGGGCTCAGCACCGGCACCGGGATGATGATGCGTCTCGGTAGGCCGGCGACCTCGGCATAACCTCGCATCATGTCCTCGTAGGTCAACTGGTCGGGCCCGCCGATCTCCCAGAGATGGGACTTGTCGCCTGATTCCTCCACCGCGGCGACAAGGATGCTCAGGACGTCGCGGATAGCAATCGGCTGGCATCGGGTCCGCACCCAGGTTGGCGTGACCATTGCGGGAAGGACCTCCGTCAAGTGCCGCAGCATTTCGAATGAGACGGAGCCCGAACCGATGATGACGGCGGCCCGCAGTTCGGTGACCGCGGCCGATCCGCCGGCGAGGATGCGGCCCACCTCTTGGCGGCTGCTGAG
Organism: uncultured Acidimicrobiaceae bacterium; assembly: GCA_964465915.1. Lineage (GTDB taxonomy): Bacteria > Actinomycetota > Acidimicrobiia > Spongiisociales > UBA5794 > CAVPHV01. The sequence continues at coordinate 3,325 of CAYXMJ010000028.1, forward strand.
GTGCTTGGACAACTCGTCGTCGGAGCCCAGACCACCGAGATAGACGATCCGAGACAGCTTCGCATCGGATGCCGCCGCCGCGAAGTTCTTGGCCGCCGACCGATCGCGCTCCCCAAAGTCCGCAACGGTGCCGTCCATGGAATGGATGAGATAGAAGGCCGTATCGCACCCGGCCATTGCGTGCTCCAGGCTGGTCCGATCTAGAGCGTCGGCGCTGACAACCTCCACCTCAGCGCTCCAGGGCTGCTCGGCGAGTTTGGCGGGGTTGCGGCTCATGCAGCGCACGGTGTGCCCGGCCGCGAGCAGCGCAGGGACCAGACGGCCTCCGATGTACCCAGTGGCGCCGGTGACGAGGATCCTCAAGATCGCCGCTCCAGTTGGGGACGGACCATACCGGCTACCAACCCCATGATCCTGCAACTCCCTTGAACGGACCGACCACGTCGTTCGTGATCCATCCACCATAGAAGTTGCCCAGCTGGGGAACCACGAGTTCGTCGCCGAGGTAAGACAAATCCATGCGCCCCGGATAGAACGACACCTTGCCAACCAATGCCTCGAAGCCGGCTTGTGGGGTTCGATATCCCCACGCTGCCGCCGACGATATCTCGTCACCCACTCGGACATCCCAATAGCTGGCCCGTCCCTTCCACTCGCACACCGTCTGTTGCGAATTGGGAATGAGCGCCCCAGGGGCGACATCGTCGATTGGCACATAGATGTTTGGTGGGTGGCTCGTCTCGAGGACCCGCAGAGCGCGGCTGCTCTCAACGATGATGCCGCCGTTGAAGACAATCGTGACCTGCCGGGATTCCGGCTCGACCCGAGGGGGCCGGGGGTAGTCCCACACCGACTCCTGACCCGGGGTCGGGATGTCACGCTTCACGACGACACTCTTTCGGCGAGTTGCTCGAGACGGTCCCACAGCATCTGACGTTCTTGCGGCGTCTCCCTCGTCCGCGCCGTCATGTGAGTGTCGCGCGGGGTCCGGTCCAGCAGGAACTCTCCGCTGATCTCGCCCGCTTCGGGGGCTGCCGCCAGCCACACCATGGTGTCGGCCCCTTGCTCCGGCGTGCGGAGCAGCGGGCCCATGACACGGTTGAAACCGGGGAGAGAATCGGATACCCCGGGCGTACTCGCCCATCCCGGATGCATCGAGTTCACCACGACGCCGGTGCCGCGCAGTTGCTCGGCCCACTTCTCGGTGAGAATCACCTGGCCCCGTTTGGTGCGGGCATAGGCAGCGGTCCCGGTGTAGTCACCACTCTCGAACTGAAGGTCGTCGACGGCGATCCGTTCCGAATACATCCCGCCCGACGACATGTTGACGATCCGTGACGGTGCAGATTCGATGAGCCGTGGGATGAGGCGGTTGGTGAGGATGAAGTGGCCGAGCAGGTTGGTAGCGAGCGAACGCTCGAGACCCTCTTCGGTAACGAACCGCTCGTTGAAGAGCGCTCCGGCGTTGTTGATCAGCACGTCGATCCGGGGTTCTGCGGCCAGCAGCCGATCGGCCAGATCGGCTACCTCCGCCATCGAGGCGAGATCGGCGATCTGATGAGTGACCTCGGCTCCGGTCGCGTCCCGAATGTCTTCCTGCACCCGCTCGGTCTTCTCTGGATTACGGCCGACGATGACGATGCGGGCACCTAGCCCGGCCAGGCGGGAGGCTGCCGCCAGCCCGAGGCCCGCGGTGGCGCCGGTGATGACGACGGTCTTGCCGGACATGTCGGCGTCAATCGGCTCGAAATCGCGAGCGCGGAGTCGGTAGCCGAGGTTGGTGAATCCGCCGAGGGAGAGAATGTTCATGTTGAGAACCTTGTTGCTGGGGGGATACTCCGGCGGCAGGGCCGAAGGCTCACCCCATATTCGGATCCGGCAACGTCGGTGGATGACAACACGCCTAGATTGCCGGTCATGGACGACCAGATTCGCCTGCGAGCCGACCAATTGGGTCGGATGCGGGGCATGACCCGCTACTACCACGAACGCTTCTTCTCTGATGTTCGGCTTGTCGCCGTGGCGGTGGTTGCGCTTCTTGTCCTCGGATGGTGGGAAGTGCCCGAGGCGTTCCTCCTGGTTCCGCCGGTGGCGCTGTTCGGCGCCGCCATGACGGCGTTTGATGCGTCCTACCTCCTGTTTGCCCGGCATTATGCGGCGCGGTTGGAGGCGGACCTCAACGAGGCTCTCGGCCCCGACACACTCCTGGCAGCCCGAGTCGAGGACACCTACCTGTTTCCCCTCAACGACCGGAAGATAGTGGTGGCATCGCTCGGGTCCGGCTTCACCTAGTTCGGGTTCATGACGCTGTTCATCACGGCGTTCGGCATTGTCGCTTTCGGATTTGGCCTAGCGCTCGGATGGCCGGTATTGGTCGACCACGGCTCCGGGTGGGCGATCGCCTATCTCGGCATCTTTGGCACCGCCACCGTCGCCGCCATCGGCGTCGGCCTGTGGTGGTTCCTGGGCGGCGAGGGCGAGCGACGTCTCCAGGCCGTGTTGGGGGCGGAAGGCACCTGAGGTAGCCCTATTCGGCGCTAGCCAACGTCCCGGGGAGGAGGTACGACCACACCTGCTCCTTGATTTCGCTCTCGACCCTCCCGGCGCTTCTCCCTGCTACCGGGCCCCTGCTCGGGGCGAGTACGCTCACTCAACGATGCCGATGTTCATGGATCGCCACGACATGGCGAACACCTCCCAGGAAGACGTGGCGCGTGCCCACGTCGACGACCTGGCTATGCAAGAACGCTACGGCGCCAACTACCTGACCTACTGGTTCGACTACGACCGGCAGACCGCATTCTGTCTCGTCGAAGCTCCCAACGCCGATACCGTGACTGAGGTCCACTCCGCAGCACACGGCAACGTCCCCAACGAAGTGATTCCGGTCGACCCTTCCGAGGTCAACGTCTTCCTCGGCCGCCTCACGGACCCTCCAGTCGGAGATCGCCCCATCAGCGAGCCAGCCTTCCGGACGATCCTGTTCACCGACATCGTCGGCTCCACCGAAGTGCACGATCGTCATGGCGATGAGGTTGCGCTCGACCTCGTGCGCCACCACGACAGCATCGTACGTGCCGCCCTTGCCGAACACGGCGGCCGAGAGGTGAAACACACCGGCGACGGGATCATGGCGTCGTTCCGTGACGCGTCCGCCGCGTTGCGGGGCGCGATCGCCATGCAACGCGCCGTGGCGGCCGACCCGGGCGAGCCGCCACTTGCCATCCGGATCGGTGTCAACGCGGGAGAGCCAATTGAAGAAGGCAACCAACTCTTTGGACTCGCAGTCAACGTCGCCCGCCGCCTTTGCGACGCAACCGACCCCGGGACGATCATGACGTCCGAGGCGTTGCGTGGCCTCACCATGGGCAAGGGGTTCGACTTCTCGCCACTCGGGGAGCACAGCTTCAAGGGAGTCGATGCACCGCTCGTGGTGAGCCTGGTCTCCTGGGCACACGAGTAGCCCGCAATGGGGGCCCTCACCGGGCTAGCCTGGACGCCTCACTGCGACGGAGGTCGAATCGTGCACGTGCTGGTGGCAACCGACGGAAAGCTCGATGCGGAACTCGCGGCGCGTTTTGCGGCGCCACTCGCCGGCCCAGAGGGGCAGGTAACGGCGTTGACGGTCGTTGAGATCCCGCGGCGGCTTCTCGCCGACCTGCGCAGCGTGTTTGGCGAGATGCCGGCCACCCACGTCGATAGCGACGCTGAGTACGTCGGTGTCGGCGACGCCGGGCACGATCCGGTCGGCTGGCCGGGCGACGACGCCATCATCAAGCGCTACCTTGGCGACAAGCTGAGCGAACGCTGTGGACCCCTTGCCGAAGCATTGCGCGACTCCGGCGTCGCAACCACCACCAAAGTCGTCGAAGGCGAACACCCCGCCAAAGTCATCGTCGAGATGGCCGCCGAAATCGAAGCCGACGTGTGCGTGATCGGGGCCCATGGTCAGGGGCTCTTCGAGGGCCTGCTCGGCTCCGTCGGCACCAAGGTCACCCGCCAGGCTGAGTGTCCCGTCCTGGTTATGCGCTGACCGGCGATCAGCGGACCAGGTAGGGCTCCCAACTCGGATCTGGGCGGGCCCCGGTAGCAACGACCAGCCAGCTCCTGTGGCGCGGCGCCACAGGCCGCCTCCGCAGGTGCAACCCCGCCTGATTGGGTGTGCGCCCACCCTTCTTGGAGTTGCAGCGCCGGCACGCAGCCACAACGTTCTCCCAAGTGTGGACACCCCCTTGGGACTTGGGCACCACATGGTCGAGGTTCTCGGCTTGTCGCCCGCAGTATTGGCACTCGTGGTCGTCGCGCAGGAACACCGTCTTGCGATTGAGGGGCACTCGACGCGAGTACGGGACCTTCACGAAGTGGCGCAGCCGGATCACCGAGGGCGAGGCGAACTCGATCCGTTCCGAGCGCCACAGCTTGCCGTTGGAGGCGACCACGTCCGCTCTCTCGCGAAGGACGAGCACAACCGCCCGCCGCACGGGTACCACCGAGAGCGGCTCGTATGACGCATTGAGCACCAGTGCGCCTGACATGGCTGGCAGGCTACCAGCGCGACACGACCTCGAGAGACGCGAGCCGGCCCCCTACGTCCCCCGAGTCGGGAGCAGTGGGCGCTCCACCCTCCCCCGGACCGGGACATTTTCGACGGCCTCGCTCTCCGGCATGTCACCAACGTCGGGGTGCGACGCGTACCAATTGGCATAGCGCTCCGACCCAGGGTTTGACGTCATCCCATGGGCGAAGACACTCAGCGCCATGGTGATCAGCGCCACCGTCAAGATGACCTCGGTCCCCGGCAGGGTCGTGCTTGTCACCACCACGAGGGCGAAGATCACCGTGGCGATCCCTCTAGGTCCGAACCATCCCATGTAGACAACTGTGTTCACCGAGAGGCGAGCGCCGACCATCGAAATCGCGACCGGGATCATCCGCACTACCGTCAACGCCAATACTGCCATCACCACGACCTGCCAAGTCAACCGCTCGAAAGCGAAGCCGAGCCCGACGGCCCCGAAGACCAAGAAAGCGATCTGCGTGGTCACCTTGCCGAAGTCGTCCGCAAACTGCTCGTTGTCGCTCAACTCGCCGTCGGTTGTCCGGCCGTAGAAAAGGCCACCTACAAAGGCAGCAATGAAGCCGCTCCCCCCGAGCGGGTCGGCAAATCCATAGCAGAGAGCGGCCATCGCCACGACGGAGATTCGGCTCCATGTGGGGCTCAGCCAGCCGGATCGCTTCGACCTAACCAGCAGTCGGCCCCCCACCACTCCGACCACCAAGCCAACGGCAACGGCGATGACGATCTCCTCGACGAAGATGCGCGCCAGTGCCGGACTTCCCTCAGCCTGCTCGGCAACGGCGATCAGGATCAGCAGAATGGGCAGCGCGACGCCGTCGTTGAGTCCCGACTCGATGTTGAGCCCAACTCGCACTCGCTCGGGTACCCGCGGGTTCGAGATGACGGCCTGACCCAACGCGGCATCCGTGGGCGCCAAGACCACGCTGATCATGCCGGCCTCCCAGACGCTGAGGTCGGTGAACAGCAGCGCAGCAACCACCCACCCGAAGGCAATGGTGAGCGGCAGACCTATGCCCAGCAGCCGACCGGGAATATCGGCGTCGCGGCGCCACGAAGAGAAATGCAGGGCGGAAGCATCCGTGAACAGCACCAGTGTCAGAGTTGCCACCAAGAAGGCATCGATCGCCTCGATGGACAGGAGCGACCGAGGGTCGATGATGTCGAACCCTCGATTGCCGGCGAGAAACCCGAGGGTCATGAAGATCATCGGGCCTGTAACAACGGTGGTCACCAGGCGGTGTTCCACCAGGGCATAACCCATCACGGCCAGCGCAATGAAGGCGACTGCGTATTCCAACCGACCTGCCTTCCTCAGCCTGCGGTCAAGCTACGGAATCGCCCGCCATGTCGCAACAACAAACGTCATCCGGGTCAGTTGCGCCGCAGTACCCGCCAAAGACCCGCCGCAGCGAAGAGGGCGGTGACTGCGATCTTGGTCAAGTCGATCACCGGCGTGACCTCAACGCCGTCGGCGCCGATCCGGATGACGGCGACGGGACGGCCCTGCGCCGCGCCTCCCCCGCCTGCTCCGACGCCCACACCGGTTTCCTCGGCATCACCTCCACCTCCTCCTCCGAAGCCGAATCCACCGGCCCGATCCCACGCCGAAGCCGTGACGACGAGGTCCTCGCCCGCGGTGGTCGGGTCCGAGAAGATGGTGCCCGGTGAAGCCTCACCAAGTACGGCGGTGAGCCCTTCGATGGCGCGCGCCGCAGCACGGTCGACGATGGCTTCGGGATTGGTTTCGGTCATCGACGGATCCTCCCCACAAGTGTTGCCGAAGCCACGAGGGCTGCGGCGGCGATACGAATCAACATGACGTGATCGCGGATCGGAACTGCGCCGGCGCCCTCACCGACCTCAGCGCGAACCGGGAATCGGTACGAGGCGGCGACGCCGAACCAGGGAGCCGCCAGGGCGGCATCTACCTGGGCACCCACCAGCGTCACGGGTCGGCCGGACACATATACCGGGTCGCTCCGAACGGTGCGCCACGCAATGCTCAGCATGCACCAACTCTAGGCGAGCAAACGGTTGGCCGGGCTACCCCTCGCGTGTGACCAAGCGCACCCACTCCACCATCCGAAAGGTCTGTCTCGAGGGCCAGGGCGCGATGAGCTGCGCACGCGCCTCCGGGGTGAGGTCGGGCGGCCAGAAGGATGGGTCGGCGGCTTCGGTCCGGGCCGCGATCGCCATCGCCGTCGCCACCCTCGGCCGCGCCACCTGATACTCGACGATCCCGGGTTCGCCGGTGTAGCCGATGTTGGCCTGCCAACCCTCCGCCTCGAGCAGGGCAAGACGTCCGGCTGGATCATCGGGGCTGCGACAACACCAGTCGAAGTCGTGCAGGAGCGCGCCGTCGACGTCGTAACGCATTGACCCCAGAGCAGCGGATGAGTGGAGTATCCAGATGTCGTCGGGACCACCGATCGCCACGTTGACGGCGCCGAGGTGCTCGCCCGCAACGGCGACGTAGAGGGACTCGCCGTCGTGCATTGCGTACACGGGCGTCCCGTTGGACATCTCACCGGAGACGGCTCCGTCCCACTCGCCCGGCGTCAGGATCCCGTCGATGGTCGG
>CAYXMJ010000028.1:10583-22762 GCA_964465915.1 uncultured Acidimicrobiaceae bacterium
CGGGTCCGGGTCCGGCGCCGCCGTCGATGTCGTGGTGGTCGTTGTCGCGGCGGTCGTCGTGGTGGTCGTCGTCGCGGCGGTCGTCGTGATGGTGGGGTTCGCCGGCACTTCGGTCGGGGTGGAGCCGGTCGCTGCGACGGCCGCCGTGATGCTCGTCGCCCCGGCGGTCCGGGACGATGCGGTGGTTGGCTCTGCTGAACCGCAAGCGCCAAGACCGAGACCCAACACCGCACCTATGAGCAGCCCCGGAAGCCACCGGACTCGTGGCAGCAAACAGCGAGCGCCGATCTCGTCGGTCACTCCCCCAGCCTGAAGGCCGGGTCAGGCAATCGGAAGGGTCGAATGGCTCCACGTCGCGATTCAGCTCTGCTCGGACGCGCCGAAGATCCGCGACGGCGCGGCTTCGGCGTCTCGGGCACTGGGATTGGTTGGCGAACTCGGCGGGGTCGGTGACGGTGGGTTCAGGGTGGGTCGGGTCCACCGCGTGGAGCAATCAGGCGGCGTCGTTGGGGCGGGGTACCTGGATCGAGCCGGTACCCCTCGCCGTGGATCGCAACGTGGTGGTGATACCAACACAGCGTGGCCAGATTGTCGGAATCATGGCTGCCGAACTCGTTCCGCGGGATCACGTGGTGTGGTTCGAGTCGGTACCGGGAGCTGCAGCCGTCGATGACGCAGCCACCGTCGCGATGGAGCACAAAACTTCGAATCGCGGGCGGGATGGATCGACTGGCCCGGCTGTGCCATACCGGCTGGCTTGCCCTCGTCCCGATGAGTTTGACCCGGCCGCCGCACAGGATCCGCTCCAACGTGGTCGGCCCGACGCGAGGTCCGGCGGCAATCTCGGCACCGGCCTCCCCATTGGAGGTCTCGGCAAGGGAGGCATCGACGAACACACTGACAAGCGGAGTAGTCGAACCGTTCCCGGTCGCTGCGCCGTCGAGGCTGTCCTGGGCAAGGGAGACCAGCGCATCGGCGGTCCGCTCACCTCGACCGACCCGCCGGGCGACCTCGCTGCTCGGGAGGGAGTCGGCGCGCTCGCTCAGCGCCTTCTCGACGATCCGGCCTTCGTAGCCGGGGAGTTTGCCCCACAATCGCCAAGCAGTTCATCAAGTGAGGGCTGCATCGCCAAGTAGCGGTCTCGGTAGGCGGCCTGTTCGGAAACCCTGGTCATTCGACGGTGACGCGCCGTGATGCGGGCGACGCCGTTGAGATCAAACCCATAGCTGGCCGCTACCTGTTCATCGGTTGCCCCTGCGGCGACGAGCCGGCCGGTGGCCACGGCGCGGTCGAACGACACTGAGCCGGCGGCCAGATCGGAAGATATCTCGGGCTGATCGGCCAAGGTTCTTGCCGCCCTCGTCAGCGATCGGGCGGTGTCCGTCGACACGTCGAGCCGGGCCGCGACCCAATCGGCCATGGACCGCGATCCATCGAGCTGGACGACCTGATCGGAGTCCAATGAACGAAGCAGTTCGAGCTCCCGAGCTAGGACCTTTCCAATGATCCGCTCACAGGCCAGGAGCTCTCGCTCTCGCTGGTCGATGGAGGTTGTGGCTGTCTGAAACATAGGGCCACCATATGGCGTGGGTGTGACAGAAATGGGCTGGATCGCCGGCTCCCTCCAGGCCATTCCTCGCACCCCACCGCTCTGGTTCCCTCGGCTCCCCGCAGCCCCGAAACACAAACCGCACCCTTGGAGGCAAAAACGCGGCTACCATCACCGGTGCCCGAGCTAGTTCGGGTCTCGTAACGCCGATCCATCGCTGCATCGATCGGCCATTCGTCTCTCGCGGTTCTCTCGAGTCTGCGTTCCGAATGCAAGGCGAGTCGGCTTCGTGAGCCGGGTTGAGGATCGAGCGATTCAGCTCCTCCGCTTCCCTTTGCGTATCCGTCTCGGTCACCCGCGAGAAACATCGCAACCCGGGCTCCAAGCCCGGCGCGCACATACACAGAATGACCCAGGAGGTCGAAATGGCAACCACCGGAACCGTCAAGTTCTTCAATGAACAAAAGGGATTCGGCTTCATCACCTCGCCCGATAGCGATGACGTGTTTGTTCACGTGTCCAACATCGTTGATGGCGCAACCATCACCGAGGGCCAGACCGTCGAGTACGAGACCGCGCCGGGTCGTAAGGGCCCCGAAGCCGTCAACGTCAAGCCCGTCTGACGTGGCACGTGGCCGAGAAGGAATGGCAAAGCGTGCTCGGGAACGGGCTCGCTTAGAGAAGCAAGCAGCCAAGCGGGAACGCCGCCAGGGCGGCAGCTCCGAGGAGGTCGTCGACCCCACGGACGCCCCCGACGAGGCGGCCCTCATGGAGGAGTTCCGCGTGCTGAGTGAGCGCCATGCCGAAGGCCAAGTCCCCCAGGATCTCTACGACCAGGAGCGCCATCGCATCTTCGTCGAGCTCGGAATCGAGACCGACGAGGACGGCTAGGAGGGTGTTGAACAGACGCCGTGCGGGATTGCGGCGGCGAGCAACCGCCTGGTCGTGGATCTCGCGGCAAGCTCAAGCTGGCGTTGTTCAACCGTCTCTCTAGGACGCGGCCTGCGCAGCAGAGGATATCGAACGGCCGTCGCGATTTGCGGCGGCCGTTCTCGTTCCTACCGGCCCTGGCTGGGACACAACGGGCTACCCAACTCCTCGATCTGTCGCTCGAGGAAGCGACGGTCGAGGTCCGTCACCGCGAGGGCGGCGGCGCGTTCGTAGGCGACCCTGGCGGCGTCACGATGCCCGAGCCGGCGCAAGGCCGATCCGCGGGCAGCGTGCATCAGGTGATAGTTGTCGAGGTCGGCGGCAATCGCGTCCATCGCCGCGAGCCCTGCGGTAGGGCCATCGACCTCACCCACGACGATGGCGCGGTTGAGCGCAACCACGGGCGTCGGCATGACCGCATACAGATGGTCGTACAGCGCCAGGATCTGCGGCCAGTCGGTTGCCTCGAATGAGCCGGCGTCGCAGTGGGCGGCCTGGATCGCCGCCTGGATCTGGAAGGGCCCCGGCCGGGCGCGCCGAATGCAGGCACGCAAGATGGCATGGCCCTCGTCGATCAGCACCCGGTCCCACAGGGTCCGGTCTTGATCGGCCAGCAGCACCAGCCCACCGTCGGAAGTGCGCGCCGGCATTCGAGATTCGCTGAGCAACATCAACGCCAACAGGCCCGCCGGCTCGGGCTCGTCCGGCATCAGGTCGGCCAGGGCTCTGGCGAGGCGGATGGCGTCGGCCCGCAACGAGGCGCGCTGCGGATCGTCGGCGCCGGTGTTGTAGATCAGGTACACCACCGACAGAACCGACCGGAGGCGCTCCGGCAGGTCGGAGTCCTTTGGCACTCGGTAGGGAATGTTGGCGGCCTTGATCTTGTACTTCGCTCGGACGAGGCGCTTCGCCATGGTCGATTCGCTCACCAGGAACGAGCGGGCTACTTCGTCCACACTCAGCCCGCCCAATAGCCGCAGCGTCAATGCCACCTGGTGCTCGGTGCGCAACGCCGGATGGCAACAAGTGAAGATAAGTCGGAGTTGGTCGTGGCTCACGGGTCCGTCCTCTCCCCAAACCTCAACGTCTGCGCCGTGTCGTTGCGCGTCGAATCCACCCAGTTGCTCGTGGAGTTCCCGACCCCGGGCGGCGCGGCGGAGGTGATCGATGGCGCGGCGTCGCGCCGTCGTGACGATCCACCCGGCCGGGTTGGGCGGGATCCCATCACGGGGCCAGCGGTCGCCGGCCACGAGAAAGGCTTCCTGGACCGCGTCTTCGGCGAGGGTGATGTCACCGAAGACGCGGACCAGCGTTGCCACGGCTTGGCCGTATGCCTCCCGGAACACTCGCTCGATGGCGGTCGCTTCCGCAGCGGCGCCGGGCCGGGTCACGCTTCAGGCACCCGGCATGTTGTGAACCTGATCGGCCACCTTGCCGGTTGCGAAGAAGGGACGGATTTCGATCGGGTGCTGGGTTGCCTCGGCGACCTTCCCGGCCCACACCATCGCCTCGTCGAGATCGGCAGCGTTGATGATATAGAACCCGGCGATGTGCTCCTTCGACTCGGCGAAGGGACCGTCGGTGACGACGACGTCGGCGTCGCCGGGCGCAACGACGGAGGCCGCGTCGACGCCATGGAGCGCCCCGCCGAATACGAAGGTCCCGCTCTCGTCCATTTCGGCTTCGAGGGCAATGACCCGCCCCATGAACGCCTGCATCTCCTCAGGTGAACTCGGCGCTCCGGGGACCCCATCCTCGACGGTGTAGGTGGACAACAGGTACTGGCTCATGACTTTCTTCCTCCCAAGATTCGTGCGGGTTGTTCCCGCTCTCACCCTACCTACGAACGGGATCGGCGATTGAGGACACCGCCGCACGAGATTTCCCCACACCGGTTTGAGGGCCATCCCCTATGGCCGGAAGGTGCGAACGGCGGGACGATGAAGACATGAGATCTACCAGGGCGGAGGCACGCCGATGAGCGCACCAACAGAGACACTTGCTCAACTTGACGTTCCGCCACCGGAGCCCGGCTGGTTGCCGGCGCATCTGCGCGCCTGGGAGGCGGCCGAGATCATCTCCGCTGAGCAAGCGGCTGCCATCCGCCAGCTCGAGGTCGCCTACGCAGAGCCGGCCGAGAACGCCTTCCGTTACCGGAGGATCATCGCCATCGTTTCGGCATTCGGCGGCATCCTCCTGGCGGCCGGTTTGGTCCTTCTGGTGGGATCCAACTGGGCAGAAATCTCCCGCCTGGCAAAGGTGGGGATCGCCATACTCACGGTCGTCGGCTTCGAGGCTCTCGGCTACTGGATCCGCTACCACACGCCCTATCGCAGGATCGGTGGCACTTTCCTGTTCGTCGGTGCCGCTGCCTACGGGGCGGCCATCATGCTGGTGGCGCAGGCATACCACTACCCCGTCGACGACCCGAACCTGCTGCTGCTGTGGTTCGCCCCCGTCCTGCCGTTGGCCTACGTCGTGCGTTCGCCGATGATCGCTGCGCTTGGCATCTTGGTCGGCTACGGAGCTCTGGGCTACCGCGCCGCCGACTGGTTTGAGCGAGCACCATCGAGCGCCGGCGAATTCGGCTGGCAGGTGCTCTACATTGCGGTCGGTGCCGCCGTTGCTGCCGTGGGCTATCTCCACTACCGCTTCGGTGACAGTTTCCAATCGATGGGACGACCGTATCAATGGATCGGCTCGTTGACGGCGCTCGTGTTCCTCTATGCGATGAGCTTCGAGGCCTGGTACGACGGTGGTAGCAGCGGGTGGCTCGACGGCTTGCCGAGTGAGGTGTGGTTCGTTCTGGCTGCGTCGTTGGTCGTGACTGTCGGATCGGCGATCGTGCTCCTCCAACGTGCGACCCGTGAAACTAGGGCGGCCGCGGCCGGCATCGGCGTTGCGGCGGGTGTCGCCTACGCCATGATCCTGATCCTCCTGGCGCAGAGCACCGGCGCCGCCACGGCCCCACACCTCGTCACCAATCTCTTGCTCATCGGCGCCCAGATCGGTTTCGTCGCCGTCGGGATAGTCACCAAGCAGCCGTCTCTCGTGAATGTGTCGCTGGTGTTCTTCGGCCTGACGGTGGTCACTCGCTACATCGAGGCCAGCGCCGGGATGCTCGCCACTGGAGTGTCGATGATGCTGGGCGGGGCGCTGATCATTGGGCTCGCTTGGGGCCTCGAGCGCTTCCGCCGCAATCTCATCACCCGATTCGAGTTGCGAGGTGAGTCATGACCCGCCGTGGCCGAGTGTTGTTCATCGTCATCGTCGTCGTGCAGGTGCTCGTCATCGTGGGCATGGCCACCGGGCGCGAACTGACGCTGCGAGGCGATCAGGACGTCACACTCCAGACCCGCCCCGTCGACCCTCGCGATCTGTTTCGTGGCGACTATGTGGTCCTGGACTACGAGATCGCCATCGTCGAGACGAACCGGACGGAACGACTGTTTCTGGAAACGGGCGACGCCGTGTTCGTCGAACTCATCCAGAGCGGAGACACTTGGGTAGCCGGGCGCGTCGGGCGGCAGCCCTTCGACGGGGCCGAGAGGTTCATCCGGGGCACCGTGGTCAGGGCAGGCACCGACACGGTGCACGTCGAATACGGCATCGAGGAGTATTTCGTCCCTGAAGGGCGGGGACGCGTCGTTGAGCGAGCGGCTGACGTCGACGTTGTCGTTGCCGTCGACGGCGACGGCGGCGCAGTGATTCGACACCTCATCGTCGATGGCAGGGTGTGGGACCCGTACGGGTAGGCACGGGAAACCCGGCCGGTAACCTCTGGATTCGACACAGCCGGCCGGCCAGACCAAGCCGGGCCCACGCACACGCATGCGCCAACCACGGGGCCGAACGGGTTGACCCTACCGCTCCCGTCGTTATCGATTCGCCGCGTGTCGCGTCAATGGATGACGACGACGGCTCAGGCAGAATCGGACAACACCAACCGCAACCACTCCGGGTAGCCGCAGGCACGATCGAAGGCGAAGTCGAGGCCCTCGGTCATTGGTGAGTGGGTTCTCAGCGTTTGCCAGGAAGTTGCCAGGGCCTGGTGCCTTCCCGTTGTTGGGCCGAACGCCTTGAGACCGAGAGACCATGTATCGATCCCACCCACCGCGACTTCAACGACCTCGATGTCGCATCCAGCGAAGAGCCGATTCGAGTGAACTGCGGGGAGAATGACTTCTCGATCAGTCGGCATGAAGCTTCGGGTGTAGATGACCTTGTGGACATCGACCCACGGCGCATCCGGCAGCTGCCAGGCTCCGTCGTCCTCAGCCGGTTCCCACCTGCTCCACTCTTCGATCCGACCATCGAGACCGCTCCCGAGATCCAGGGGCGCGTCGAGTGTCCGGCGCACCTTGACTTCGAGCGTCGAACCGTGGCGGCGCTTCACGCCGATGTCGTTGAGTCTGTGCAATTGATAGAAATCGTGCCGGTCTTCAACGCTGCCTAGGGTCCGTCCACCCGTGAACCAGGCCAAGACCTCCGATGGCAGCGGACCATCAGAGAACCAACGGATTTCGGAGGTGTTGAATAGGCCGGCGGTATCCACGCGCGAACCTGCGGCAACTGCCCATGACACCCAGTCGTCAGCTCCAGATTGATCATCCATCAGGTCTACTGCCTCCTCACGGTCATCGAACGGCATCAGCGTATCAGCCTGTGCGGCGCGCTGCGCCGTGAGCGCATCCATACCCGTCGACGGCACCGGGTGCACCGTGCTCGGTGCCTCTTCATCAGGCGCTGGCTGCGGGGCCCTGGTTGAGGCGGCGGATGGCCTCGTCGACAACCGCAGCCTCGGCGGCGATCGTCATCCGGGCAAACCCCGCGCCCTGGCGCCCAAACCAATGGCCGGGGCTGAGGGCGAGTCCAGAGGCGGCGAGCCACCGGGCCAGTTCTGGGACGTCGAACCCGAGTTCTCTGAAGTCGAGCCATGCCAGGTAGGTAGCTTCTTGCGGCATGACTCGAATACCACCGGTGAGCTTCTCCCCGAGTCGCTCGGTGTTGGCGGCGACCAGGTCGAGCAGACCGTCGAGCCAGTCGCCGCCGGTTCGATACGCCGTTTCGAACGCGGCGAGAGAGAAGACGTTGTTGCGTGTGAGGTGGAGGCGGTTGCTGGCAGCTTTGAACCACCCAGCGAGGTCGGCGCTGTCCGTGATGAGGAGCGTGTCACAGACTCCGGCGAGACCAAACGTCTTGATGGGGCCGTGGGTCGCAGCCCACGTGACCCCGCTCCCGTGCGCCACCGTTGCGAACGGCACGAACACGTTCGGACGAAGAGCCAGATCGGCGTGGATCTCGTCGGCAACCACCGCCACAGCGTTCGCGGCGCAGATGCGAGCGACGGCTTCGAGCTCCCCCTTTGACCACAGCTTGCCGACCGGGTTGTGCGGATTGCACAGGATCATCAGCCGCACCTCGGGCCGGGCCGTGACTTCGGCCAATCCGTCGAGGTCCATCCGATATGCATCGTCGGTGAGCACGAGCGGGCTGCGCACCACGGTCCGGCCCGAGGCGCTGATCAAGGGCTTGAAGTCGGTGAACACCGGGGGCTGGATGACCACGCCGTCGCCTTCGTCGGTCAGCGCATCGATGAGGACCCCGATCGATGTGCCGACGCTGGGGCTGACAATCGTGGTGAGCCCCTCGCCGCTCCAGCCGTGCCGGCCTGCCATCCACTCCCAAAACGCTGCCTTGGCGGTGTCGGGTCGGGTTTCGTAGCCGTACCAGCCTGAGTTGGCTCTGGTCTCGATTGCCGACCGAATCGGCTCTGCCAGTGGCACATAGGGCTCGGCGATCCACAAAGGAAGCAACTCGTCTCGACCGAATAGGTCTCCTAGACGATCCCGGTCGAACGCAAGGGACCGCGAGCCTCCGAATGCCTCCACATCCATCTCGCCTGCTCCCTCCATCGGCGGTCACCTCTGAAGAGATGGTGACAGTCCTATCGACAATCGTCAATATGTCACGGGATGCGACTCGCGGCGACCGGGGTGCAGCTCCGGCATCCAACGGCGAGTATCCGAATGGGGAGGGACTCACGCCGGCCAGCCGATTCCGACGGTGGATTCGCTTGTAGCGGAGATCCTCGAGCACGATGGCAACGCGGCCGGTAGTCCCGGTGATGGTCGCGAGGACCAAAATGATCGGCACGATCAGCAGGATCGGGCCGAACAAGCCGCCAACGGCGCCGGTTGTGATTTCGTGGATCTGGGCTGCCATACCTCGCATATTGCGGGGTAACGACCCTCGCAACTATTGGGTATGCCCCCGATCCGACCCTGAGAAACCCTGAGACCGGCTCGGGGCCCACCCCATCTCAGCCGTCTGGTGATGGGTGCGCCCCAGTTGATCGCAATGCCTGCAGCGATGCAACTGGGGACACACCCGACGGTTGGACCGTCCTTGCTCGATGTTCAGACGACGTCGCGACGGTTGACGGCAACCAACCCGATGGCGGCAGGGACGAGAGCCCACAGTGCGATTGCCGCGATCGCCGCTGCCACAGCTGCGGCGTTGTCTGTTCCGGAGAGAACGTTGGCGAGGGTGCCCGGTACCCAGGTTGCGGTTTCGCCGGCCATTTGCACCGCAAGCGGCGGCAAGATGACGAGCGCCAGGAAGGTGCCGGTGACCGCACCGCCTGTATTGCGGACCAAGGCGCCAACCCCAGCGCCGAGTACGGCGCCGACGCCGCCGGCAAAAGTCGACGCCGCGAGGACCTGCGCCAGATCGGCCGCAGACACCATGAACCCGTAGTCAGTCGCCGAAAGCCCAAGTGCCACCGAGGCGGCGATCACACCGGCACCGACGAACCCGAGCACGCTGCCGGCGACGAAGGCCGCGGCGTATTGGGCGATGACGGCTTCGGGGCGACGGGGTGTGGTCAGGAACGTGAGCACGACGGTGCCGTGCCCGTATTCGCGGGCGAGGGCGATGGCGCCGAAGAGTCCGGCAATCACAAGCGCATTTGCAGCAAAGGCGATCAGTGACTGCTGGTCGGCCGCGGTGGAGATGAAGGTCTTACTGCCATCCATGTCGGTGCCAAACGCCACAGCGATGGCGTTCCCTGCGCCGATCACCACAAACACGATGAGAAATGCCAACGGCATCTTCGTGGTCGTCAGCTTGCGGAGTTCTGCCCGCACGATTCGAAGCCAGTTCATTTCTCCTCCTTTGTGTTGGACTGGGTTCCGCCATCCGCATCTCCGGTCCAAGCGAAGAAACGATCCTCTAGCGAGTCGTGGTGGCGAGATAGTTCGTGCAGCGCAATGCCGGCCCGGAAGGACTGCTCCCCGATCTCGTCGAGAGAGAGGCCACGAACGACGAGGGTGCCGGACTGCCCCGAATCGACGACGCCACCGGCCCCTTCGAGAGCGTTACGCAGCGCCTCCGGAGAGGCGGCCCTAACGATGGATGCGGATTGCCGCATCTCGGCCAGCGACCCTTGGGCGACCAACCGGCCCCCGTTGACGACGACGACATCGTCGGCGAGTTGTTCCACCTCGCCGAGGAGATGGCTGGAGACGAATACCGTGTCTCCGGCCGCGGCCCGCGACCGCAGCAGATTGCGCAGAGTGCGAATTCCTTGCGGGTCCAAGCCATTCCCTGGCTCATCGAGCACGAGCACCGGTGGGTCGCACAGCAGCGCACCGGCGAGTCCCAGACGCTGCTTCATGCCGAGCGAGTACCCGCCAGCGTGCCGGTTCGCGGCGTGGCTGAGCTCCACCAGTTCGAGGACCTCATCGACACGCTCGAGGGAGGTGCCGGTTGCGTCCGCAAGAATCCGGAGGTGATTTCGGCCGCTGCGCCCCGGATGAAAGGCATCGGCCTCCACGCTGGCGCCGACAGTTCCGGTCGGATTCGGAAGGTCTCGATAGGCGATTCCTCCGATCGTGGCACTGCCTTTGGTCGCTGAGGCGAGGCCGAGCAGAATCTTCATCGTTGTTGATTTGCCGGCGCCGTTCGGCCCAAGGAAACCCGTCACCCGCCCGGGTTGGGCGACAAACGACAGATCCTCGACGACGGCCGACCCGGAGTACTCCTTGGTGACGTGTTCGATGGAGATCGGGTACGACTGAGCTGCGGCCGCACCCCCGTCGCTGTTGGTGGCGGGCTCGATGGACATTGGGTACGACCGGTCTGTCGGCCCGGTCTTCAGGTCGGATAGCTGGTTCATTGCCCTCCTTTGGTACATGCGTTCAACGTAAGTACCTGAGGAGTGACTGTCTCCGGGCATCGGACGGATTCACGCCTCCGCCATTTGGGGGAGATCCCCGGTCCCCGCCGTCTGGGTATCGGCTGATACGGAGGGTGGGGTCAGAATCCGATGTCGCTGTCGCCGGGCTTGACCAGCCCGCTCTCATAGGCAAACGCCACCGCTTGAGCACGGTTGCTCAACCCGAGCTTGGTGAGAACGCTTGACACGTGTGACTTGACGGTTGCCGCACCGACGAACAGTTCCTCAGCAATCTCGATGTTGCTCGATCCGGCCGCCATCGCGACGAGGACTTCCCGCTCCCGGCTGGTGAGCCGATCGAGACGTGCAACCACCGATGAGTCGAGGGTCGGCGGCGTCGCAAACCGGCTGATCAGCCGTCTTGTCACCGACGGCGCCAAGAGAGCGCCTCCATCGGCGACGGTGCGAACCGCTGCCACCAGGTCCTCAGGCGAGATGTCCTTGAGCACAAACCCGCTGGCTCCTGCGCGGAGAGCCTTGTACACGTACTCGTCCGGATCAAAGGTGGTGAGGATCAACACCTTTACGGGCCAGTCGGCGGAATCAACGATGGCCTCGGTAGCGGAGAGGCCATCCATCTCCGGCATACGGATATCCATCAGGATCACATCGGGGCGATGGGTACGGGCGATCTCGATAGCGGCCGCACCGTCGCCGGCCTCGGCGACGACCTCGATGTCATCCTGCAGACCCAGCATCACGGCGAAGCCACTTCGCACCAGAGCCTGATCATCGACGACGGCAACCCTGATGGTCATTGGTCTCCTATCGGCAATCGCGCAAAGACCCGGAAACCGCCCTCGGGCCTTGGTCCGGCCTCGAAGATACCGCCCAGCAGACTCGCCCGTTCGCGCATTCCCACGATCCCCTGACCCGATCCGGGCAGGGTGCTAATCGCCGTCCCCGTGTCCGTCACCTCGATGTCGAGACAACCATCGGATTCCTCGACCCGCACCTGTGCCGAGGCATCGACGCCGCCGTGCTTGAGCACATTGGTCAGTGCTTCCTGGACGATGCGATACGCAAACAGATCCACCCTGACGGGGAGCTCGGACGAGACGTCCACGGTCAACGAGATGGTCATCCCGGTCTGTCCGAGCTGATCAACGAGATCGTGAACCTGGTTCAGGGCGGGCTGCGGGCCGAGCTCGCCGGATGTCGTCTCGGGACGAAGCACACCGAGAAGATGGCGGAGTTCGTCGAGAGCCCTACGCCCGGCTTCCTCCACCGCACCAATCGCCTCCACAGCGCGGTCGGGATCGTCGGCGACCACCAACCGGGCCACACCCGCTTGGACGGTCATCACGCTCACGTTGTGGGCAACAACGTCGTGGAGCTCACGCGCAATACCGGCCCGGGCGTCGGCGATCGCCCGCTCGGCCTCGGTGGCCCGCTTCCACTCGAGATACTCGGCTCGCTCCCGAGCGGCGGCCGCGTAGTCGCCGCGGATTCGGACCCGAC
>CAYXMJ010000029.1:0-18407 GCA_964465915.1 uncultured Acidimicrobiaceae bacterium
TGGCCTTCGAGACAGACCCGCACCCACGCCTCAGCGGCGATGCGGTCCTCGGTGACGAGCACGCCCTTGCCGGCGGCGAGACCGTCGGCCTTGACGACATACGGCCCATCGATGGACTCGAGGTAGGCCACTGCCGGATCGAGCGAGTGGAAGGTGTGGGCATCGCCCGTCGGCACGCCGGCGCGGCGCATCACGTCTTTGGCGTACGCCTTGGAGGCCTCGAGCCTGGCCCCGGCGGCATGCGGTCCGTAGGCGGCAATCCCGGCGTCCACCAGAGCGTCAACGACTCCGGCGGCGAGAGGCGCCTCGGGACCAATCACGACGAGGTCGACCGCGTTGGCCACGGCCAAGCTGAGGACGGCTTCGGGGTCGGTGATGTCGATGCCGGGGACCACGGCGCCTACCTCGGCAAGCCCGGGGTTGCCCGGGGTCGAGATCAACTCCGTCATCAACTCGCTCTGAGCGAGCTTCCATCCGATGGCATGCTCGCGGCCACCGCCGCCGAGCAGCATTACACGCATTGGCGCCCCTATCCCTTGTGAAGCGTTGCGGCCCGCGAAGGCCCAACCGAGACCATCGTCACCGGAATCCCGGCGACATCCTCTACATACTCGACGTACTGCTGGGCTTCCTTGGGGAGGTCCTCGTAGCTGGTGACCTTGGAGATGTCCGCACCCCACCCGGGCAATTCCTCGTAAACCGGTTGACAGTTGTAGAGCACTCGCTGTTGGCGCGGGAGTTCCGTGTATCGCGAGTCGAGTGAGTCGTAGGCGACTGCCACCTTCAGGTTGTCGAAATGCGCCAGCACGTCGAGCTTGGTCAACGCAATTTCGGTGAGGCCGTTCACCCGCACCGCGTAGCGCAAAGCGACCGTATCGAGCCAGCCGCAACGGCGACGGCGACCGGTCACGGTGCCGTATTCGCCGCCGATCTCGACCATCCGCTCGCCGACCTCGTTGTCGAGCTCTGTTGGGAACGGGCCGCTGCCGACCCGCGAGATGTACGCCTTGGCGACACCGAGCACCCGGTCGATCGAACCGGGCCCAATCCCCACTCCGGTGCAGGCACCTCCTGCGGTGGGGTTTGATGAGGTCACGAAGGGGTAGGTGCCGTGATCGATGTCGAGGAGGGTGCCTTGGGCGCCCTCGAAGATTACGTTCTTGCCGTCGCGGATCGTCTCCCAGACCAGCAGGGAGGTGTCGGTGACGTGATCGCGCAATGCGTCGGCATAGCCGAGGTACTCATCAGCGATCGGATCTGTCGCCATCTCGAGTTGGTTGTAGACCTTGACCAACTGCTTGTTCTTGTCCTTGAGGGCGACACCGAGCTTCTGGCGAAATATCTTGGGGTCGAACAAGTCCTGCACCCGGATACCGTCACGCGAGAACTTGTCCATGTAGGCGGGGCCGATACCGCGTTTGGTCGTCCCGATCTGTTGGCGTCCCAGGTATCGCTCGCGCACCGCGTCCAACTTGCGGTGATACGGCATGATCAGGTGAGCGTTGCCCGACACCCGCACCCGCGACGGGTCGATGCCGCGGGCGGCGAGGGCTGCCATTTCGGCGAGCAGGACCGCGGGGTCAACCACGCAACCGTTGCCGATGACCGGCGTCACTTGCGGATAGAGGACGCCGCTGGGGATGAGGGTGAGGGCGAAGCGCTCCTCTCCGACGACGATGGTATGGCCGGCGTTGTTGCCGCCCTGGTATCGGATCACCATGTTGGCGGTTTCGGAGAGGATGTCGGTGATCTTGCCTTTCCCCTCATCGCCCCATTGAGCACCAACGAGAACGGTGGCGGGCATGCCCCTCCTTCGAACGAGTGGTCGAGATTGTACCCGGGCATTTGCCCGCCGGGACGGCCGGTCGGATACGATGAGAGTCGTGCGGGGGAGGCAAGATGCCGCGGATTCGCGCGGAGAACATCGAACAACACAAGACAGTGACTCGAGCCCTGATCGTGGATGCCGCTCTTGGGTTGTTTGCGGCCGTGGGTTACGAGCGCAGCACGCTCGGTTCGATCGCCGATTCAGCAGGCATGCCACGCTCATCCGTCTATGAGTACTTCCCCAACAAAGAGGCCATTCTCGGTGCCGTCATCGAGGACCGCGTGCCGCCCCTGTTCAACGAGTGGTTCGCCGGGATTCCAGACGGCAACGCTCTCGAACGTCTCGAGGGGTTGTTCCGCACGACCTTCCGGATGATGCTCGAGCACCCCAGAGTGGCGGCGCTTGTCATCGGGCCGGGGCGTCAAATGGCGGGACCTGAAACACACATGGGAGAGGTGGTCAACCTCGTCGAGCTGACCTTTGTCGACATGTGCGCCGACGGCATTGCCGCGGGCCTCTTTCCGCCGGGAGAGCCCCAGCACCTGGGGGCGGCGGTCGGCGACCTGCTGATCGGCGGAGTCAACGAGATGCTGGAAAGCGCCGATCCTGCGGCTGCCCATGACCCGGTATTGGACACCCGGATGCGCATGCTGCGGGCCGGGATTCTGGGTGGCGACTGAGCCGGACAAGCTGTTGTGTTCCGACCGCGCTCCGTGGTCGACCGCCAGAACTGGTGGCGAATATGCCACATACCGTCTAACTTCGAAGCACCGCGACCTAGTGATTTGGGTTCTGGGCGCGGATAGTGTGCGAAAGCAGGAGAGGGAGACCCCTGAATATGTGGAAGCGACTTGCGGTATTGATTGCCGTTTTGGCAGTGGTCGCAGCTGCTTGTGGTGGAACCGACGAGGGCGAGACGTCCGACTCGACGACCACAACGGCTGCAACCGAAGAAGGTACAAGTGGCGGCGGCGACGCCGGACAGGAAAGTGGCGAGGGCACGCTGGCAACAGTGCAGGCCCGCGGGAAACTCATCTGTGGCGTCAGCGGCTCGGCCGTTGCGTTCTCGGAGACGCAGCCTGATGGCTCGGCTACCGGTTTTGACGCCGACTACTGCCGGGCGGTTGCCGCGGCCGTACTCGGGGACGCAACCGCCGTTGAGTTCCGTGCGCTGACCGCGCAGGAGCGCTTCGAGGCGCTCAAGAACAACGAGATCGACGTGCTGATCCGTAACACGACCTACACCCAGAGTCGTGACACAGACATCGGCATGGACTTCGCCCCGACCACGTACTACGACGGGCAGCAGCTCATGGGTTCCGCTGAGCGGTTCAGCTCTGAGTCCGGGCCGGCCGACGTCGACGGTGCCATTCTGTGCACCAACGCTGGTACGACGACCGAGAAGAACATCACCGAGTGGGCCGCCGTCGGCGGAGCCACCATTCAGCTCGAGACGGTCGAGACATTCCCTGAGGCCATGGAGAAGTTCAAGGCCGGTTCCTGTGACCTGGTCACCACCGACGGCTCCGGCCTGGTTGGCAACAAGGCAGCCGCCGAGCGTGCCGGTGAGGTCGAGGCAGACGCGTGGGTGATCTTCCCGACGGCGCCGATTTCAAAGGAGCCCCTCGGTCCGGTGTATCGCCAGAACGATTCGCAGTGGGCCGACGTCATCAACTGGACGGTGTACGCCACGATCATCTCTGATGAGAAGGGCATCACCTCGGCCAATATCGACAGCACCGAGTGGGACCCTGAGGCGACTCGATTGTTTGGTGGCGAGGAGGAGCTGCAGACCAAGATGGGTCTGAGCGCCGATGCGTTCTACCAGGTGATCAAGCAGGTCGGGAACTACGACGAGATCTACGCCGCGAACCTCAACCCGGTTGGGTTGTTCCGTGAGGGCACCTTCAACGCTCCGTTCTTTGCGGGTGGCATGATCTACGCCCCGCCGGCTCGCTAGCCAAGACCGACGATTCGACGACAAGTGGGGGCGCCATCCGGCGCCCCCACTTCCTTCTTCTGGCGTGGCAGAGGTCCAGGACTCGGCACCCAAGCCACGCAAGAATGGGTTCGGTGGCAATCGGCAGGCCCGAATCACTAGTGTCGAACCACGACATCAGGTCAAACGCGGGAAGGGAGGGAGCCACCCGTGGCAGTGACCGTTCGCAAACATGAACGGCCGCCGATCTGGCGCAACGTCACGGTCCTCAAGTGGATCGCCCAGATCGTTGTGCTGGTTGGGGTGCTTGCGCTGCTGTACATCCTGGCTCGCGAAGCTGCCCGTAACTTCGCTCGCAGCGACATCAGCTTCGGATGGGACTGGCTTGCCGACAACCCCGGCATCACAATTCGAGAAGGCATCGACACGACCCCGGACAGCGGGGCACGTGCCTTGCTCGTCGGCATGGTCAACACTCTGCGGGTCGCCATCTCCGGCATCATCGCCGCAACGATCTTGGGCACCATCGTCGGTGTCGCCCGATTGTCGAAGAACTGGATCGTCAACAAACTGGCAACGGTCTACATCGAGACGATCCGCAACATTCCGCTCCTCGTCCAGATCTTCTTCTGGCAAGCGCTGATCATCTTTCTCCCCGGCCTGACCGAGGAGAACGTCGGGACGTACTGGCTGAAAGTGTCCAACAAGGGTGTTGGCTCGTTCTGGATCTTCCCGTCGGTTGGCTTCTGGGAATGGCTGATCTTTGTCATCGTCGGCCTCATCGCGGCGCGCTACGTGGCCAAGTGGCGGATTCGAGTGATGGAAGAGACCGGCCACGAGGCGTATGCTTTCACGTGGGCGTTCGGGGTCTTTCTCATCATCGCCACCATCGGGTGGTGGGCGCATCCCCTGCTCGGTTTCCTCGGTTCGGTGTGGGACGGCATCTCGAGCTTCATCGGCGGTCTGCCGGCGATGACGATGGCGGTCGTGATCGCTTTGGCGGCCATCCTCGGCGCGGCGTGGTGGATCCGAAACTTCTTCGAGTCTCGCCGCACCCCGGCCGGCTTCGGCAAGCTCACGGATGACGACATCTTCCGCGTCGCCTTTGTCGGCCTGATGGGTATCGGCATTGCCGTCGTCGCCTTCGCCTTCGGGAGCGCAGAGGTTCAGACCACCACGGGTGAGACGGTCACCGTCGCCGAGTTGCTGCGCGATGGCATCGCGAACTTCTTCGCCTGGTTTGGGAGCCAGTTCACGGGGACCGCCGGCAACCCGCTCGATCCCCAACTCGCCGCCGTCGAGGTCCGCGGGACCGGAGGCTTCGTCCAGTACGGCACAACCGGGATGGTGATCACGCCGCCGTTCTTCGCCATGTGGGTCGGTGTCACTCTGTACACGGCGGCGTTCATTGCCGAGATTGTGCGCGGTGGCATCCTCGCCGTATCGAAGGGTCAGACCGAGGCGGCGATGGCCGTCGGCCTCAAGCGCAGCCAGTACCTGCGGCTCATCATCCTGCCCCAGGCCTTCCGGATCATCCTCCCACCACTGGGCAATCAGTACCTCAACCTCTTCAAGAACACATCGCTTGGTCTCGCGGTTGCCTACGCCGACATCGTGGCCGTTGGCAACACCCTTGTGAACCAGACCGGCCAGTCGCTGCCGATCGTCATTGTGTGGATGGCCTTCTTCCTCACCGGCAGCTTGATCATCTCGGCCATTGTCAACTACTACAACCGCAAGCTGAAGCTGGTGGAGCGTTGATATGACCGATCGCATCATCACCACCGACATCAGCGAGACCCCACCCGAGCCGCCGCCGCGCAGCACAGCGCATTGGATCCGCGAGAACCTCTTCCCAAGCCTGGGGAGTTCGGTCCTCACCATCTTTGCGACGGGGATCATCCTCTTCGGCGTCTCCGGCCTACTGAACTTCCTGATGAACCCGGCGCGGCGCTGGGACGCGGTGACGTTCAACATGCGTCTGCTGATGATCCAGGCCTACCCGGTCGAACAGTTCGCCCGGGTATGGGTGTCCGTCGGCATCGTGTTCGTGCTGCTCGGCTTCTCGCTGGCGGTGTATCGCGTCGGCGGCAAGATCTCAGCGCACCGACTCGGCCAGACGGTCATGACCGTTGGCATCTCGATCGGTGGCGCCTTCGTGCTCGGCTATCTCAACCTGCAGCCGTTCTTCAACATTGACCCCGGCGGTGGCTCGGTGACGCCCAAGGCGACGGTCATCGCCGTCGTCGTCGGTGCCATCCTGGCCGCCATTGGCTGGGGACTTACCCGGGTCAAGAACCCGAAGGAAGAACGTATACCGGTCATGGCCGTGGTTGGCGTGCTGCTTGGGTTGGTCATCGTGGCGATGTGGACGGTCAAGCTTCCCGTTCCGGTCGCTGACAACGAGGTCGTCTACCAGAACGTCGCCTCGTCCACCGCGATCCCGTGGACGGTGATCATCATCTTGAGTGCCGTCGGCTATGTCGTCGGTTTGCTGGCGTCCCGAAGCATGGGCGAGAAGGCCTTTGCCATCGTACGGCGAACCCTGGTGGCCTTGTGGGTGGCCTCGTTCCCAGTGATCGTGCTCGTGATCCTGCGCGATCCCGAGGTCGACATGGGCAAGACGTTCGGGTGGTACCTGCCGCTCGCCCTCGGCTTTGGGCTCATCGGTGGCGCCCTGCTGTTCTACCTTGCGGGCAGCAAAGCCGGCGAGGCCGGTCGGGCGATTGCGGCATTGATCGTGATCGTGGCAGCAGTCAGCTTCTTCTTCCCGATGGAGTTCATCGTTCGCTTCTTGCTTGTCTCCCTGGCGGTGTTTGCCCTCGGCGCCCACACCTTCGGCGGTGAGGGATCGGCGCGCCGCGCCTACCTGACGGTGTGGGGGATATGGGTTGTCGTCTTGGTGTACATGATCGCGTTGGTGGCTACGCCGTCGACGATCGAGGTGCCGGGCTCCTTCTTCCTGGGTGGGCTCTTCCTCACCTTCGTCCTCGCGATCACGTCGATTGCCCTGTCATTCCCGCTTGGGGTGTTGCTGGCGCTGGGTCGAACCTCGACGATGCCGATCTTCCGGATCATGTCGACGGTGTACATCGAGGTGATGCGTGGTGTGCCGCTCATCACCTGGCTGCTCGTCGCATTCCTGATGCTTCCGGTGGCGCTGCCTCAAGGGGTCGAACTCGGCGGTGTGATGCGGGCGATCATCTTCATGACGCTGTTCTCTGCGGCCTACCTGGCGGAGAATGTGAGAGGCGGCCTGCAGTCCATCCCGCGCGGCCAATACGAAGCGTCCGAGGCGCTCGGAATGTCGACGGTGCAGTTGACCGTGTTCATCACCCTGCCCCAGGCGCTGCGAGCGGTCATCCCGGCGCTGGTCGGTCAGGTGATCGCGTTGTTCAAGGACACGTCGCTGGTGACGATCGTTGGACTGTTCGACTTCCTGCACATCGCTCGGCAGGTCATCCCGAACCAGTCGACCCCATTCAACTTCCTAGGTTCGATCCGAGAGACGCTGATTTTTGCGGCGTTCATCTATTGGATCTTCACGTTCACCTTCTCCCGCATCAGCCTGAGGCTGGAGAAGAAGCTCGGAGTCGGCGAGCGATGAGTTCTCAGAGGAGGCAGCATGGTTGCGAGTGACGCCAAGGACTTCATTGTCTGCGAAGGGGTCAAGAAGTGGTTTGGTGATTTCCAGGTGCTCAAGGGCGTCACCACCACCGTCAAGGAGGGCGAGGTCGTCGTCGTCATCGGCCCTTCGGGGTCGGGCAAGTCGACCTTCATCCGGTGCATCAATCGGCTCGAGGCCCATCAAGAGGGCACGATCATCGTCGACGACATCGAGCTGACCAACGACCTGCGCAACATCGAGAAGATCCGCTCCGAGGTCGGCATGGTCTTCCAGCAGTTCAACCTCTTCCCCCATTTGACGGTCATAGACAACATCACGCTTGCTCCGCTGTGGGTGCGCAAGAACCCCCGCAGCGAGTCCGAGCAGATCGCCACTGAGCTGCTCGAGCGGGTCGGGATCCCCGAACAGGCCGACAAGTATCCGGGGCAACTCTCGGGCGGTCAGCAGCAGCGTGTCGCCATCGCCCGGGCACTGGCGATGCGGCCCAAGGTGATGCTGTTCGACGAGCCCACCTCAGCGCTCGACCCTGAGATGATCAAAGAGGTGCTCGACGTGATGAAGGAACTGGCCAAGTCCGGCATGACCATGATCGTGGTGACCCACGAGATGGGCTTCGCTCGCGAGGTGGCCGACCGCGTGCTGTTCTTCGACTACGGCGAAATTGTCGAGGACGGCACCCCCGAGCACTTCTTCACCAACCCTCAGCACGACCGCACCAAGCTCTTCCTCAGCCAGATCCTCTAGAGGCTGCGGCGTCAGCGGGCGGCGCTGCCGAGTTCGTTCCAGCGGTTGTCGGTTGCCAGGTCGATGATGGTCCACGCCATGGCCAACGCGCCGTCGCGGATCGCCTTCTCCCCATCGGGGGTCACCGTGTGAGCGGCGAAGTCCTTCTGATGGTTGACGGCAGAGCCGCTGTTGATCCCAAGCATGGGGTGAATGCTGGGCACCACGTGGCTCACGTTGCCCATGTCGGTTGAGCCGCCGGCACCTTCGTCGAGGTCGGCCATGCGTGGCATCGGGCGGCCGAGGGCGGCGGAGTTGGCGGCGAAGAGGTCGACCATCACCGGGTCGGAGATCATGTCGGTGTAGGTGTTGCCGCTCTGCTTGATCTCGAACGTGCAACCGGTCGCAATGGCAGCGCCCTCGAAACATGCCACGACATGGGCGTACAACTCTTCGAGTCGTTCGGCCGTCGCGGCCCTGACGTACCAGGCCATCGATGTAAACGCCGGGATGACGTTGGGAGCCCCGCCACCGTAGGTAATCGTCCCGTGGACCCGGTCGGTCGCGTAGAGCTTCTGACGCAGGGTCGAGACGTTGACATACCCCTGGACCGCAGCGTCGAGGGCGTTGTGACCGATCTGGGGCGCAAAGGCGGCGTGTGACTCCTTGCCGTGGAACTCGACGTCGAGATGCTTGACGGCCAGCACGGACGGGTCCACCAGATCGGAGGGAGTGGGGTGGATCATCATGGCGGCGTCGGCCGATGCGAAGGCGCCGGCATTGATCAGATCGACCTTGCCGCCGAAGGTCTCCTCGGCGGGAGTGCCCAGCACGCGAACTCGAATGCCCAGTTCGTCGACCAGGGGGAGCAAGGCAAGGCCGGCACCGGCGGCGGCAGTGGCGATGACGTTGTGGCCGCAGGCGTGTCCAACCTCGGGGAGGGCATCCAGCTCGGCACAGATCACAACCTCAGGTCCCGCCGATCCCGCGACGGCGTCAAACGCGGTTTCGAGACCCCATGCTGGGTATTCGACCTCGAAGCCCTGGTCGCGCAGGAATGCCACCAGCCGCGCCGACGTGGCAAACTCCTGGTGCCCCGTCTCGGGGTTCTCATACATCCAGGTGCTGAGTTCCCGCAGGTCGGGATCGACGGCGGAATAGTGCTCTTCGGCAACGGCCTTCAGGTCCACTGGACCCTCCTCGGATGTGGCGGACCGCCGCAGAGTAGTGGCCCACAGCACGACCACGGGAGGTGGCAGATGGGCCACTATCACGAAGTACTGAAGGGCATCAGGCAGCCAACCAAAGAACTGCGTGAGCACATCGGTGAGGTCTACTCCGGGTTTGCTCAGATGCACCGGGGCGCGTTCGCCGACGGAGCTCTGTCGGCATCGACCAAGGAACTGATCGCGCTGGCCATCGGCATCTCCGACGGTTGCGACGGCTGCATTGCCAGCCACGGCCGCGCCGCGGCCCGCAAGGGCGCCACCCCGGAGGAGGTCGCCGAGATGATCGGCGTCACCATCCTGATGCAGGGCGGTCCGGCCACCATCTACGGCCCTCGCGCATGGGATGCCTACCAAGAGTTCCGCGCCGAGCTACCGGCTGGGTAGGGGAGAGGGCTTCCTCCACAGAACCCGTTCTGTCGGCTATCCGATAGTTGGCCATATTTCAAGGACTCAGGGGCGCGGGCTGCTCTAGGCTTCCGGCGTGTTCGCTGCACTCTCCTATCCGCCGATTCCCATCTTCGAGCTGGGGCCGCTGACGCTCTCGTTGCACGGCCTCTTCGCCGGGCTCGGGTTTGTCGCCGGCGCCTTCCTCATGCTGCGGGAAGTGCGGCGGCGTGGGTACGACGCGGACAAGGTGATCAACGTGCTCACCGTGGCGCTGGTTGCATCGATCGTCGGGGCCCGTCTGTTCACCGTACCGGCCCACATGTTCGAGGATGGCTACACCTTCTGGGATGCGGTGAGCCCGGCGGGGGACTATTCGATCCTCGGCGGGTACGCGGGCGGGATCATCGCCGGCGTCGTTGCGATGCGCTTCATGCACATGAACATTCCGGCTCATCTCGACATGGCGGCACCCGGCCTGGCGTTGGGCGCTGTGGTTGGACGGATCGGCGACCTCGCCATCGTCGAGCATCTCGGAAGCCCAACAACGTTCTTCCTCGGGTACGAGTTGCAGCCGGGCTACGACGTCTCACCCCAGCACGACGTCCTGGAAACTTTGTGCGACGTCAACGAGATCTGCGGGCCCTATCACCACACCGCCCTCTACGACTTGCTCGGCGCTCTGGTGCTGCTTGGGGTGTTGCTCTGGCTGCAACGCTCCTCGCGTGCCAGGCATTACGGCCAGCTCTTCTCCGTTTGGATGATCTGGTACGGCCTGCAGCGCTTCCTCATCGACTTCACCCGGCTCGGTGCGGCGCGTGATGGCGTCGCCCTTCCCGATGGCACGATTGTCGAGCCGATCGCCGACGCCGTCATGGGTCCCTTCACCGGGAGCCAATGGGGAGCCCTCGGTCTGGCTGCACTCGGGGTCTTCCTGCTGATCCTTGCCAGGCGACGGACTCCGGTGGTGTCTGCCGAGGTCGACGCCGAGTACATCCGGGAGCAACAGGAAGACCCGGTCGACGAAGCCGGATCCGATGCCGCCGAGATGGAGCGCCGCAGCAGTGGACGCGGCTGATCCACCCGCGGACGACGACCCGGACCGAAGAACCTCTGATCCCCTATAGGCTGGTCTCCGTTCCCGTCCTTTGAGTGTGTGATGCCCTTCGCTTCAATCCCATCTCCGCCGAGCAACGTCATCGAGATCGGCCCGCTGACCGTTCACTACTACGGGGTCCTGATCGGGATCGGCGTTGCCCTTGCGGTGGTCATCACCAGTCGCCGCTACGCCAAGTTCGGCGGCGACTCGGCCATGCTGGATCGGGCGTTGTTGTGGGTGGTCGCCATCGGCTTCCTTGGTGCTCGGCTCGCCTACGTCAGCACCCACACCGCTCGCTACGAGGGCCGCTGGTACGCGACCTTGTTCATCTGGGAGGGTGGCCTTGCGTTGTACGGCGGACTCTTCGCCGGCACGCTCACTGCGATCTATCTGATGAGGAAGTGGCACGGCGACATCTGGGCATTCGGTGACGCCGCCGCGATTGGTATCCCGGTAGCGCAGGCGGTCGGGCGATTTGGCAACTACTTCAATCAGGAATTGTTCGGGACGCCAACCACCTTGCCGTGGGGCCTCGAGATCGCCGCTGCTCGACGGCCCGCTGAGTACGTCAACTTCGAGACCTTCCACCCCACCTTTCTCTACGAGGCGCTGTGGAACCTGCTGATCACAGTGCCGGTCATCCTCTGGCTCGAGCGCAAGGGCAAGCTCGCCAAGGGCTCCTCTATTGCGCTCTACGCCATCATCTACGGAACGATCCGGTTCCTCACCGAGTTGATCCGCACCGACACCACGTTCCGCTTCCTTGGTTTGAGCCGCAACGGATGGGTTTCGCTCGGGGCCATCGCGCTCGGAATCGGTCTGTTGATCTGGCGGCAGCGACTTGGCCAACCCCAAGAGGTCAAGCCCGAGGCGCGGCCGGTGGGCGCCCGCGATGCTGATCCCGACGAAGACGAGTCTGGTGAGGCTGCAGAATCCGAGTTCGAAGCCGAAGCTCCCGACGATCCCGCACACGATGCCGTCGCCCCAGATCGTGTCGACCCGGACGAGTGACCGACCCATAGAGAGAGGGAGCGGCCCGGAGGCCGCTCCCTCGGATCACCCTGTGGTGAGTTACTCGGGGGCTACTGACCGAACCCCGGTGTCGGGGGCACGCTCGCAGCATCGTCCTTGCTGTCGTTGAACACCTCACCGACGGCGGCGACGGCGCCCAGCACGCCGGAGGTCTCCAGCGGCAGGAAGATCTTCGTTGCTTGCCCATCGGCGATCTGCTGCAGCGCCTGGAGGTACTGGATGGCGATGAGGTCCGGAGTCGGGTCACCATTGTGGATGGCACCGAATACCCGCTCGATCGCTTGGCCTTCACCCTCGGCGACCGTGAGCTTCTGGAACTTCTCGGCTTCGGCGACCTGCTTGATCGCCTCGGCTTGACCTTCAGCTTCGAGTATCCGGGACGCCTTGACGCCCTCGGCCTTGAGGATCTGGGAGCGCTTGTCGCCCTCAGCCTCGGTGACCAGGGCACGACGATCACGCTCCGCCTTCATCTGGCGGTGCATGGCGTCGGTGACGTCGGCCGGCGGATCGATCCGCTGGATCTCAACCCGGACCACCTGGGTACCCCAGATGTCGGTCGCCTCGTCGAGGATCTCACGCAACTGTGCGTTGATGGTCTCGCGAGAGGTGAGAGCATCGTCGAGGTCCAGGTCGCCGACGACGTTACGCAGGTTGGTCTGCGCCAGCTTGGTAGCCGCCAAGACGAAGTTCTGCACCTGATAGGCGAGGCGTACCGGGTCGGTGGCCCGGTAGTAGACAACGGCGTCGACCGTGACCACCACGTTGTCCTTCGTGATGACCTCTTGCGGCGGAACGTCGACCACGATCTCTCGCATGTCGACCCGTCGAATCCGGTCGATGAACGGCACGATCAAGTGCAGCCCCGGGTCCAGAGTTTCGCGGTACTTGCCGAAGCGCTCAATCAGCCCAGCCTCGTACTGCCGCACGATCTTGAGCCCCAAGCCCACATAGATAACCAACAGCAGCGTGATGGCAACGAGGACAATGATGTAGATCATGTCGTTCTCCTGTCTTCCTCTCTACTCCGATACGTACTAACGGTGGATGTAGACCTCAACTAGAGGTCGATCTGGTCGGGGCCGGGACCCGCCTTCTCTACGACGAGGCGGGTGCCACGGACCTGGACCACCTTGACCTTGACGCCGGCGGCGATCTTCTCGCCGTTGGTGGTGGCGTTCCATTCCTCGGCGTCCAGCTTGACTCGGCCAACGCCGAGGACCGGATCGATGTATTCGAGCACCAGTGCCGCGGCTCCGACGTATCGCTTGGCGCCGACTGGATACGACGGTTCGTGGTCGCTGGCGGCGAAGCGTCGCAGCGCTACCAACGCCAGGATCGAAGTACCCAGGAATGCGAGGAACTGGATCGGGACGGCAACATCGAAGAAGGCGAGTAGAGCTGCCACGGCGGCGCCGACTGCAAACGGCAGCATGAAGAAGCCGGCGGTGAGCATCTCGCCGACGGCCAGCAGCAGGGCGAGTCCCAGCCATATCCATTGCCACATACCGGGATCGTCCACGGTGTCCTCCTTGGGTCCAAATGCGATGAGGAGGAGGACGGCTGCCACGACGGGCACCATCCATCCCCACGCTTTCCAGATGTCTTGCTTGCGGTGTTTGCGTCGGGTCTCGGGTGAGATCGGCGGGTCGAGTGGTGGCGGAACGCGGTACTCCGAAGCCCATGCCTCGGCGAAGTCGGTAAGCCGCTTGCCGACGACGGACTCGGGAGGCTTGCCCGCGGCCTGGGCCTCCTGAAGATGAGACTCGAGTTCTGCTGTCATCTCCGCTACAGCCGTCTTCGGCACGCTGGTGCGCGTCCAGTAGTCGTTGCACTCGGCGACGATCTGCTCGACGGTCTTCGATTCAGCCACGTTCACCTCCATTCAGTACTGCTTTCACTCCGTGTGAGAGCCGTTCCCACTCTTGTTCCCAGTCCGCCAGTTGCTTCCTCCCGGCTGCCGCAATGCGGTAGTACTTGCGGGGTGGTCCTCCGGTCGACTCCACGAAGTAGCCCTCGATGAGGCCCTTCTTCTGGAGCCGGCTGAGCAGCGGGTAGATGCTGCCCTCGCTGACGAGCTCGAGGCCTCGATGCTCCAGCTTGTCGACCATTTCGTAGCCGTAGCTGGGCTCTTCGGCAATCAGTGCCAGCAGGCACATGTCGAGCACCCCTTTGAGGAGCTGGGAACTGTGTTCCACCTTGGTTCTCCGCTGTCGTTGGACTACCTTGCGTCGCCCATTACATTGTGTTCCAACCTACCTTACACAACAAGGTATCACGCGGTGTCGTGGTTGACAAGACACTTTCGGTGGTTGTCGGGCGGATTGCCGATGTTGCGCACCCGAGCAATCGGGGAGGCAGGGACGCCCATGTCGTCGAGGCCGGGGGATGGCAGAAACGAGTCACAGAATCGCTGGTCAAGTGAGCGGTCTTGCATGCCGATGACTAGTTACGACTGCCCGGTGGGGTTGGGGCAGATTGTGTACGTAGCCGATTTCTCTTTGGGAGCCGAGTAGGAAATGGGTAGGTCGCTGCTGCGATCCCGGCGTCGCTGGATCGCGTTACTCGCCGCGCTGACGTTGGTCGTGTCCGTCATCGTCGTCGCGCCCGGCTTCACATCGCCGACGCAAGCTGGTCCGACGCCGATCGAGACGTATCTCGTTCCCCTTCCCGAGGCCGACATCCGCGCCGGATCGCTAGGGCTCTATTCGGGGACGAGCGATACCATCCGTACGATCATCTCCGTCACCGGCGCCGTCGACGGGACGTTCGTCTACTACGACCATTGGGAGGACGGTTTCGAACTCGATCTCTCGGAGCCCGTCCAGGCAACCAGTGAAGTCTGGGGTGACGGCGTCTTCTCCAACGGCGCCCCGCCGGGGTGTAGCGCCGACGCCTGCGACGTGTTCGGCGCCGGCGACAACGCAGCGCTGATCAACGATGTGTTCGCCAACCCGCGGAGTGCGGCCACCGTCCGCTACGACGGAGGTGACCGTTTTGGGGCGACGTCCCCCGTGGCCGTCACGAGGGCAGGCTGGGCGCTCGACCCCGGTACCTTGCTCGCCGGCGCGGTTGAGGTCTACCCCGTTGATGCGTGGGGTACCCGCTACGACATCCCGATGGGCGTCGACTCCAGCCTCGGTCAAACGGTCGAGTACACCGCGGTCTCCGCCATGGCTGGAGCCAACGGCACGACGGTGAGCGTCGACGTGGACGCCGACGGCGTCGTCGATGAGACCCACAGTCTCGACGCCGGTGAATCGGTCCTCGTCCCTAACTTGGCGGAGGGCGCCGTCGTCACCGCCAACGGGCCGATTCAGGCCGATCTCCTCACCGGCGATATCGGGGCGACCTACGAGGGCCGCTGGTTTGCTCTGTTGCCCACGTCGCAATGGGCGACGAGCTACTACAACCCCGTTGGCACGGTCGTCTCCGATGACCCCGCCACCGTCATTCTCTTCAACCCGGGGACCTCGACGCTCAGTGTCTCCGTCGACTACCAGGGTGGTTCCACCGCGGTCAATGTCCCCGCGGGTGGCACGGCGACGTATCAGATGCCCGTCTCGGGAGCCCGTTTTCGCGCCGGGTCCCCTTTCTACGCCACGGTCGCCATCGACTTCGACGGCACCACCCACGACTGGGGCTTCACGCTCATCCCGGAGAGTCGTCTCTCGACTGCGGCCGTCGTCGGCTGGGGTCCCGGCAGCGACGATCCCGCTACGGAGAACAGCAGCCCGGTGTGGGTCACCGCAGAGTCGGCCACCACCTTGTTTGTC
This sequence comes from uncultured Acidimicrobiaceae bacterium, assembly GCA_964465915.1. Classification (GTDB taxonomy): domain Bacteria; phylum Actinomycetota; class Acidimicrobiia; order Spongiisociales; family UBA5794; genus CAVPHV01. The sequence continues at coordinate 15,636 of CAYXMJ010000029.1, forward strand.
GACTACGACGGTGATCCGACAACCGGGCTCTTCGAGCACACCCCCGGGGGGGACCGCTACGACCAACAGATCGCGTTGCCCGCCTTCGGATCGGTTCGGGTTCGTGACGGTTCGGACAACGACCAAACCGGTCTCAGGGCCTACACCTTGGACGGCACCCGCATCACGGCAGCGTACGGCCAGGACCCGTCCAACGCCTCCGGAGGATCTCCGGCACTCGACCTGGGAACCGCTGTTGTCCCGCTGGTCCTGGTCTCGATGGCCAAGACCGGTTCGCTTGCAGGAGACACCAACGGCAACGGGGCTCTCGATGCCGGTGAGTTCATCCGCTACACGGTGACGATCCGCAACGACGGCACCGCCAATATCGACCCTGCGGTCTTCACGGACGATCTCGATCCCAACACGACCTACCTGCCCGATTCGACCACCGTAGATGGCGTTCCCTATCCCGATGATGGCGTAACGCCGTTCCCGTTCGATGAGGGTGGCCAGGACTTCGGACCCATCGTCCCCGGCCAGCTGATGGTCATCACCTATGACACGCAGTTGAGTGATCCACTTCCCGACGGCGTTGATTCGATCGTGAACAACGCCGCCCTCAACGGCAACAACATCTCGATCGAGGGGACGGCAACGCTCCCCGTATTCGATCCCTTCGTGGATGTGACCAAGACCTCGGATGCTCCGGCAACCGGGGTCCTGGCCGGAGACACCATCACCTACACGATCCTCGTGGAGAACACTTCGGAGGTCCCGCAAGACGGTTTCACCGTGGCAGACGTGGTGCCGCTCGGTACGAGCTACGTCCCCGAGAGCACGTCCGTGACCGGACCGGTCAAGGCAACGGAGACCTATGCGGATGACTTCCAAGGCGGCGGCTATGGGGGCAGCACTGGGTCGCGTTTCTGGGGTCCGGATTGGCAGGAGATCAACGAGAGTGACGGGCCCAGCAGCGGCGACGAGCGGATCGTCAACGTCGGGGGCAGCCTTCGCCTCCGAGTCCGCGACAACGACGGTGGTGGCGAAGGGGTTTCGCGGGCGGTGAATCTCGCCGGCTTCGACACGGCCACCCTCAGCTTCGACTACGCCCGCTCCGGCTTCGACAACATCGACGACTACGTCGTGCTCGAAGCGACCGACGGTGGCGGGACCTGGGACGAGCTCCAGCGCTGGGTCGGTCCGGGGAGCGACCCGGTCTTCGTGCCGACCAACCGCAGCCTCGATAGCTATTTGACGGCAGGAGCGGCCATCCGGTTCGTGACTTCCTCCAGCCTCGGTGGGTCGGATCAGTTCTTCATCGACAACCTCGTGGTCGCGGCATCGACGATCGACGTTGAGACCAGGACAAATCAGGCGGCTGATCCCAACCCGCTGAGCGACGGAGTCGCCCCAGATCTGGTCGTTCCCGCTGATCCGTTCTCGTTGGATCCCGGGGAGTCGATGACGGTTTCCTTCCAGGTCACCGTTGACGACCCGCTGCCCGATGGCATCGTGGAGCTCACCAACACGGCGTACGTGGCCTCGGCCCAGCAGCCGACGTTCACCACGGATTCGGTCACCGACCCAATCGCCTTCCCAGACATCACCCTTAGCAAGACCCAGTCCGCCAACGCCGACGAGGATGGCTCGGGTGACGTGTCTGTCGGCGATACCCTTACCTACGAGTTCGTGGCGACCAACTCTGGGGCCACGGACCTCACCGGTGTCACCATCACCGACCCAATGCCCGGCCTGTCGGTATTGACGTGCAATCCGGTGGCCGGTTCGACGTTGGCGCCCGCCGAGTCGATGACCTGCACCGCGACGTACTCGGTGACGGCGACCGATGCCAACAACGGACGCATCGACAACACGGCAACCGCCGACGGTGTGGACCCCGGCGGGGCGACCATCTCCGATAGCGACTCGGCGACGGTCCCGATCAACCGCATCCCGGCGATCACGATCGTGAAGTCGCTCCTGACCGACCCTGCCGGTCTCGGCGTCGGAGACAGCCTCGTCTACGAGTTCGTGGTCACCAATACCGGCAACGTTGACCTCGCCAATGTCTCCGTTACCGACCCCCTGGTGGGTGGTGCGGTCTCCTGCCCGCAGACGACCCTCACCCCCGGCGAGTCGATGACCTGCACGGCCGGCCACACCGTGAGCCAGGGCGATGTCGACACCGGCCAGATCCCCAACACGGCATCGGTGACGGCAGACGACCCTGATGGCGGAACGGTCGATGACACCGATGAGGAACTGGTGATCCTCGAGCAGAACCCATCCATCCACCTCACCAAGGCGTTGGCGGCAAACGCCGATGAGGACGCCTCCGGTGGCGTCACTCTGGGCGATACGCTCACCTATCAGTTCGTGGCCGCCAACGACGGCAACGTGTCGCTCGACAACGTGCTCGTGGCCGATCCGCTTGCCGGACTGTCACCGCTGAGCTGCGTACCCGCAGCAGGGTCTTCCCTTGCGCCGGGTGATGCGATGACCTGCACCGCGACCTATGTCGTCACTCAGCCCGATGTTGACGCTGGGTCGATCAACAACACGGAGGATGTCGCGGGGACTTCGGCCGCAGGGGTCACCGTGTCCGACACCGCAACGGAGAGCGCTTCAACCTCGCAGAACCCCTCGATCACAATCGTCAAGAGCTTCCAGGCGAACGCCGACGAGGACGGTTCCGCCACGGTGTCGCTCAACGACACCCTGACCTACGGGTTCGATGTGGTCAACGACGGCAACGTGACGCTGACCGTGGTCACCATTGTCGACCCGATG
>CAYXMJ010000029.1:18507-22466 GCA_964465915.1 uncultured Acidimicrobiaceae bacterium
TGTGGTCAACGACGGCAACGTGACGCTGACCGTGGTCACCATTGTCGACCCGATGCCGGGTCTGTCGCCGCTGGATTGTGGCGCCGACGTTCTGCCGAAGACCCTGACACCGGGGGCCATCCTGGCGTGCACGGCTACCTACGTCGTGACGGCGGCAGATGTCACCAACGGCCAGATCGACAACGTCGCTACTGCCTCGGGTCTGCAACCCGATGGCACGCCCATCTCGGACGATGACACCGAGACCGTCTTCCCCGACCGCAACCCCTCGATTGATCTCACCAAGGTTTTGCTCTCGAACGCCGACGAGGACGCCAGCGGTGACGTGAGTCTCGGCGACACCCTCACCTATCAGTTCGTCGCTGCGAACGACGGCGATGTCGGCTTGGACAACGTGACGATCGCGGATCCGCTTCCGGGCCTGTCTTCGTTGACCTGTTCTCCGGCGATGGGTTCGTCGCTGGCTCCCGGCGAGTCGATGACCTGCACCGCCACGATCGCGGTATCGCAAAGCGCCATCGATGCAGGTCGGATCGAGAACACGGCAACGGCAGTAGGGGACGACTCTGGTGGTACCGGGTCGGTGAGCGACCTCGACTCGGTGACGCTCTCGGTGCCGCAGAACCCGTCGATCAGCCTCACCAAGAGCTACACGGGCAATGCCGACGAAGACGGTTCGGGTGACATCACCGTGGGTGACACGCTCTCGTACGAATTCATCGTCGAGAACACCGGCGACGTGACACTCGACAGTGTCACGTTGACGGATCCTCTGACCGGCGGCGTCGTGAGCTGCCCGCAGGCCGTGTTGGCCCCCGGGGCCGCCATGACTTGCTCGGGTACGTATTCGGTCGCCCAGGGAGATATCGACGCCGGGTCCATCGACAACACGTCGACGGTCAGCGCCGACGACCCGTCCGGCAACCCTGTTGGCGATGGTGACGACGAGTCGGTGGCGCTGTCCCAGAACCCATCGATCAACCTCGTGAAGAGCTTGCTGGCGAATGCAGACGAAGATGGCTCCGGTAACGTCTCGTTGGGTGACACGCTCACGTATGGGTTCGTGGCCACCAACGACGGTGACGTGACCCTCTCGCTCGTGACCGTTGCCGATCCCCTGCCAGGACTCTCTCCGCTCACCTGTGCTCCCGTGGAGGGCTCATCGCTCGTCCCCGGGGCCACCACGTCATGTACGGCCACCCTTGTCGTTGCCCAGAGCCATGTGGATTCAGGGTCCATCGACAACACGGCGACCGCGACCGGAGAGCGGCCCGGTGGCGATCCGGGGAACCCCGGAGACGACATCAGCGACTCCGACGACCTCTCGGTGATGATCCCGCCGGAACCGTCGATCCAACTCACCAAGAGCATGACCGGAAACGCCGACGAGGACGGTTCGGGCGATGTTTCGGTTGGCGACACGTTGAGCTACGAGTTCTTTGTCGAGAACCTCGGCACGGTCACGCTCGACCCGGTCGTGGTTGACGACCCGCTCGTTGGGCCTGTCTCGTGTCCGGCCACGTCGCTCAGCCCGGGGGCGTCGATGACGTGTACGGTCTCGCACGTCGTCACCAATGCGGACGCCGACGCCGCGTACATCGTCAATACGGCGACGGCGACGGGCACGGACCCGAGCGGCGCGCCGGTCACGGACGACGACACGGTGACCACCCCGGTTGCCCAGAACCCGGCGATCACCCTGACCAAGACGCTGCTTTCCAATGCCGACGAGGACGGTTCGGGCGGAGTCTCGATCAGCGACACGCTGACGTACCAGTTCGTCGCGACCAACGACGGCGATGTCACCCTCGCCGGAGTGAGGATCACCGATCCCTTGGACGGACTGTCCTCGTTGACTTGTGCCCCTGGACAGCCGGCGACGCTGGCCCCGGGCGAGTCCATCACTTGCAGCGCGGACTACTCGGTAACCCAGACCAATGTGGACCAAGGGCAGATCCAGAACACGGCCACCGCCGCGGGATTCGACCCGAGTGGTGGCCCGGTGTCGGCGATCGACGATGAGATCGTCTTGGTCTCGCAGACCGCCTCTATCGTTCTCAACAAGACACTTGCGGGCAACGCCGACGAGGATGGCTCGGGTGGGGTCTCGCTCGACGACACCCTCACCTTCCAATTCACGGCAACAAATACGGGCAACGTCACCTTGACCGGTGTGCTCGTGTCCGACCCGCTGCCCGGCTTGGGTGCATTGGTCTGCACACCAGCCCAGCCGGCGGTCCTCTTCCCCGGAGAGTCGACGACCTGCACTGCCGACTATGTCGTGACGCAATCCGACGTTGACGCGGCCGGGTTCTCCAACACGGCAACCGTCGATGCTCTCGATCCCGGCGGCAACCCGGTGAGCGACAACGACACCGTGGTGATCCCGATCGAAGGCAACCCGAGCATCACGATCGACAAGTATCTGCTGTCGAATGCCGACGAGGACGGTAGCGGCGACATCTCGCTCGGCGACACCCTCACCTACCAGTTCGACGTCGAGAACACCGGCGATGTGTCGCTGACGAATGTCTCGGTCACGGATCCGCTCCCCGGACTCGGCGCGACCTCGTGTACGCCTGCGCAGGGTGCAACGTTGAATCCTGCGGAGACGATGACGTGTACGGCGGACTACGTCGTGACTGCAGCCGATACCGCGGCCGGGCAAATCGACAACACGGCAACGGCGGTTGGTCTCGCGCCGGCGGGTACCCCGACTTCTGACTCGGATACGGAGACGGTCTTCACGGCCAGCGCCGATCTGTCGCTAGTGAAGACGGTCTCCGACACCGCCCCGAACGTTGGGGACACGGTTGCCTTCACGATTGCCGTGACCAATGCGGGTGCGGACACGGCAACCAATGTTCAGGTAACGGATACTCTGCCCGGCGGTCTCACCTACACGCCCGGTTCGATCGCCGGAGGAGACGCCCAGGACGACACGGCACTCCCCAACCTCGGGTGGACGATCGACTCGGTGGCTGCCGGCGAAACGGTCAATCTGACCTTCACCGCACGGGTAGAAGCGCCACCCGCCGACTACACCAACGTCGCCGAGGTGACCGCAAGCGACACCTTCGATCCGGACAGCCTCCCGGACAATGACGACGGCGATCAATCCGAAGACGACGAGGACAACGCTTCCCTCGTGCCGCAGCAAGCGGACCTGTCACTGAGCAAAGCAGTTTCGAACCCCAGTCCGAATGTCGGGACCACAGTCACGTTCACGATCACCGTGACCAACGGCGGCCCCGACGACGCGACCAACGTCTCCGTGACCGATGCCGTGCCGGTTGGGTACTCGAACGTCACGGCGATCTCCAACGGTGGAACCCTGGCAGGATCGACGGTCGCCTGGGCCGGGTTGACGGTTCCCGCGGGCGGCACTTCGAGCGTGAGTTTCGTTGCCACCGTGGACGCGCCAACCGGGGCCGCGGACGAGTACCTGAACGTGACCGAGGTGGCGGGCGCCGATCAGTACGACCCCGATAGCACGCCGAGCAACGACGACGGTGATCAGTCCGAAGACGACGAGGCCAACGCCGCTATCACCCCGCAAGCGGCCGACGTCGAGCTGACGAAATCGGTGTCGGAAGCTGCCCCGAATGTTGGTGACACGGTGACGTTCACCGTGACGGTATCCAACAACGGCCCCGACGATGCCACTGGCGTCGCGGTGGAGGACCTTGTCCCCGCCGGATACAGCGCAATCTCGAACATCTCCGGTGGCGGCACCCTCGCCGGCTCCACCATCACCTGGTCTGGCCTGACCGTGACCCCGGCAACGCCGGTGGTCCTCACCTTTGACGCATTCGTCGACGCTCCGACGGGTGGAGCGAACGAGTACCTGAACACCGCTCAGGTCACCGCATCGGACCAGGCGGACCCAGACTCAGCGCCGAGCAACGATGACGGTGATCAGTCTGAAGACGACGAGGCCAACGCGGCAGTCATACCTG
>CAYXMJ010000030.1:0-22427 GCA_964465915.1 uncultured Acidimicrobiaceae bacterium
TTCGCCCCATTGCCCCGCGGCCTGATCGTCGACGCCACCTTCGGTGGGGGTGGGCACACCAAGGCGCTGCTTGCCGCGTCGCCCGACCGTCGCGTCCTGGCACTCGACCGGGATCCCGACGCGGCGCAACAGGTCCCGGACGATCCACGGATCCGTTTCGTGGCCGCCAATTTCGCGAACCTGGACCAGGTCCTGCGTTCGGAGGTCCCGGGAGGACCTCCAGATGAACATGGTTCGGACAATCTGGACCGCCGCGGTGTGGCTGGAGTGCTATTCGACCTTGGCGTTTCGTCCCACCAGCTGGATGAGCCCTCGCGTGGTTTCTCGTATCACCGGGCGGGCCCGCTCGACATGCGAATGGACACCGGAGCCGAACTTGCTGCTGCCGACATCGTCAACACCTGGCCGGCAGACGACCTTGCCCGCATCTTCCGCCGCTACGGCGAAGAGCGGTTTGCCCGTCGCATTGCCGAGCGTATCGTCGCCGAACGACCGCTCGCCACAACACATGAGCTCGCCGTCGTCGTCGCCGAGGCGGTACCTGCAGCTGCTCGCCGCAAACGCCATCCGGCGCGCCGGGTTTTCCAAGCCATCAGAATCGCCGTCAACGCTGAGCTCTCCGCGCTGGAGCAGGCTCTCGAGGGCGCGATTGGATGGGTGCGACCTGGAGGGAGAGTCGTGGTGATCTCGTATCACTCGCTCGAGGATCGCATCGTCAAGAGGCGTTTTGTCGCCGGAGCTTCCGGCTGTGAATGCCCCCCTGACTTCCCCGTGTGCATCTGCGGGCGAGTACCTCAGCTGAGGCTGCTCGCCCGCAAAGGTCTTCGCCCGAGTGACGCCGAGGTGGCCGCCAATCCGCGGGCCCGCAGCGCCGTGATGCGGGTGGCAGAGAAGGTGACCGCTTCGGAGGTGACTCCATGACTGCTCGCAGCGCTTCCCGAGTTCAGCGCCGATCGCTCGGCATGATCGACGGCCAGGACCGCCAGCGACCCCGAGTCCGTCCTTGGATCGCCTTCATCCTCGCGGTGATTGTGGCCTTCTTCGCCATGATCTACTCCCGTACGTCTCTCGACCGGTCCGCCTTCGACCTCACCGAGCTCGAAGCGCAGATCGCCGAAGAGGAAGCCCGCCATTGGGATCTTCGTGTCGAAGTGGCCCGGTTGCAGAACCCGGGTCGCATCGCCGAGGTTGCCGAGAGCATGGGGATGGTGTTCCCTGCGCGGCGGGTGGCGCTCGAGGTGCCGGGAGTCGACGACGAGGGGCTCGATCCCGAATACCGCTGGGCACAGTTGAAAGCTCTCCTGAGCGCGCAGCCGTGATGGCTGCCATCGCCGGGTTCGCTGTGTCGCTGTCGCCGGCAGAGCGTCGAGCAGGACGTGTAAGACCGACATCCCGAGGAGGGGTTGAGGTGGAACGGCCGATCGCTGGCGGCCAGAGAGGTCACGACTTCTCGGTCTCCAGGGAGCCATAGCGTGGCGCGCCCCAAGTGGCGCGTTCCGGACGTCCGGCTGGCAATGGTCGGGGCGGTCTTTGTCGTCGCCTGGGTTGGCGTCGGCTTTCGGCTCGTCGACGTCCAGGGGTTCCATTCTGAGGACTATGCGGCTCGCGGCTTCGATCAACGTGTCAAACACGAGGAGCTTCCCGCAGCCCGAGGAACGATCTTCGACCGTGACGGCGCCGAATTGGCCGTCACCGTCGACGCTGTCACGATCACCGCAGACCCAAGCCTGATCGCCGAGCCGGCGGTGGTGGCCCGCCTGCTCGCCCCCAAGGTGGGGACGGATGAGGCGCTGCTCGAAGAGCGGCTGTCGCGCGACTCTCGGTTCGCCTACGTGGTGCGCCGCCTTGACCGCGCCACCGCCGATGAGGTCGAACAGTTGCTCACCGACCTCGACCTCGACGGCTTCTACTTCGAGACCGAACCACACCGGGTCTATCCGGCCGGGCCGTTGGCTGCGCAGGTCCTTGGGTTTGTCCGTGACGACGATGGCGTCGGGCTCGAAGGGATCGAGTACCAATACAACGACATCTTGCTCGGTACCGCCGGCAGCCAGATCGTTGAACGTGACCCGGGAGGCCGTCCGATTCCTCAAGGTCAGTACATCGTTCAACCGCCCGAGCACGGAGTGAGCCTGGTGACCACGCTCGACCGCGAGATCCAATATGCCGCAGAGCAAGCGTTGCTGGCGGCTATCGAGGGCACCGAGGCCGTCGGTGCCACCGCCATCGTGCTCGAAGTCAAGACCGGCGAGGTCCTGGCGATGGCGACGGTTCCCACCTACGACCTGAACGACCGGACCAACGTCGAGCCGGCGTTGTTCCGCAATCGGGCGGTCTCGGATATGTACGAACCGGGCTCGACCGCAAAGGTGGTCACGATCGCTGCCGCGCTCGAAGAAGGCGTGGTGGAGACCTCCACGATGTTGACCGTGCCCGCCGAGTACGAGATAGCACTCGAGACCGAACCCAAGATCTACACGGACGTTGGGCGCAAGTACGAAGAGGAGATGTCCGTCGCCGAGATCGTCTCGCGGTCATCGAACATCGGCACCATCCTCATCCAGGACATGATCGGCAACGACATCCACCACCGCTATCTCGCCGCGTTTGGGCTTGGCCAGTTGTCCTCTGGGAGCTTTCCCGGCGAGGCCACCGGAACGCTGCGACCTGCGGCCGATTGGTGCGAGACCACCTGCGGCCCGAACACGGCGATCGGGTACCGCGTGGACGTCACCCCGCTGCAAATGGCATCGGTGTTCGCCACCATCGCCAACAACGGGGTGTGGGTTGAGCCACACATCGTGCAAGAGGTGATCAACCCCGACCTGACCCGCGAGCCGTACGAACCGGTCAAGCGTCCCGTACTCTCCGAGCACACCGCCCGCATCATGCAGCGTCTCCTCCAGGGCGTCGTTGAGTCGTCGCGCGGCACCGGTCGAAGGGCCGCAGTCGAGGGGTACACCGTGGGGGGCAAGACCGGGACGACGGAGAAATACCTCCAGGAACTCCAGGGCTACAGCGAGGACGATCGTATTGCCAGCTTCATCGGCTTGGCTCCGGTCACCGACCCTCAGATCGTCGTCGCTGTGGTGCTCGACTCACCCCACGGTCTCAACGAGGACGGTGACGAGCTCTACTTCGGCGGTGTCTCTGCGGCCCCCGTGTTCGCTGAGATCGCCGAAGCCGCTCTGCACCAGTTGGGGGTGGCCCCTGATGCCCGCTGACGTGACGGTTGCGGATGTGGCGGCCGCCCTCGGCGTCCCGAGCCAAGGCCCAAACCCCATCGTGCGCGACGTCCACCACAACTCGGCCGCGGTCACGCCCGGATCGTTGTTTGTTGCCGTCCGAGGGGTGACCAGAGACGGTCATGAGTATGTTGACGCTGCCCTCGCCAATGGGGCCGTGGCCCTCGTCGTCGAGGAGCCGAGTGATACCGAGGTGCCGCAACTCGTCGTTCCCAACGCCCGCGCCGCGCTCGGCGTTGCCGCCGCCACAGTGCATGGGCACCCGGCAGACCAGATGGTCGTTGTAGGGGTGACCGGCACCAACGGGAAGACCACCGTGACCCACATGATCGAATCGATCGTTGCAGCCGCAGGCCGTGTGCCCGGCCTCATCGGAACCATCGGCGCCCGCGTCGCCGGCGAGGCCGTTGAGTTGGCGCGAACGACGCCCGAAGCGAGCGACCTCCAGCGCCTACTGGCGCAGATGGCGGTCGCCGGTGTCGAGGTGGTCGCTCTCGAGGTCTCATCGCACGCGCTGGCGCTGCGACGGGTGGCCGGGGTGTGCTTTGAGGTCGTCGCCTTCACCAACCTCTCCCAAGACCACCTGGACTTCCACTCCGACATGGAGGACTACTACCTCACCAAAGCCGCTCTCTTCACTGAGGAATGCTCTCACCATGGCGTGGTGTGGACCGACGATCCCTACGGTGCCCGCCTTGCCGGAGAGGCCCAGCTTCCCCTCACCACGGTGGGGATCACCGCGGCCGATGTCGCCGCGACCGACGTGGTGTCTCGCCTCGAGGGGAGTAGCTTCACCATGATCATTGGGGGCGAGCGGCACAAGGTGAATCTGCCGATCCCAGGACGCTTCAACATCGCCAACGCTCTGATCGCTGCTGCTTGCGTCGTCGCCAGCGGCATGACGGCGACCGAAGCAGCCCGCGGCCTCAGCCTGCTCCCGGCGGTGCCGGGGCGCTTCGAGCTGATGCCGATCGAATCGCCGTTCACGCTGATCATCGATTACGCCCACTCACCCGACGCCATCGATGCCGTCATCACCGAGGTCCGCGCCCTCGATCCCGGCCGTATCACGGTTGTCGTCGGCGCCGGTGGTGATCGCGATCGCGACAAGAGGCCGCTGATGGGCGCGGCTGCTGCCCGTGCCGACCGGGTGATCCTCACCTCGGACAACCCCCGTTCCGAGGACCCGGCCCGCATTGCTTCCGAGGTAGCGACCGGCTTTGCGCCCGGCAGCGAATACGTCATCGAACTCGACCGGCGCCGCGCTATTCACTTGGCACTGGAGACCGCGGGCCCTGGTGACGTCGTGCTGGTGCTCGGCAAGGGCCACGAACCCGGTCAGGAGTTCGCAGACGGACGGGTCGAACCGTTCGACGACTCGGTTGTCGTGACTGAGGAGTGGGACACGATTGCCGCCGCAGCCTGGGGGTCGTCATGACGACACGTTTGGGCTGGTCCCTCGCCGAGGTGGCGGAGGCATGTGGCGGAGAGCTGCATGGGCCTGCCGATAGGGTCATCGGGCGGGTCGGGACCGACTCGCGTCACGTCGAGGCCGGCGAGCTGTTCGTGGCCGTGGTCGGAGAGAGTTTCGACGGGCACAAGTTCGCCGCCGACGCTCTCGACTCGGGCGCGGCGGCCGTTGTGGTCGACGCCGCCAGCGGGGTAGACGTCGCGCCGCGCATCGTTGTTGCCGATACCCTCGCCGCACTGCGCGATCTGGCAGCCAGACGACGCGCCGAACTCGCCGCGTCCGTCGTTGCCATCACCGGCAGCAGCGGCAAGACCTCGACCAAGGATCTTCTGGCGGCGGCCCTTCCGGGGGCCTGGGCATCGCCACGTTCGTTCAACAACGAGGTCGGCGTGCCGCTGACGGTGCTGCAGACCCCCGATGACTGCCGCTACCTCGTCGTCGAGGTCGGCTCGCGCGGCGTCGGGCACATCGATTGGCTGATGCCGGCGATTCGGCCCGATGTAGCCGTGATCACCAACCTCGGTGTCGTGCACCTCAAAACCTTCGGAACTGAGGAGCGTTTGGCCGACGCCAAGTGGGAGTTGGCCGCCGGCCTCGACTCCGGGGGTGCCGCCGTACTCCCCGCCGGCGAGCCCCGCCTCGCCCGACCCCACGACGGCCCCACGCTCACATTTGGCGACGAATCCGGCGCCGACGTGAGGTTCGCCAATGTGGTCCTCGACGACGCCGGGCGGCCCAGGTTCACTCTGCATACCCCTCAGGGGGAGCGCTCGATTCAGCTCGCCATGGCCGGCCGCCACCAGGCCGCCAACGCCGCCGCGGCGGCCGCAGCCGGTTTGGCCCTCGGTCTCGATCTCGATGCCCTGATCAACGGCCTCGAGCGGGCGGCAGGATCGCCGTGGCGGATGGAGGTCCACCACGGCAGCCTCACCATCGTCAACGACGCCTACAACGCCAATCCCGACTCGGTCGAAGCGGCGCTGCGAACCGTCGCCGAATTGCCCGGTAGGCACGTAGCCGTTCTGGGCCGAATGGCAGAGCTTGGTCCGGTAGAAGCGACCGAACATGTGAGGATCGGCCGCCTTGCCGCCGATCTGGGCTTCGCCGCCGTCGTCGTGGTCGGTGACGACGCCGGGATCGCAGCCGGATCGGGGCGGCTGGCCCGACCCGTGCCGGATGCCGTGACGGCTGAACGGGTGCTGCGCGGCTTCCTGAGGGACGGCGATGTCGTGCTCGTGAAGGCGTCCCGTGCCGTCGGGCTGGAGACGTTGGCGCTGGAACTGGTCGAGGAGTACACGCTGTGATTTCGCTGCTGTTCGCCGCCGGAATCGCCTTCGTCGTGACAATCTTCGGCACCCCCATCGCCATCAGGGCACTTCGCAAGCGCGGTATCGGCCAATTCATCCAGGAGGAACTCGAAGGCCACCTGCACAAGCGGGGCACGCCGACCATGGGCGGCATCGTGATGCTGGTGGCGGTTCCGCTCGCCTACGTACTCGCCCATTTTCGGCTGTGGACGTCGGGAGAGGGGCTGGACTTCCGCGTGCTTCCTTTCAGCCCCCAAGGCTGGCTGGCGTTGTTCGCCTTTCTCGGCATGGGGGCGATCGGGTTTGCGGACGACTTCACCAAGTACGCCAGAAAGCGCAACCTGGGCCTGTCGAAACGCTGGAAGTTCCTCGGCCAACTCACTGTCGCCGGCCTGTTTGCCTGGGGCGCGGTCGCAGCCGGGGTCAGCACCGAACTCTCCTTCACCCGCGACGTCGGGTGGGACCTCGGTCCTTGGCTCTACGCGGTTCTTGTGCTGCTGATGCTGACGGCAACGGCCAACGCGGTGAACCTCACCGACGGTCTTGACGGGCTGGTGGCCGGATCGGGCGCACTCGTCTTCGGCGCCTACATGCTCGTGGCATTCTGGCAGTTTCGAAACTTCGACTTCTACGGAGTCGAGGGAGCGCTCGACCTTGCGATGGTTGCCGCCGGGTTGGCAGGTACGGTCGGCGGGTTCCTGTGGTGGAACGCCGCGCCGGCCAAGATCATCATGGGTGACACCGGCTCGCAGGCGCTCGGTGGCGGCCTCGCCGCGCTTGCCCTGCTCACCAGCACCCAGATGCTGTTGATCGTGCTTGGTGGCCTCTACGTCCTGATCACCATGTCGGTCATCCTCCAGGTCTTCTCGTTTCGGGTCTTTGGCAAACGCATCTTCCGGATGGCGCCGCTGCACCACCACTTTGAGCTTGCCGGGTGGCCGGAAACCACTGTGATCATCCGGTTCTGGATCATCACGGGCATCATGGTCGCCGTCGGGGTCGGCATCTTCTACGGCGACTGGGCCGTTGCCAGCGAGGGGGTGCTGCCGTGAACGTTCTCATTCTCGGCGCCGCCGTCAGCGGCACCGCGGCGGCACATCTGGCCCGCCGCCTCGGCCACGGCGTGGAGGTCTACGACGGCCAAGTTGCTGCACTGGGCGCATTGCAGGCCGAGGGCTTCGCCGTCCACTCGGGACCATGGACGCCGCATCTGCTCGAGGACGTCGATCTGGTGGTGACCAGCCCCGGCATCCCCGAGAGAGCCGCACCGATTGTCGACACGCTCGCCGCCGCCATTCCACTGTGGAGTGAGATGGAGTTCGCGGCGCGGAACCTCGATGCCCCCTACGTCGCAGTGACGGGCACCAATGGCAAGACCACCGTCGTCGAAGCGACCGCGGCCATGCTCGAACGGAGCGGGGTCAAAGTCTGCGCCGCCGGCAACATCGGAACCGCGTTGTCGTCGGTCGTCGGTGAGCCGTGGGAGGTGGTGGTGGTTGAAGCATCGAGCTTCCAGTTGCGTTTCACCGATGCCTTTCATCCCGTGGCCGCTGCCCTCTTGAACGTGGCCCCGGATCATCTCGATTGGCACGGCACTGAAGCGGCCTACGCCGCCGCCAAGGCCCGCATCTACGCCAACCAGACCCGCGACGACATTCTGGTGTTTGATGCAGATGATCCTGGTGCGATCGCAGCTGTGGCGGGTGGTACCGCGACGATGGTCCCGATCTCGGGCCGAAGCGTCGCCTTCGGAGGCAACGGGGTCGATGGTGACGTGGTCGTGATCGGCGAGATGGAGTTGCCCCGCCCAAACCTCGATGAGTCCTTCCTGGTTGATCTTGTCGCCGCCGGAACCCTGGCGCGCCACGTCGGCGCCGCCGGGGGGAGCATTGCCGCGGTGATGTCCAGCTTCGGACCGGGTCCCCATCGGCGAACCGTCGTCGGATCGTGGGGTGGCGTGACTTGGGTTGACGATTCCAAGGCAACCAACCCCCACGCCGCGGTTGCCGCCGCCTCCGCCTATGCCGATGTGGTGCTCATCGCCGGGGGAAGGAACAAGGGTCTCGACTTGGGCCCGCTGGCTGCGGTTCCGTCGGTCCGCCACATCATCGCCCTCGGCGAGGCCGCCACCGACCTCGCCGACGCTACACCCAACCGGGTGACCACGGTCGACTCCATGGAGACAGCCGTTGTGGCCGCCGATGGCATGGCGGTCGCGGGCACCACCGTGTTGCTTGCTCCTGGGTGCGCCAGCTTCGACATGTATCGCTCATACGGCGAGCGGGGAGATGACTTCCGCCGCATCGTCATCGACCACAAGGGAGGGGACCATGGCAAGTAGGGTCACGCCGATCACCCGGGCTCGCTCATTCGGACGCGTCGCGGTCGCCCGCAGCGCCAACGAACGCACCGCAGTGTTGCTGATGGTCCCCGTTGCCATGCTGCTCATCGTCGGCCTCGGCGCACTGATGTCGGCCTCGTCGGTCGTCGCCATTCGCGAAACGGGCGACAAGCTCTACTACTTCAAGCGCCAGATCATCTGGATCGCCCTCGGGTTGGGAGCCTTCCTGATTGCGGTGCGCGTTCCCTATCGCTGGTACGCACGTATGGCCGCTGGGCTTCTGTTGGTGGCGATCGCCGGTTTGGTAGCGACCCTGTTCGTCGGCTCCGTGCGTGGCGGAGCGCGGCGGTGGATCGACGTCGGACCGCTCAGTCTTCAGGTGAGCGAGTTCGCCAAGTTCGCGGTGATTGTCTACTTGGCCCAGGCGCTGTCGCGCAAGGAGGCGTACCTCCACAAGTTTGGCCACGTCTTCTGGCCGGTGGCCACCTCGCTGGGGACGGTCGGGATCCTGCTTCTGGCGCAGCCGGACCTCGGCACGACGCTGCTGATCGCGGCCGCCGCCTTTGCGGTGCTGTTTGCCTCGGCGGCACCGTTGCGAAGTGTCTTCGCCTTGGCCGTCATGGGTGGGGTCGGAGCCATCGCCCTCGCCTACATCCAGCCCTACCGCTGGGAGCGGGTGACCTCATTTCTGAACCCGGAAGCCGACCCTCTCGGATCCGGCTTGCAGTCGATCCAGAGCTTGGTTGCATTGGGGACCGGCAGTTGGTTCGGGGTCGGCCTCGGTGCCTCTCGAGCCCGGTGGTCGTTCTTGCCCAACGCCCACACCGACTTCATCTTCTCGATCATCGGGGAAGAGACCGGTCTTGCCGGGTCCATGGCCGTCGTCGCCCTCTTCGTCATGTTTGCCTTCGTGGGCACCAAGCTGGCCATGAACGCGCCGGACCGTTTTGGTCGTCTGCTCGCGATTGGAATCGTGGCATGGCTCTCGGCTCAGGCCCTGGTCAACATCGGAGGCGTCGTCAGGGTGCTTCCGATTACCGGCGTGCCGCTGCCGTTCGTGTCGAGCGGTGGCAGCGCCATGATCGTGAACCTGGCCGTGATCGGCGTGCTCGTCAACATCGCGAGGACGACCGGCACGATCGGGGCAAAGCCTCGGGATCGCCGCTCATGACCTACGCCTTTGCAGCTGCCGGCACCGGGGGTCACGTATTTCCGGCGTTGGCCACCGCCGATGCGCTGGTGGCTACCGGCGTGTCGCCGACCGACATCGTGTTCTTTGGTGGCGACCGCATGGAGACTGAGGCGGTGCCGGGAGCCGGTTATGAACTGGTCCGCAGCGATATCCGCGGCCTGCGCCGCTCTCTGTCGCCGGACAACCTCAAGCTGCCGATGGTGGTGCGCAAGGCCACCCGGGAGATGGAGGCCGCGATGCGTGAGCGCGACGTCAAGGTCGTGATCGCCTTTGGTGGCTATGTGGCGGTTCCGGCCGCCCGCGCCGGCCGCCGGATCGGGGCCACCGTCTTTCTCCACGAACAGAACGCCGTTCCCGGCCTGGCTAATCGCTACATCGCGTCCCAGACTCGCACGTCGTTTGTGGCGTTCCCTGAAGCGGCGGCGCGGCTGCGTCATGCCGAGGTGGTTGGCAACCCGCTCCGTCCTGCGTTTGCCACTTACGATAGTGACTCCTTGCGGGCCGAGGCGCTGCGCCGCTATGGACTTGCCGACGATGTCGTCGTGCTCGGCGTGCTGGGTGGGAGCCTCGGCGCCAAGGTGCTCAACGAGGTGACCGCCCGTATCGTCGCCAACGCCGAACCCGGCGAAATAGCCGTTCTTCACCTGACCGGCAAGATCCACATCGACGATGTCGGTCCGCAAGCGGAGCGAACTGCGGTGACCTGGAGAGCGCTTGCCTTCGAAGAGGAGATGCAGTACTTCTACGCGGCAGCCGACATCGTGCTGTCGCGCGCCGGGGCGCTGACGGTGAGCGAACTTGCCGCTACGGGCACACCGGCCGTCGTGGTGCCATACGCAGCCGGCACCGCCGGCCATCAGGCCGCGAATGTGGCCCACCTCGAAGCGGCTCACGGGGCCGTCGTCGTCCCTGAGGCTGCGATCGATCGAGCCGCCGTCGAGATCCAGCAACTCGTCGCAGACCCGGCCAGACGCGCCGCAATGGCCCAGGCCGCCGCGGAGGCCGGCCGCCCCGATGCCGCCACCGTGATTGCCACCGCGCTGAGGGAGGCGGCTGATGACCACTAGCGACCCGGTTCAGCTCGACTCATTGCGCAACGTCCACATTGTGGGCGCCGGTGGCACTGGGATGAGTGCCCTGGCGAAGCTCCTGTCCCAACTCGGCCATCAGGTCACCGGCTCCGATCTCAAACCCGGCCGGGCGTTCGACGCGCTCGCCGACCTCAACATCACCACCTGGGTTGGGCATCGGCCGGAACGCATCGCAGACGTTGACCTCGTGGTCGCCTCATCGGCAGTCCCCGCGGGTGATCCCGAGTTGGCTGCGGCTCGCGAGGCCGGAGTGCCGACCTGGTCTCGACCCGCACTACTTGACGCGATAACCGCGGCGATGCCTGCGGTTGGGTTCACCGGGACACATGGCAAGACCACCAGCACTGCATTGGCTGTGACTGCGCTGAGAGCGGCGGGACGTGACCCGACGTTCATCGTGGGCGGCGAGATGGTCGCCTACCAAACGGGCGCCCATCTCGGCGAGCCCGATCTCTTTGTGCTCGAGGCCGACGAGGCCTTCGGCACCTTCCGTCATCTCCACCTCAACTCCCTGAGCGTTACCAGCGTCGAAGCAGACCATCTGGATTACTACGGGAGTGTGGCCGCACTCGAGGAGGCGTTCGCGCTGGTGGCCAACCGCGTCGATGGTCCCGTGGTCGGCTGTATCGATGATCCGGGCGTGCGCCGGCTCGCCGAGCGGGCACCGGTGATCGGGTACGGCTTCGACCCGGCGTCCCGCTGGCAGATTCGCGACTTCGTCCACGGCAGCGGCGAGGTCCGCTTCGTGCTCCATGGTCCAGATGGAGGGGTTCCGGTCAACGTGCCCCGGCCGGGTGAACATATCGCCCGCGACGCCGCCGGTGTGCTCGCCCTGCTGGGAGAACTCGGCCATGACTTGGCACCGGCCGCCGCCGGTCTGGCACACTTCGCCGGCGTCAAACGACGTTTTGAGGTTCGAGCCCGGCTCGCCGGCGTGACCGTCGTGGACGACTACGCCCATCACCCCACCGAGATCGCCGCCACCATCGCCGCCGGCCGCGGTGGGGGATGGGATCGAGTCGTGGCGGTGTTCCAGCCACATCGTTACTCCAGAACGGCCGACCTCGCACCGGCGTTCGGCGGGCCGCTGGCGAATGCGGACCGAGTGGTCGTGACGGACGTGTACGCGGCTGGTGAGGCTCCGCTGCCGGGGGTCTCCGGGCGATTGGTCGCCGAGGCGGTGGCCGCCGCCGGGGGCAACGTCGAATACGTCGCTGCGCTCGGCGATGTGCCCGGGGTCCTGGTTCCCGAACTGCGGGCGGGCGATCTTGTCCTGCTCCTCGGTGCCGGCGACGTCAACTCGATCGCCGATGATCTCGCCGCCCTCCTCGGAGATGGCCTATGAGCGGATTCGAAACCTTGGTGGCCGACGGACTCGTGGTCGAGGACGTACCGCTGGGGCCCCTGACGACCTACAAGTATGGCGGCCCGGCACGCTGGTTCGCCGAAGTCGGGACGGTCGCCGACTTGGCGGCCGTGCTCGCGGCCCGTCGCGCCGCCGGCGCAGAGCTTCTGATGCTGGGGCGTGGGAGCAATCTTCTTGTTGCGGACGCAGGCTATGGCGGCATCGTCGTGCGGCTTGCTGGTGACTTCGCCGAGGTGTCCATCGGCGCCGACGGCACCGTCGCCGCCGGGGGTGCGGTCTCGTTGCCGATGCTGGCGCGCCGGGCCTCCAAGGCTGGGCGCGGCGGGCTGGAGTGGTACGTCGGGATTCCAGGGTCGGTCGGCGGCGCACTGCGGATGAACGCAGGCGGCCACGGCAGCGACACGGGGGAGTGGCTCATCGATGCGGAGGTGATGGATGCCGAAGACGCAACGATCAGCACCCGCGACGTAGGTGCTCTCGACTTGTCCTACCGGCATAGCAATCTGACGGATACGGACATCGTTGTCTCCGCCCGCTACCGCTCGATCGAACGTGATCCCGCCGAGTCGGAGGCGTTGCTGCGAGAGATCACCCGCTGGCGGCGCGAGCACCAGCCGGGCGGCACCCTCAATGCCGGTAGCGTCTTCAAGAACCCACCGGGTGACGCCGCCGGGCGCATCATCGATGCCGTGGGTCTCAAGGGCCTTCGACGGGGCGGAGCCGCCGTCTCGGATCGACATGCCAACTTCTTTGTCGCCCACGACGGTGCCACTGCCCAGGACATCTACGACCTGGTGTGGGCGGTGCGCCGTCGGGTCGGCGAAGCGGTCGGGGTTTGGCTCGAGCCGGAAATCCGCTTCGCCGGCGACTTTGCTGCCAATGATGACATCCGACACCCGCAGGAGACGAGATGAGTACGGTGGTCGACGGGCGGATTGCCGCCCGCCGCAGGAAGGTACGAGAGGCCGGCGCCCGCCGCCGGCTGCGGCGCGTTCTCGGTTTTGTTGCGCTCGCCGGCCTTGCCGGCTTCGTGGGCTGGCTGTTCTTCCAGTCGTCATTTCTTGCCGTATCTGAGATCGCGGTCTCCGGCCATGTCAATGCCGGGGCCGAAGAGATCGTGGCGCGGTCGGGTTTGACTGCCGGTATCCCGACGATCACGGTGGATGAGGCCGGCGTTGAAGCTGCCCTGGAGGCGGATCCGTGGGTTGCCAAGGCCCAGGTTCGGGTCACGTGGCCCGGCTCGGTCGAAGTAACCGTCCTCGAACACATCCCGGCCGGCTGGGTGGCAGCAGGTGATGGGTGGGTCCTGGCATCCGCCGAGGGAGCCGTCCTTGTGACCGCGACCGCACCGCCCGAGGGTGCACCAATGATCGAGGTCGGGTCGAAGACCGCCCGACCGGGCGAGACATTTGAGGGACCGGTTGTCGTCGGCGCACTCGAGTTCACGGGGACACTTCCTGCGCCCCTCGCTGCCGGGGCAGTGGTGACCAGAGGCGAGAACGGCATCGAAGCCGAAGTCGCCGGGCACCATGTCATCCTCGGCCGCCCCGACGATATGGCCGCCAAGGCTCGGGCCTTGGTGGCGCTGGTCGACGCCGGTCTTGCCCCCGAAGCCGTGGTCAATCTGATGTCACCAACCCGCCCTGCGGTGACCAACCCTAAACCTAAGGTTGAGACCTTGTATCAGGTTGGTGCCGAACCTCAACCTTCGGGCTAACCTTATGGTCGAGCCTCAAGGGAGCAAATCCATGACGACTGAATCGCGGTCCCCGCACAGCTATCTCGCGGTGATCAAGGTGGTCGGTGTTGGCGGTGGTGGCGTCAACGCAGTGAACCGCATGATCGAGGGCGGGGTTGGTGGCGTTGAGTTCATCGCCATCAACACAGACGCCCAAGCCCTGCTGATGTCCGATGCCGACGTGAAGTTGGACATCGGGCGCGACGCCACCCATGGCCTGGGTGCCGGTGCCAATCCCGAAATCGGGCGCGAGTCCGGTGACGCCCACCGAGAAGAGATCGAGGACGCCCTCAAGGGCGCCGACATGGTGTTCATCACCGCCGGAGAAGGTGGCGGCACCGGTACCGGCGCGGCCCCTGTGGTCGCCGAGGTCGCCCGCTCGATCGGAGCGCTCACGGTCGGCGTCGTGACGCGACCGTTCGGCTTCGAGGGCCGGCGACGCTCCGTCCAGGCCGAGCAGGGTATCCAGGACCTCAAGCAGGCCGTAGACACGCTGATCATCATCCCGAATGAGCGTCTCCTCGAGATCGCCGACCCGAAGACCCCGGTGCTCGAGGCCTTCAAGATGGCCGACGAGGTGCTCACCAGCGGCGTGAAGGGCATCACGGACCTCATCACAACTCCGGGTCTCATCAACGTAGACTTTGCGGATGTAAAGGCCGTGATGAGCGATGCGGGATCTGCCGTAATGGGGATAGGCCAATCCACAGGCGAGAACCGAGCCGAGCAGTCGGCCGCCAAGGCCATTGCCAGTCCGCTGCTGGAGACTTCGATGGAGGGTGCGCGTGGTGTCCTCCTGTCGATTGCCGGCCCCGCCGACATGACGCTGCATGAGGTCAGCGTGGCAGCCGGGATGATCGCCGATCACTCGGATGGCGACGCCAACATCATCTTTGGTGCAGTCGTCGACGATTCGCTCGGCGACGAGATGCGGGTCACCGTCATCGCCGCCGGTTTTGATCGTGATCGCCGGGTCACCAGGCCGACGCCAAGCGCGACCCCCTCCTACGAGTCGGTAGCGGCGGATCTCCTCCCGGATGGCGGCGAGGACGATCTCGACATCCCGGGGTTCGTCCAGGGATGATCCTGCCCAGCGGGTTCCGAGGTGCCGCCTTCGGAACCGCAGCTGAGGGAGATGCTCGCGTCGACGGTCAGGCGCGCGCCGCGTTCTCGACGGCCGTCGGCATCAGCGATTCGTGGGCCTTCGTCTCTCAGGTTCATGGGGCGACCGTGATCGAGGCTCGTCGCCCCGGCAACCTCGGCGAGGCCGACGCCATCTTCACGACCCGGCCAGGGCTTCCGATCGCCGTCGGGACCGCCGATTGTGTTCCGATGGTCTTAGAGGGGCCAGACGTTGTCGCCGTCGTCCACGCCGGATGGCGTGGCGTCGTTGCTGGGGTGGTTCCAGCGGTCATGGCCGCCGTCACCGCTGCTGGGGCAAACCTGGAACGCGCCGCGATTGGCCCCGGCATCGGTGGTTGCTGCTTCGAGGTCGGCGACGAAGTGGCGGCTCACTTTGCCCCCTTCGTGGCGATGACGACGTGGGGAACCACCAGCGTCGATCTGGCAGCCGCCGTTGCCGACCAGTTGGCACCACTCGAGGTGTGGCGCGCCGATGCCTGCACCTACACATCCGAGCGGTTGTATTCCTACCGACGGAACCGCACAACCAACCGCCAGACGACGGTGGCATGGCTGCCGACGGCTTAGCCTCGGTCCGGGCTCGCGTCGATGCGACTGCGGTCGCATCCGGCCGTCATCCAGAGTCGGTACAACTTGTGGCGGTGTCGAAAGGCCGGACGGTCGACGAGATCATGGCTGCTTACCAGGCCGGGCAGCGAGACTTTGGCGAGAACCGAGCGCAGGAGATGGCGACCAAGGTCCCGGAGCTGCCTGGGGACATCCGTTGGCACTTCGTTGGCCCGGTGCAACGACGCAAGGTGAAGGTGATCAGACCATTGACCCATCTGTTGCACTCCCTCGATAGGGTGGCATTGGCCGCTGCCTGGTCGGGAGGCGATACGCCGCCGCCGGCCACTCTGCTCGAGGTCAACATCGCCGCCGAGCCCCAGAAACATGGCGTGCTGCCCGACGACGTCGATGCAACGCTTGCAACCGTGGCAGGACTTGGTGTGGTCCCGTGTGGTCTGATGATCATCCCGCCGGCACCCGATGCCGCCGCCGACAGTCGGAAGTGGTTTGCGCAGCTGCGCGAATTGCGCGACGCCTTGGCTCCAACGTACCCCAGTCTGGTCGAACTCTCGATGGGGATGACCGACGACTTCGAAGTCGCCATCGCGGAGGGCGCGAGCATGATCCGCGTGGGACGGGCTATCTTTGAGGGCTGAGTAAGGATCACCACCAGTCGCAAAAGCGTGGAGAGAGTCGATGGCATCGGTTTGGCAGAAGACGCTGTTCTACCTTGGTCTCGTTGACGACGATCAGATTGAGGCAGCGGAGGAGGCGTCGTCCCAGGCGCCCCAGGCTCAGGTACGCACCGTTGAACCGCCGCGGCCGGTGGCACAGGCTGCGCCGGCAACAGCGGCTCCGGCTCCGGCTCCGGCTCCGGCTCCGGCTCCGGCTCCGGCTCCGGCTCCGGCAGCGTCCCCACCACCGCGAACCCAGGGCCAGGTTGCCGGTCGGCGGATTGAACCGCCCTCGCAGCAACGGCGTCGTATCTCCGGCAACCCGGAACACGCTGAAGCCGGCGTGTTGGTGCGAACCAGCGAAGGTACCAATTTCGGCGGCGACGCCGGCCGACCGCTCGGGTATGACCCGTCCGCCGGACAGGCTGAGATCATTGCGGCCAGAACATTCACCGATGCCCAGACACTGGCCGACCATCTGCGAAACGACCGCCCGGTGGTGCTCGACCTTCGCAACGCGGAGGCCGCCATGGTGCGGCGACTAGTCGACTTCGCCAGCGGACTCACCTATGGACTGAGTGGCCGCATGGTCAAGATCGCCCAAGGCGTCATCTTGGTGACTCCACCGGCGGTGTCGATCGGGATGGACGAACGGCGGCGACTCGCTGGCCTGGGTCTCTACACAGTCCCGATTGAAGGCTGATCGCCCCCATGCGAATCGTCTGTTTTGCGCTCGACATCATCTTCTACGCGGTCATCCTCTGGGTGATCCTGAGTTGGGTGGTGAGCTTTGGGCGCCTTTCGTGGGGCCACCCCGTCCGCAAGCTCTACGACTTCCTTGCCCGAATGATCGACCCGGTGCTGCGTCCGATTCGCTCCGTGCTTCCTCCGGTACGGATCGGCGGCGGGGGTCTCGATCTGTCGCCGCTGGTGTTGATGTTCGGGCTGATCATCCTGCGCGGCTTGGTGTGTTGACCCTTGGAAATCTCTACCGCCTTCAACAACCGCTGGTATGTGAAGACTACTCTGAGTAGTATTGACTCATGGACCTGACTTCCCAAGAGGTCGCGGCGATCCGCTTCACCGGCACTCGTTATGTCTACAACCGGCGTGAAGTCGACGCGTTCGTGCGGCGTGTGGCCACGACATTGCGCGACCAAGAACGGGAACTGGCTCGGGTCACGGCCCGGATGGCGGCGCTGGAACACGCTCTGGATGTGGCCCACGCGGCGCGTACCTCGCGGGCGAAGGCATCGACCGAGCGACGTCGTGCCCTCGATCAGGCCGTTCGGGTTGCCGACGCCCCCCGCCCCCCGGGGAGTGCCCCTACGGAATGGGAGGGACTCGATACCGTCGCCTGGGATGCGTGGCGGACGACGATGGATGCCGAGTACGCGTCCGCCGCTCAGTTGGACATGGCACGAGAGGACGCCCGTCGGATGCGTGGCTGCGCCACCGCTCTGGCCGTTGAGATCGAAGGCGCCGCCGGCGCCGAAACCGTTGGCCTCCTTGCCGCGGCCGAGCTGGCGGCTGAGAAGGCCGCAACCGAGGCGACGACTGCTGAGGAGACGGAGGCGACGGAGGCGACGGAGGCTGGCGATGACCTGGCCGCAGCTCAGGCGGCGGCAGCTGAGATCTTGAACGCGGCAGAGCAAGAAGCGGTGCAGGCGACCGAAAAGGCTGCGGTGACGCTGGAGAAGGCCGAGGCGGCGGCGCAATTGCTGACGTCGGCTGCTGAGCAAGAGGCCGAGGCGCTCACCCAGCGCCTGGCACAGCTGAGGACCGCGGTTCGTCAGGCCGAGGACTACTACCGCGAGATTGCACCGGACGCGGCGGATGAGGCGGCCATGGCGGCGGATCTGATCGACCTCGAACTGAACGGGCTCGACGACCTAGTGTTGGGCGACGACGGCGCCGACGATGTCGATGGCGACCCGGCACTCGTTGATGGGCCGCGCGAGCCCGACTTCTATCGACGCAGACTGGCCGGGCTGCGCGAACGGCTGGAGAAAGCCACTACGCCCGAGTAGCTCAGCGCCGGTCGGCTACTCGACTGGGGGTCGCGGCGATCGTTCCACGGTCAACCACAGCGGCTCGCCGCTGATCTCGACCTCAGTGCCGGATCCAGATTCTGCGACCTCCAGGCTGGTTGCCAAGGTCTCTTCAGCGATGAGACTCGCATGGGCTTCGAAGGCAGCAACCACCGCAGCGGTGGGGCTACGCCAACCGACCACGATCCGATCGGAGACGGCGAAGTCGGCCTCGCGCCGCAGGGCCTGGATCCGGTTGATGACCTCGCGGGCCACACCCTCGAGAACCAGCTCGTCGCTGAGCTCCGTGTCGAGTGCAACCGAAACGGCGCCTTCGGCGGCGACGACGACGCCTTCGCGAGGCTCGCGGGCGACGACGACATCCTCCGGCGCAATCCGCTCGCCGGCAACCTCGATGTCGTTGCCGTCGAGCAGATCGTCGAGCGCCTCATGGCTCAGCCCCTCGATGGCGGCAGCAATCTCCTTGGTGCGTGACCCGAAGCGGGGTCCCAACACCTTGAAGTCGGCCCGAGCCGATAGGTGAACCAAATCGGTCTCGTGGCGTTCGACCACGACGGCGCGGACGTTGAGTTCCTGGGCGATGAGCGCTTGGTGCGACCTGACGGCTTGGGCGGCCTGGTCATCCCGGGTCACCACGGTCAACTGGGACAGCGGTTGGCGCACCTTCAATTCGCTGCGTTTGCGCAACGCCCTGCCGAGATTGACCACGGTGCGCACCGTGCTCATGGCCCTCTCGAGCGGCTCGTCGATGACCGCTGGGTCTGCGTACGGGTAGTCTGAGTGGTGCACGCTGTCGGGAACCACGCCGGTCGCCCCGTCGCGGACCAAACGCTGATACATCTCCTCGGTCACGAAGGGGAGCACCGGGGCGGCAACCCGGGAGAACACGACCAGGACCTCGTACAGCGTGGCGAACGCCGCGAGCTTGTCGGCATCGTCGCCGAGGCCGCGTTGGCTCCAGAAGCGGCGACGTGACCGCCGGATGTACCAGTTGGTCAGATCGTCGATGAAGCCGAGGATCGGGGTGATGACCGCATACAGGCGGTAGTCCTCCATCTCGCGGTTCACCCGTCGGATCAGCGATTGCAGCACTGAGATGATCCAGCGGTCGATTTCGGCCCGCTCCGAGATCGGCGGCGCGGCGGCCAGGTCGTCAACGGTGATCCCGTCGGCCTCGGCATACGTGGTGAAGAACGAGAACGCGTTCCAGTAGGGCAGCAGCACCGTACGAACCACCTCACGCACTCCGGCCTCCGAGAACCGGAGGTTGTCGCCGCGTACGACCGGTGAGTCGATCAGGTACGCACGCAACGCGTCGGCGCCGAACTCGTCGAGAACGTGGTTTGGGTCCGGGTAGTTCCTGAGACTCTTGGACATCTTGCGGCCGTCCTCGGCCATGATGTGACCCGTGACGATGCAGTTCTGGAACGGTGGCTGGTCGAAGAGCGCCGTGCCCAGGACGACCAACGTGTAGAACCAGCCCCGCGTTTGATCGATCCCCTCGGCAATGAAGTTGGCCGGGTAGCGACGATCGAAGCGTTCTCGGTTCTCGAACGGGTAGTGGATCTGGGCATAGGGCATCGATCCTGACTCGAACCAGCAGTCGAGGACCTCAGGCACCCGCCGCATGGTGCCGTCACCAGTTGTGCAGGGAAAGGTGACCTCGTCGACGAACTGCTTGTGCAGGTCCTCGAGCCACACTCCGGACAGGTCGCGCAGTTCTTCCCGGGACCCCATGCAGCGCCTTTCGTCGCAGGTATCACACACCCACACCGGGATGCAACTGCCCCAGTAGCGGTTGCGGCTGATGGCCCAATCGCGGGCCCCTTCGAGCCAGTTGCCGAATCGTCTGGCGCCGATGGCCTCCGGCACCCAATGCACGTTGTGGTTGAGGGCGACCATGCGCTCACGGAACGACTCGACAGCCACAAACCAGGTCGGGATGGCCTTGTAGATGAGCGGGGTTTCGGTCCGCCAGCAGAATGGATAGGAGTGACGGATGCTCTCGTGGCGCAGCAGCACGTCGCGCCGCTTCAGCATCTGGATGAGGGTGGCGTCGGCGTCCTTGACGTTCTGTCCTGCGACCTCGGGGACCTGATCGGTGAAGCGAGCTTCGGCGTCGATCGGATCGACCAGGACGTCGAGCCCGGCGGCCTGGAGCGCCAGGAAGTCAGCTTCGCCGTATGCCGGCGCCATATGCACGAGTCCGGTGCCCTCTTCGGTATTCACCTCTGGGCTGGGGATGACGCGGAAGGCGCCGCGATCGCGCTCCTCGCCGAAGTAGTCGAACGGTGGGTCGTACTCAGTTCCCAGCAGCTCCTCGCCGGTCGCTGCTGCGGTGACGGTGCCCTCGTCGCCGAAGACCTTCTCTTTGAGATCGGCGGCCAGCCAATACGAGCCGGGATGACCGAACAGTTCACCCTCAACGCACACATAGTCAAGCTCGGGTCCGACGGCAATGGCGAGGTTGCCGGGGAGCGTCCAAGGAGTCGTCGTCCACACGAGCAGGAAGTCGCCGGGGCGTGCCGGGCCATTGCCCGAGATGATCTTCAGCCGCAGCGTGATGGCAGGGTCGTCGACGTCGCGGTAGTCGAGGTTCGCCTCGAAGTTCGACAGCGGTGTCGTTGCTCCCCACGAATAGGGGAGCACCTTGAAGTCCTGGTAGATGAGGTCGTTGTCCCACAGTGACTTGAACACCCACCATACGCTCTCCATGAAGTCGACATCGAGCGTCTTGTAGTCGTCTTCGAAGTCAACCCAGCGGCCGATGCGGCGGGTCACGTGTTCCCAGTCCTCGGTGGTGGTCTCCACCATGGCGCGGCAGGCATCGTTGAAGGCGCCGACCCCGAAGTCGCTGATCTGGCGGGGTCCGGAAACGCCGAGTTGTTTCTCGACCTCCATTTCGACCGGCAGGCCGTGGGTGTCCCAGCCAAAGCGGCGCTCCACCCGATGACCGCGCATGGTCCAATACCGCGGCACGATGTCCTTGACGACGCCTTGCAAGATATGGCCGTAGTGGGGGCTTCCGGTAGCGAAAGGTGGTCCGTCGTAGAAGGTGTACTCGCTCTCGGGTGGCCGCAGCTCCACCGAGCGCTTGAACGCGTCGATCTCCTCCCAGAGCGCCAGGATCCTGGCGTCGAGCTCCGCCAGGTTCACCCGGGGCGGAATGCGACGGAACCCGGCGCGAGATGGATCGGTGTCGGTCGAATCGCTCATGGTTTCCTCGTCTCCTCGAGACAGCCGGCAGGTGCCAATTGTCTGCCGGGACGAGGGGGCCCGCGGTACCACCCGGCTTGCCGGGTCGATCCCGGCCTCTCTTGGCTCCTCTTTCGGGGGAGTACCCGGCGGGTTCTACCTCCTGGGCGAGTCGCACCGCAGGCATCTTCCCGCAGCTCAGGGGTGATGTCCGTGCGTTGCCCCGGTGCCGACCTCACACCAGCCGTCGGCTCGCTGGTACCGGAGGGAGCGCAGGTGCGTTCCCGTCGTTGCTGTGGGCGAGATGGTAGCGGTCTTGGTTGATGGCGGCGACGAAACAGTTCGATGACCGCCGGTAGCCTTTTGTTGTGACCGAGCGCACCCCATACTCCCCGCACCCCGATGGGACCATGATCGACGTGTGGGTCGTGCCGGGAGCGAGTCGCACCAGAATCGCCGGTTGGCACGACGGAGCTCTCAGGGTCCTGCTTGCGGCGCCCCCGGAGGATGGCAAGGCGAACCGCTTGCTGCTGGATCTACTGCGGCGCAAGACCAGAGCTCGCCGCGTGCAGCTGGTCCGCGGCGCGTCGTCGCGTCGCAAGCAGGTCGTGGTGGAGGGGATCACGCCTCGCGAGGCAGCTCGGTTCCTTGCGAAGTGACCTTGGACCCGAGACCTCCGGTGGGCACGGTGCTATGGTCTCGCCCACAAATCCCGTGAGTAGGTGCAAATGGCCAGGACGTTGGCGAAATCGACCCTAACCCGACTTCATCTGAAGTTGGTGGAGGAGCAGGGTCGGCTCGTGGCGATGATCGAGGAGTTCGATCGGCAACGCGAGCAGAGTCGGCTGACGGAAACGGGTTCTGAGCACAACGCCGACCCCGACAATGCCGACGGCGGCTCTCTGGCTTTCGAGATGGAGATGGATCTCTCGATCGAGCAGAACGCCAAGGAACTGCTCGAGAAAGTGGAACGGGCCCTCAAACGCATGGACAAGGGAACGTATGGGATCTGCGAGGTGTCGGGCAAGCCGATTCCGCTGGCGCGTCTCGAGGCCCTTCCCTAC